>NZ_MUNF01000550.1 GCF_002154555.1 Streptomyces murinus
CACCCCCGGCGGCGGCCGGATGGCGGGGCGGGGTGGTCATGGCGCTGGAGAGGATCAGGTGCTGCCAGTCGACGTCCTTCAGACCGGTGCGGATCCGGCCGCCGCCGGGGGTGTCCTCGATCCGGCGCAGTGCGTCGAGGAGTTGGGTGTCGCCGAGGTCGGCCGCCAGATGCAGGGCGCGGGCGAGTTCGCGGTCCGCGACGGCGCGGCCGTCACTGCCGCGCAGCCAGGCCCGGTAGGCGCGGGCGACGGCGGCGCTCGCCTGGTGGTACAGCTGCTGCCGGTGCACCCCGGGGTGCCGCCGGGAGGCGTCCAGCGGGTTGTCGGTCCAGCGCACCAGGACGGGGCGGGGCCGGGGCAGCCGTACCGGATGCCCGAAGTCGGGTACGACGACCTCGACGGCGGCCAGTTGGAGGTCCTCGCCGCGCTCCCGGCCGGTCGGGTCGGCGGCCAGCACCACCTGGAAGTGCCGTACCTCCTCGCCCCAGGCGCGGGTGATGTACTCGGTGCCGCGTCCGGGGCCCTCGGCGGGCAGGAGTTCCTGTTCGCCGGGGACGACCTGTTTCATCCGGCGGATGACGGTGCCGGGGGTGGGGGTGAGCCTGATGCGCAGCTCGGGGACCGCCGTGCCGAGCAGTCCGGTCACCAACTCCTCGTAGGAGGTGGTCAGTTCGGACTCCTCGCGGACGGCTCCGGCGCGGCCGTGCAGCCGTCGGGTGATGCGCAGCAGCAGTTCGGCGTCCCAGTCGTCGCCGATGCCCCAGGCGTCGCAGACGAAGCGGCCCTCGCAGGCGTCCAGCGCGGTCTCCAGGGTCATGGCGGCCCGGTGGTCGTGCTCGTTGCGGCCATCGGTGAGCAGCAGGACGTGCTTGACCGGCGCGGGGTGGTCCTTCAGCAGGCGGCGGGCGAGGTCGAGCCAGGTCCCGATCGCCGTACCGCCGTCGGCGTCGAGGAGGCGTACGGCCCGTACGGCGGCGGCGCGTTCGCCAGGCCCCGCGACGGCGAGCCCCGGCTGGTCGGGTCCTGGGTGGACGACGGCGGCGTGGAAGTGGCCGGAGAGCACGGCGAAGGCGGTGCCCTCCGGCAGCAGTCGTACGGCGGCCGCGGTGGCGTCCTTGGCCGCGTGCAGCTTGGCGGGCGGGAAGAGCATGGAGCGGGAGGTGTCCACGATCAGCACCTCGGCGAGCGCGGGCCCGCCGCCCGGCGCCCGTCCCCCGGCGAGCCCGGCACCGCCGCGGCCGCGCACCCCGATCTCCAGGATGGCGTGCATCTCCCGTTCCGCGCCCGCCCCTTGGGTGTACGGCTCGGCGGCCAGGTCCTTCTCCTGGCCGACCTCCAGCGTCACCTCGATCTGTTCGGCCACGGTCATCGGTGTCTCTCCGCGGGGGTCATGGGCGTCCTCAGAAGGTGGTCAACGGCCGTACGGAGTGGGCCAGATCGAGCAGCCGGCCGTGTTCCGGGGCGGTGCGGGCCTGAGCGGCCAGCTGGCGGAAGGAGTGTTCGAGCAGGGTGCGCAGGCCGCGCTCGTCGCCGGGTCCGAGCAGGCTCCCGGACGGCCAGGCCCCGGCGCCGCAGGCCAGCGTGTTCTCGCGGACCTCGGCGACCAGCCGGGCCCGGGACTCGCCGTCCTCGGCGCCGCCGTCCAGGCGTAGTTCGGGCAGCCGGCGGGCCGCGTCGGCCAGATCGGCGGGGGTGGGCGGCAGTCCGCCGATGACACCGGCGCGGATGCGGACGGCGGCGACCCGGGCGGCGTCGTGGTGGCGGGAGGTGGCCGGTACCTCGTCCAGGACGCGGACGGCGGCGTCCCGGTCGCCGCCGGCCAGATGGCCGCGGGCGAGCCCGAAGGCGGCGGCGGTGTGCGCGCTGTCCCGTTTCCACACGGCCTCGTAGAAGCGCATGGCGCGTGCGGTGCGGGCGCCGTGCTCGGCGCAGTGGCCGAGGGCGAGCTTGGGCACGTACTCGCCGGGCAGCGCCCGGTACACGGCCTCGAACCGGGCGCCGGCCGGCTCGACCTCGCCCTTGCCGAGGTGCAGGACGCCCCGGTGCCAGGCGATCCGCCAGTCATGGGCGGCGGCGCGCTCGCCGAGCTGGGTCTCGGCCTCGGCGAGCCAGTCGGCGGCCGCGTCCCGGTCGCCGCCCCTGAGATAGGCGCGGCACAGCCACAGCGCGGTCTCCGGGGTGCCGAGGCGGGAGTCGCGGGGCCACTGCCGGGCCACCTGGTCGGGGGCGTCGGGCGAGAAGGTGTCCAGGACCAGGGCGGCGCCGTCGGCGGGATCGGGGACGGGTTCCGGCAGGGCGCCCGCGACCTCGGCGGGCGAGGGCGGGGACACGTCCAGCTCGGCCGGGCGCTCGCCGGTGCGGGCGGTCCAGTGGTCCAGGGCGGGGATCGCGCCGAGCCCGGCGTCCAGGCTGGCGCCGGTGGCGCGGAACCGGGTGGAGCTCTCCGGCAGCTGCTCCCCGAACTGGAGCGAGCGGAACTCCCGCAGTACCTCCCAGAGTTGGCGGGACATCTCGGCGGCCGACCGGAACCGGGCCCGGGGTTCGGGATGCGTGGCGCGGTCGACGAGCCGGCGGAAGGAGTCGTGCGTGAGCCCACGGGCCGGTTCGGTGTCGCGGGCCAGGGCCTGGAGGGTCATGCCGACGGTGTAGAGGTCGCTGTCGACGTGCCAGCCGCGCCGGTCGATCTCCGCCTTCGGCGGCGCGAACGTCGCCGTGTACACATACGCGGACGCGCGGTCGCCGATCGCGCGGACCGCGCCGAGGTCGATGACCTTCACGGCCCGCCCGAAGTGGATGACGTTGGCGGGCTTCATGTCGCAGTAGAGCAGACCCCGTTCGTGCATGTACTCCAGCGCGCCGAGGATCTTGCAGCCGTAACTGAGGACATGGTCGAGGCGGGGGCGGCCGTGGAAGACGCGCGCTTTGTCGTCGGCATCGGCGTCGAAGAGCTGTTGCAGGGAGCGGCCGCCGATGTAGTCCATGACCAGGTAGCCGGTGGACGTCCCGCCCGGGGGCCGGTGATCGGCGTACGTGATGATCCGCACGATGTCCGGGTGGTGCAGGTCGGTGAGGGAGCGGCGCTCCTCGACGGCGGTACGGCGGGCGAGCGCGCCGCCCGCGTCGATCTGGCTCTTGAGGACGACGCGATGGCCCTCGGCGCGGGTGTCCTCGGCGAGATGGATCCAGCCGAGGCCGCCGCGCGCGAGGCAGCCGAGGACCCGGTAGTGCCCGGCGACCAGGTCGCCCCGGGCCAGTTGGGGCAGGAAGGAGTACGGCGTGCCGCAGCGGGGGCAGCGGCCG
>NZ_MUNF01000551.1 GCF_002154555.1 Streptomyces murinus
ATCTGCCGACGACGCAGGTGACTGCGGATGGCGCGGGACGAGTAGGCGCGGTCGGCCAGGACCATCGTGGGGCGGGTCCGTGGTCGGCCGCGGCCGGTTTTCGGCACCCGGATACGTGCCATGACGGTCTCGAAGGCGGGAGCGTCGCCGGCCTGGCCCGCGGTGACGGCCAGAGCCAGCGGCCGCGCATGACCGTCCGCGGCCAGGTGGATCTTGGTGCTCAGCCCGCCTCGGGAACGTCCGAGTGCGTGGTCGGCCGGCTCGTTGCGGCCTTCGGCCCCTTTTTGAGTGCTCCGGCGGCGTGCTGGTGGGCCCGGACGACGGTGGAGTCGACCGACACGGTCCAGCCGACGTCGTCGACGGCGTCCGCTGCCGCGAGGACGGCGGCGAAGATCTTCTCCCACGTGCCGTCGACGGCCCACCTGATGAGCCGTTTGTGAGCGGTCTGGAACGAACCGAGCTCGTCGGGGAGGTCCCGCCAGGGCGAGTTGGTGCGGTACTTCCATGCAATGGCCTCGAGCGTTCGGCGGTGGTCGGCCCACCGTCGCCCGCGGACCGGATCGGCCGGCATCAGCGGCGCGATCCGGTCCCACATCGCATCAGTGATCACTAATCGGACAGACAC
>NZ_MUNF01000552.1 GCF_002154555.1 Streptomyces murinus
CGGTACTTCCATGCAATGGCCTCGAGCGTTCGGCGGTGGTCGGCCCACCGTCGCCCGCGGACCGGATCGGCCGGCATCAGCGGCGCGATCCGGTCCCACATCGCATCAGTGATCACTAATCGGACAGACACATCCGATCAACTGATGAGCCCACCAAAGAGACACGGCCTAGTTCCTGGTGCAGGGAAAAGTCTAGGGCCAGATAGGGGTTCGGAGAGTCAGTGCTGGCAAGGAGTTACGCCGTGTGCGTGCAGTAGCGCCACGATCTCTAGATCGTTCTCTAGACGCTGCCGCGATAGTGCCACGACCTCTGGCTATACATACAAGGCGAACGCCCACGCCGCCTGCCCCTCCAGCTCACGCAGGTCTAACCACTCCAGCCAGGCCGGACCGGCGCTGCTCTGCGCGGACCAAGAATGAGCTTCTTCAGCGTTGCCGCTCCAGAGTGAGGACAGCCTTGGCAATTGACGTCATGCGGTTCGGACTGCACCGGGCCTTGCGGAAGATTCGCCAGGACTTCAAGCGGGCGACGCCGCGTTCGACTGGCGACTGTGCCGCTGCCAGCGCCCGGTTCAGAGTCTTCTCCGTGGGCGTGAGCTCCTGCAACGGCTTGCGTTTGATGCCCGTGGTCAGCCAGGGCCCGCCGCCCTGGTAGGCAAGATCCGCCAGGATGGGGACGCCCTGGCGCTCGCAGATCCGGATGATCCGGTGAGTGCGGGCGGCTGTCAGGTCGTGCGTGCGCCCGGGAAGGGCGGGCGAGAGCCACAGCAGCCGGCCGCTGGGGTCGGTGACGACCTGGACGTTCACCCCGTGGCGGCGGTGCTTGTGGGAGTAGTTGGCCCGACCGTCGCCGACCCGGTCGCACTCAGCAAGGGTGCCGTCGAGCAGGACGAAGTCGGGTTCGTGCTCGCGAAGCGTCTTCAGCAGGCCCGGCGCACGCTCGGCGAGCAGGTCAACGACCGCGGTGGTGTAGACGTGGGCCGTGGACTCGCTGATCCCGAACCCGGCGGCGATCCTCGCGAGAATGGTGGGTTCGCGTAGGTACACCAGTGCCACCACCGCGCGCTGGGACGGACGGAGCTTGCAGCGCCGGTCGCCCTCACGGGTGACGATCAGCATGGTGACCCACTCCACGAGTGCATGGGGAAGGTCGAGTGCGGCAGAATGGATGACCAACGAGGCCCCCGAGCAGCGTGATTGAGACGTCAGACATCTCGATCAACCGCCCGGGGACCTCGCTCGTTGCGCTTCATGGCCCATCACCCGATCGGTGGCCAACTCGAAGAAGCTCACTGAGAAGCTAGTCGTCGTAGGCCATCGAAGCCATCACGAGGACAGCGTCCACCACGCTGCCGTACAGTCGGCGCCCAATCCGTGCGGAAAAGCGCCCGTTCAACATCGGCGTGGCGTGCGTCTCCATCATCGACGCGAACACGCCGTGAAGGGTGCCGGACCAAGGCACCGCGCGGCGGGTGACAGCCGCTGGGCGCCGCCGTCTCACGGATCTCTCACAGACGCTGCGTGGGACAGTGGATTCGGAACCTCTGACCTGGACCTTTTCGCTCCTCCTGGGCTCACATGGAATGCCTGTACGCCCCGTAAACTAGGGGTATGGCCTACGAGATTCCGGTGACGCAAGCCAGGGCTGAGCTCGCCGACCTGATCAACCGGGTGGTGTACGGCGCCGAGCGCGTCGTCGTGACCCGGCACGGCAAGCCGCTGGCCGCGCTGGTCTCGGCCGCCGACCTGGCACGCCTCGAGGCCCTCGACGCCGCCGACGAGCCGGGCGAGGAACAGGTGGCCAGCTCGGTCTCGCGCATCCGTGAGTCCGCCGTCCATGAGGTGCCGTCCGCTCCGCGCGAACGCCAGCGCTTCGGCATCGCGGCGGAGTACCGGGGGCCGGGCGTGTCCTGAACCGCCCCTGGCCGCCCCGCAGTTATCGCCGGTGCCATGGGGCGGTCATGCGCCGCCCAAAGGCTGGTTAACGTCGTTGAAACTCCGGCGAACTAGCCTGCGGATCCATGCCACCGGAGGGTTTTTGTGCCCCCATTGCGCACGGTCGGTCCCTGTTCGTCCGTGTGTTACACCTGACTCCCGTCGCGGTGGCTGCGGCACCCGGGCCCCGCACGGTCCGGAGCGAGGACTGTGAGGTGGGACGTGCAACTGACCCCGCACGAGCAAGAGCGGCTGCTCATCCATGTGGCGGCCGACGTCGCCGAGAAGCGCAGGGCCCGCGGTCTTCGGCTCAACCACCCTGAGGCGGTCGCCCTCATCACCTCGCACATCCTGGAGGGCGCGCGCGACGGCCGTACCGTCGCCGAGCTGATGTCCACCGGCCGCAAGCTCCTCACCAGGGACGACGTCATGGACGGCATCGCGGAGATGATCCACGACGTACAGGTCGAGGCGACCTTCCCGGACGGCACCAAACTCGTCACCGTGCACGAGCCGATCATCTGACGGGGGCCGCGATGATTCCCGGAGAGATCCTCTTCGCCGACGACCCCGTGCGCGTCAACGAGGGCCGGGCCGTCACCCGGCTCACCGTCCTCAACGCCGCCGACCGGCCCGTCCAGGTCGGCTCCCACTATCACTTCGCCGAGGCCAACCCCGGACTGGAGTTCGACCGCGTCGCCGCGCACGGCCGGCGGCTGAATGTCGCCGCCGGCACCGCCGTGCGCTTCGAGCCCGGCATCCCCGTCGACGTCGAACTCGTGCCCCTCGCCGGCGCCCGGATCGTGCCGGGGCTGCGCGGCGAGACCGGAGGTGCCCTCGATGGCTGAGATCTCCCGCGCCGCCTACGCCGACCTGTTCGGACCGACCACCGGCGACCGCATCCGGCTCGCCGACACCGATCTGCTGATCGAGATCGAGGAGGACCGCTCGGGCGGACCCGGCCGCGCCGGGGACGAGGCGGTCTTCGGCGGGGGCAAGGTCATCCGCGAGTCCATGGGCCAGTCCCGGGCCACCCGCGCCGACGGCACCCCCGACACCGTGATCACCGGGGCCGTCGTCGTGGACCACTGGGGCATCGTCAAGGCCGACATCGGCATCCGCGACGGCCGTATCACCGCCCTCGGCAAGGCCGGTAACCCCGACACCATGGACGGCGTCCACCCCGACCTGGTGGTCGGCCCCGAGACCGAGATCATCGCGGGCAACGGGCGGATCCTCACGGCCGGCGCCATCGACGCGCATGTCCACTTCATCTGCCCCCAGGTCGCCGACGAGGCGCTGGCCTCCGGCATCACCACCCTGGTCGGCGGCGGCACCGGCCCCGCCGAGGGCTCCAAGGCGACCACCGTCACACCCGGCCCCTGGCACCTCGCCCGGATGCTGGAGGCGATGGAGTCCTACCCCCTGAACATCGGCTTCCTCGGCAAGGGCAACACCGTCAGCCACGAGGCGATGCTGTCCCAGATCCGCGGCGGCGCCGTCGGCCTGAAGCTGCACGAGGACTGGGGCTCCACCCCCGCCGTCATCGACGCCGCGCTCACCGTGGCCGACCGCACCGGCATCCAGGTCGCCATCCACACCGACACCTTGAACGAAGCCGGATTCGTCGGCGACACCCTCGCCGCGATCCGGGGCCGGGGCATCCACTCGTACCACACCGAGGGCGCCGGCGGCGGGCACGCGCCCGACATCATGACCGTGGTCTCGCAGCCCAACGTGCTGCCCAGCTCCACCAATCCGACCCGGCCGTTCACCGTCAACACCGCCGAGGAACACCTCGACATGCTGATGGTCTGCCACCACCTCAACCCGGCCGTCCCCGAGGACCTCGCCTTCGCCGAGTCCCGGATCCGGCCCTCCACCATCGGCGCGGAGGACATCCTCCACGACCTCGGCGCGATCTCGATCATCTCCTCCGACTCCCAGGCCATGGGCCGGGTCGGCGAGGTGATCCTACGGACCTGGCAGACCGCCCATGTCATGAAGCGGCGCCGGGGCGCGCTGCCCGGCGACGGCCGTGCCGACAACCACCGGGTACGGCGCTATGTCGCCAAATACACGATCAACCCGGCGCTCGCCCAGGGCCTCGCCACCGAGACCGGCTCCGTGGAGCGGGGCAAGCTCGCCGACCTCGTGCTGTGGGAGCCCGCGTTCTTCGGGGTGAAGCCGCTCCTCGTGCTCAAGGGCGGCCAGATCGCCTACGCGCAGATGGGCGACGCCAACGCCTCCATCCCCACCCCGCAGCCGATCCTGCCCCGCCCGATGTACGGCGCGATCGGCCGCGCCCCGGCCGCCAACTCCGTCAACTTCGTCTCCTCGCTCGCCCTGGAGGACGGGCTGCCGGAACGGCTCGGGCTCGGCAAACGGTTCGTGGCGATCGACTCCACGCGCGCGGTCACCAAGGCCGACATGCGGGAGAACGACGCCCGCCCCGACGTCCGCATCGACCCCGACAGCTTCGCCGTGCACATCGACGGCGAACTGGTCGAGGCGACCCCGGCCGCCGAACTGCCCATGGCCCAGCGCTACTTCCTCTTCTGACGGCATCGACGGCACCGTGATGACACACGCGGCACTGCTCGTCCTGGCCGACGGCCGATTCCCCGCCGGAGGGCACGCCCACTCCGGCGGGGCCGAGGCCGCCGTCAAGGCGGGGCGCATCACCTGCGCCGCCGACCTGGAGGACTTCTGCCGGGGCCGGCTGCACACGGCCGGACTGGTCGCGGGCGCGCTCGCCGCGGCGGCCGCGCTCGGCATGGACCCCCGGGAGCTGGACGCGGCGGCGGACGCCCGCACGCCCTCCCCGGCGCTACGGCTCGCCGCCCGCCGGCTCGGCCGCCAGCTGCTGCGGGCCGCACGGGCGAGCTGGCCGTGCCCGGAACTCGACGGGATCGCCCGGAGCTTCCCCAAGGGCGCCCATCAGCCCGTGGTCCTCGGACTCGCCGCCTGGGCGGCCGGGCTCGGGCCCGCGGAGGCGGCGTACTGCGCCCTGTACGAGAGCGTGAGCGGACCGGCGACGGCGACCGTACGACTGCTCAGCCTCGACCCCTTCGACGCGACCGGCGTACTGGCCCGGCTGGCACCGGAGCTGGACACGGTCGCGCGGACGGCGGTCGACGCGGCGGGGAGAGCCGCCGCGGAAGGGCTCCAGGCGCTGCCCGCGGGGTCCGGCCCGTTGCTGGAGATCATGGCCGAGGCCCACGCCTCATGGCCGGCCCGGCTGTTCGCGTCCTGACCTCCCCTCCCAC
>NZ_MUNF01000553.1:0-180 GCF_002154555.1 Streptomyces murinus
GGGCGAGTGCGGGGCGGACCGGCGTGCCGGGCTCGACCGTGGTGCGGGTCGGGGCCCGGGCGGTCCGCTCATCACACGGCGGGCTTGATCAGGTAACCGGCGCCGCGCCGGGTGTGGATCATGGGCTCGCGTCCGGCGTCCAGCTTCCGGCGCAGATACGAGATGTACAGCTCGACCACA
>NZ_MUNF01000553.1:185-1518 GCF_002154555.1 Streptomyces murinus
AGGAAGCGCAGCAGCTCGAACTCGGTGGCGGTGAGGTGGATGGAGTCGCCGCCCCGGGTCACCTCGTGGCTGTCCTCGTCCAGGGTGAGGTCGCCGACGACGAGCACGGACTCGGAGCGCCGGTCGGTCGCCCCGGACCTGCGGATCAGTCCGCGCAGCCGGGCGACGACCTCCTCCAGGCTGAACGGCTTGGTCACATAGTCGTCGCCGCCGGCGGTGAGCCCGGCGATCCGGTCCTCCACCGCGTCCTTGGCGGTCAGGAACAGCACGGGCACGTCCGGCAGTTCACGGCGCAGCCGGCCGAGGACGGCCAGTCCGTCCATGTCCGGCAGCATCATGTCGAGGACGACGGCGTCGGGGCGGAACTCGCGGGCCGTCTGGAGGGCCCCCTGACCGTCCGTCGCGCTTCTGATCTGCCAGCCCTCGTAGCGAAGGGCCATGCTCAGCAGTTCGGTGATCGACGTCTCGTCGTCGACCACCAGCACGCGGACGGGGCTCCCGTCCGGCCTCAGCAGTTCGGTGCGCCCCTGGGGCGAGGTCGTGGTCATGGCGGCCACACTGGCGGGGCCCTCTGAGAGGAGTGTTTCACCAGTCTTGGTTTTTCCTGAGAAACACACAGCCACCACTCAGACAACGCCTGGGTGGCCCCTCAGAACAGCCCATCCTGCTCCTGGCGGAACTCGCGTACGGGCAGGGCGAGTTCATCGTCGTCCCGCAGCGAGGGCACAAGTCCCCACCCCCGTATCAGCCGGGTGTCGAGCACGACGACCCCGCGGCCGCGCACCGCCAGATGAAGATCGGGCCCGGCGGCCGCGACCAGTTCCCCGCCGATGGCACCACCGGGGACCAGCTCGGTCACCTCGCCGAAGGCGGCGGGTACGCCTTCGATCCCGAAGGCCCGCACCTGGTCGACGACCTCGCAGGGCTCGGCCCGCAGCGACTCCGGCCACCGGTCGAGCGCGACGGCCCGCCGGTGCAGCGCGCGCACCTCGGCCGCCCGCTCCTCCGCCGTCCCCGGCAGTCTCGCCCGCACCGCCCGTTTCTCGGCGTACGCGATCCGGTCCGGCACGCCCAGCGCGGCCCGCAGCATCTCCTCGGTACGCCGCGCCGCCATCAGGGGCCCGGTCCCGAGCCAGCTGAAACAGATCGCGCCCTGCTCCAGCAATCGCGCCGGCCCCCGCTCGACGGCCGTGATGCCGACCTTGACCAGGCCGGGTCCGAACCAGGCGAGATACACCCGGTACGGCCGGGGGTCGTCGGCGATCGTGTCGGCGGCCACGGAATGCGCCCGGTCGAGCCGCGCGCACTCCTCGCACCGGGCACCGGTGCCGCG
>NZ_MUNF01000554.1 GCF_002154555.1 Streptomyces murinus
CTACCTCGGCAAGTACCGCAAGCATCACATCCCGCAGGTCGAGGGCTTCTGGGAGAAGTACTACTTCCGCCCCGGCAACCTCGGCTGGCCCGTCTTCGACACCGCCGTCGGCCGGGTCGGCGTCTACATCTGCTACGACCGCCACTTCCCCGAGGGCTGGCGGCAACTCGGCCTCGGCGGCGCCCAGTTGGTCTACAACCCCTCGGCCACCCACCGGAGCCTGTCCGCCCACCTCTGGCAGCTGGAGCAGCCCGCCGCGGCCGTCGCCAACGAGTACTTCGTCGCCGCCATCAACCGGGTGGGACAGGAGGAGTACGGGAGCAACGACTTCTACGGGACCTCGTACTTCGTGGACCCCCGCGGCCGGTTCGTCGGCGAGGTCGCGGGCGACAAGGACGAGGAACTCCTCGTCCGCGACCTGGACTTCGCACTCATCGACGACGTACGGCAGCAGTGGGCCTTCTACCGCGACCGCCGTCCCGACGCCTACGAAGGGCTGGTGCAGCCGTGAGCGACCTCTACTCCCGCCACCGCCGGGTGATGCCCGACTGGCTCGCCCTCTACTACGACGACCCGATCGAGATCACCCATGGCGAGGGCCGCCATGTCTGGGACTCCGACGGCAACCGCTACCTGGACTTCTTCGGCGGCATCCTCACCACCATGACCGCGCACGCGCTGCCCGAGGTCACCAAGGCGGTCAGCGAGCAGGCCGGGCGCATCCTGCACTCCTCGACCCTCTACCTCAACCGCCCGATGGTGGAACTCGCCGAGCGCATCGCCCAGGTGAGCGGCATCCCCGACGCCCGGGTCTTCTTCACCACCTCCGGCACCGAGGCCAACGACACCGCCCTGCTGCTCGCCACCACGTACCGGCGCACCAACACCGTCCTGGCCATGCGCAACAGCTACCACGGCCGTTCCTTCTCCACCGTCGGCATCACCGGCAACCGCAGCTGGTCCCCGACCTCGCTGTCCCCGCTCCAGACCCTGTACGTGCACGGCGGCGTCCGCACCCGGGGCCCCTTCGCGCACCTGGACGACCGCGCCTTCACCGACGCCTGCGTCGCCGACCTGCGGGACGTCCTCGGCCACACCCGGCCTCCGGCCGCACTGATCGCCGAACCCGTCCAGGGCGTCGGCGGGTTCACCTCACCGCCCGACGGGCTGTACGCCGACTTCCACGAGGTGCTCAAGGAGCGCGGCATCCTGTGGATCTCCGACGAGGTGCAGACCGGCTGGGGCCGCACCGGCGACCACTTCTGGGGCTGGGGGGCACACGCCGCGAGCGGCCCGCCGGACATCGTCACCTTCGCCAAGGGCATCGGCAACGGCGCCTCCATCGGCGGGGTCATCGCCCGTGCCGAGCTGATGAACTGCCTGGACGCCAACAGCATCTCCACCTTCGGCGGCACCCAGCTCACCATGGCCGCCGGGCTCGCCAACCTCACCTACCTCCTCGACCACGACCTCCAGGGCAACGCCCGCCGGGTCGGCGGCCTGCTCATCGAGCGGCTGCGGGCCGTCGCCGCCCAGCTGCCGGGGGTGCGCGAGGTCCGCGGGCGCGGTCTGATGATCGGCATCGAGCTGGCGAAACCCGGCACCGACGAGGCCGACCCGCAGGCGGCCTCCGCCGTCCTGGAGGCGGCCCGCACCGGCGGCCTGCTCATCGGCAAGGGCGGCGGCCACGACACCAGCGCCCTGCGCGTCGCCCCGCCGCTGTCGCTGACCGTCGCGGAGGCCGAGGAGGGCGCCGCCATCCTGGAAGACGCGCTCAGGAGCGCGTACTCGTAACAAACGCGTACTACACCAAGGGGACACCTGGCACTGCCGAGCAAGGGGATACGGCCATGACCACCACCTCCGCCTCCCGTCCCGCCGCCCCGCCGGAACCCGCCCTCTCCGTGCGCCAGGTGCTCACGCTGGAGCGGGTGCTGGCCGGAGAACCCGAGGTGGTGGCCGGCGCCGGCGGCCTCGACCGGGCGGTGCGCTGGGTGCATGTCGCCGAGGCCGCCGACGTGGGCGTGATGCTCACCGGCGGCGAGATGGTGCTCACCACCGGGGTGCTCCTCGCCGGTGACGAGAGCCGGCAGGCCGAGTACATCCAGTCCCTGCACCGGGCGGAGGCCGCTGCCGTGGTCCTCGGCCTCGGCCGGGCCTTCCCCGCCCCGCCCGAGGTGATGCGCCGCGCCGCCGAACGCTGCGGCCTTCCCCTGGTCGTGCTGCACCGCCCCTTCCCCTTCGCCGAGCTGACCGAGGAGGTGCAGTCCCGGCTGGTCCGGCGCAAGTTCGCGGCCGTCAGCCTGTCCGAGGCGGTCCGCACCGACCTCACCGCGCTGATCACGGCCGGCGCCCCGCTCCAGCGGCTGCTCGACGAGGTCGCCCGGCACAGCGCCTGTCCCGTCGTCCTCACCAATCTCGCCCATCGCGTCCTCGCCACGGCGGGGGAGCGCGCCGCCGTGGACGATGTGCTGCGCGACTGGGAGCGGGTCGCCCGGCAGGCCGGCGGCGGCGCCCTGGACGCCTGGATCAGCGCCGAACTCGGCGGCCGCGGCGAACGCTGGGGGCGGCTGCTGCTGTGCGGCTACCGGGGCGAGGCGGCCAATGGGCGGCTGCTCGCCGACCGCGCCGCCGAGGCCCTGGTGCTGCACCGCATGCTCGGCGGCTCCGCGCTGAGCTGGGAGGAACAGTCCGCGCAGAGCCTGCTGACCGACCTCGTCTCCGGTGTCGTACCGGCCCGCCAACTGCTGCCGCGCGCCCGCGCCGCCGGGCTCCCGGTCAATCTGCGCACCTTCGTGCCGCTCGTCGTGCCGGACGCCGAACCCGCCGTACTGGACCGGCTGTTGCGGGTGCTGGGCCTGTCCGGGCTCGCCGCCGAGCTGGCCGACGGGGTCACCGCCGTCCTGCTCAGCCTCCCGCGCGACCGGCCCGCCGACGCCCTCACCGCGCTCTTCGCGGCCCGGCTGCGGGAGGCAACCGGGCGGCCGGACGCGCTGGTCGCCGCCGCCGACCCGCGCACCGGCTGGGACGAGGTGCCCGCGGGACTGCGCGAGGCCCGCCATGTCGCCGACGCCGTCGCCGGCTCCGCCGCCGCCCTCGGGCTGCCCGCCGTCGTACGCCTCAAGGACGTCCATCTGCGGGGGCTCGTACGGCTGTTGCGGGAGAACCCGGATGTGCAGTCGTTCGCGGAACGGGAGTTGGACGGGCTGCTGCGCAAGGCCGAGCCCGAGCTGCTCGAAGTGCTGCGCACCTACCTCGCCACCGGCCGCAACAAATCCCGTACCGCCCAGCTCCACCATGTCTCCCGGCCCGCGCTCTACCGCCGCCTGGAGGCCATACAGGGCCGCCTCGGTGTCGACCTGGACGACTTCGAACAGGCGGCCTCCGTGCACATCGCGCTGCTCGCGCATGATGCGCAACAACGCTGAAATCTGTGACCACCTGGGAAAACGGCGGTGAGACATGGGCCCGCGCAGACATGACACGGTGGCACGCCAAGCCCCAGGGGACGTGACACGCTGCCCGTCGAAGCCGGGCCGCCCGCTTCCTAGGCTCACCGCACACCCCGCTACCGGAGGTCCCGATGAGCCGAGTGATCCGTGCCGCCCTCTTCCAGACCGCCTGGACCGGCGACAAGGAGTCCATGATCCAGGTCCACGAACAGGCGGTCCGCGACGCGGCCGCGCAGGGCGCCCAAGTCCTGTGCTTCCAGGAGCTGTTCTACGGACCCTACTTCTGCCAGGTCCAGGACAAGGCGTTCTACGACTACGCCGAGCGGATCCCCGAGGGTCCGACCGTCCAGCGCTTCCAGTCCCTCGCCCGTGCCCTCGGCATCGTGCTGATCCTGCCGATGTACGAGGAGGAGCAGCCGGGCGTCCTCTACAACACCGCCGCCGTGATCGACGCGGACGGCAGCTACCTCGGCAAGTACCGCAAGACCCACATCCCCCAGGTGCAGGGCTTCTGGGAGAAGTTCTACTTCCGCCCGGGCAACAGCGGCTGGCCCGTCTTCGACACCGCCGTCGGCAGGATCGGCGTCTACATCTGCTACGACCGGCACTTCCCCGAGGGCTGGCGGGCGCTCGGCCTCGAAGGCGCCGAGATCGTCTTCAACCCCTCGGCCACCTCCCGCGGCCTGTCCAAGTACCTCTGGCAACTGGAGCAGCCGGCCGCGGCCGCCGCCAACGAGTACTTCGTCGGCGCGATCAACCGGGTCGGCGTGGAGGACCTGGGCGACAACGACTTCTACGGCACCACCTACTTCGTGGACCCCGAAGCCCAGTACGTCGGCGAGGTCGCCAGTGACAAGGAGACCGAACTGGTCGTCCGCGACCTGGACATGGCCAAACTCCGCGAGGTCCGCGACCGCTGGCAGTTCTACCGCGACCGCACCCCGGGCGCGTACGGCCCTTTGACGGCCCCGTAAAAACGTCGCCCGTGTGAAGCGCGCCCCGAAGGGGGCGCGGGGAACTGCGCGACCAGCCACGACGTACCCGCAGCCGACATCGAGAGGGGACCAATGCCCGGCCGAAAAATCATCCGCGGTGGTCTCGTCGTCACCGCATCCGACGAGATCCACGCCGACGTCCTCATCGAGGACGGCCGCATCGCCGCCCTCGCGGCATCCGGCACCCCCGCCGCCGCCGCGCTCGGCGCCGGGCAGACCATCGACGCCACCGGGAAGTACGTCATCCCCGGCGGTGTCGACGGCCACACCCACATGGAGATGCCCTTCGGCGGCACCTACGCCTGCGACACCTTCGAGACCGGCACCCGCGCCGCCGCCTGGGGCGGTACGACCACGATCGTGGACTTCGCCATCCAGAGCGTCGGCCGCACCCTGCGCGAGGGCCTGGACGCCTGGCACCAGAAGGCCGAGGGCAACTGCGCCATCGACTACGCCTTCCACATGATCGTCTCCGATGTGCACGAGGAGACGCTCAAGGAGATGGACCTGCTGGTCGAGGAGGGCGTGACCTCCTTCAAGCAGTTCATGGCCTACCCCGGGGTGTTCTACTCCGACGACGGCCAGATCCTGCGCGCCATGCAGCGTGCCGCGGGCAACGGCGGCCTGATCATGATGCACGCCGAGAACGGCATCGCCATCGACGTCCTGGTCGAACAGGCCCTCGCCCGCGGCGAGACCGACCCGCGCTACCACGGCGAGGTCCGCAGGGCCCTGCTGGAGGCCGAGGCCACCCACCGCGCCATCCGGCTCGCCCAGGTCGCGGGCGCGCCGCTGTACGTCGTCCATGTCTCGGCCGCCGAGGCGCTCACCGAGCTGGCGCGGGCCCGCGACGACGGGCTGAACGTGTTCGGCGAGACCTGCCCGCAGTACCTGTTCCTGTCCACCGACAACCTCGCCGAGCCGGACTTCGAGGGCGCCAAGTACGTGTGCTCGACGCCTCTGCGGCCCAGGGAGCACCAGGCGGCGCTCTGGCGGGGGCTGCGCACCAACGACCTCCAGGTGGTCTCCACCGACCACTGCCCGTTCTGCTTCAGCGGGCAGAAGGAGCTGGGCCGCGGCGACTTCTCCAAGATCCCCAACGGGATGCCGGGCGTGGAGAACCGCATGGATCTCCTCCACCAGGCCGTGGTCGACGGGCACATCTCCCGCCGCCGCTGGATCGAGATCGCCTGCGCCACCCCGGCGCGGATGTTCGGCCTGTACCCGAAGAAGGGCACCATCGCCCCGGGCGCCGACGCCGATGTGGTGATCTACGACCCGCACGCCGAGCAGGTGATCTCCGCCGAGACGCATCACATGAACGTCGACTACTCGGCGTACGAGGGCAGGCGGATCACCGGCCGGGTGGAGACGGTCCTCTCGCGCGGCGAGACGGTCATCGACCGGCGGGAGTACACCGGGCACGCCGGACACGGCGTCTACACCCCGCGCTCCACCTGCCAGTACCTCAACTAGGAGCAGCGCCCATGGACTTTGGACTCGTCCTCCAGACCGACCCGCCGGCCTCCCGCGTCATCGACCTCATGCGGCGGGCCGAGCACAACGGCTTCAGCCACGGCTGGACCTTCGACTCCGCCGTGCTGTGGCAGGAGCCGTTCGTGATCTACAGCCAGATCCTGGCGCGGACGGAACGGCTGACGGTCGGACCGATGGTCACCAACCCGTCCACCCGCACCCCGGAGGTCACCGCCTCCACCTTCGCCACCCTCAACGACATGTTCGGCAATCGCACCGTGTGCGGCATCGGCCGCGGCGACTCCGCGATGCGCGTCGCGGGCCGCAGGCCCAACACCCTCGCCCGCATAAGCGAGGCGATCAAGGTGATCCGCGCCCTCGGCCGGGGCGACGCCGCCGACCTCGGCGGCGGCGCGGTCGTCAAGTTCCCCTGGGTCAGGCCAGGCGCCCAACTCCCCGTGTGGATGGCCGCGTACGGCCCCAAGGCGCTGAAGATGACCGGCGAGGAGGCCGACGGCTTCATCCTCCAGCTGGCCGACCTCTACCTCACCGAGTACATGGTGAAGGCCGTCAAGGACGCGGCGCAGGCGGCGGGCCGCGACCCCGACGAGGTCACCATCTGCGTGGCGGCACCGGCGTACGTCACCGCCGACGACTCGCCCGAGGCCCTCGCCCACGCCCGCGACCAGTGCCGCTGGTTCGGCGGCATGGTCGGCAACCACGTGGCCGACCTGGTCTCCAAGTACGGCGCACACTCCGCCCAGGTCCCGGAGGAACTCACCGAGTACATCAAGTCCCGGCAGGGCTACGACTACGCCCACCACGGGCGCAGCGGCAACCCCGACACCGAGTTCGTGCCCGACGAGATCGTGGACCGCTTCTGCCTCATCGGCCCGCCCGAGCGGCACATCGAGAAGCTGACCGCGCTGCGCGCCCTGGGCGTCGACCAGTTCGCGCTGTACGACATGCACGACGCGCAGGAGGCCACCATCGACGCCTACGGCAGCCAGGTGATCCCCGCCGTCAACTCCTAGCCCCACCAGCCCCGTTCACCGTCTCTCCCGGTCCCCTCGGGGG
>NZ_MUNF01000555.1 GCF_002154555.1 Streptomyces murinus
CGCGCACCCCGCCCCGCCCGCCGGTCCAATGGACCCGTGACCGCGGCCCCCGACGACTGTCTCGCGCGCAACGAGTGGATCTGCGGCGCCTATCTGAGCAGCCGTCGCGGCATCCTGCTCGACGCGGTCGTCCAGCACCTCCAGCTGACCGCCCTGTCGGTCCTGATCGGCCTGCTCATCGCGGTGCCCCTCGCGGTGCTGGCCCGCCGCTGGGGCTGGGCCGCAGGACCGGTGCTCGCGCTCACCACGATCCTCTACACCATCCCGTCCCTCGCGATGTTCTCCCTGCTCCTGCCCCTCTACGGCCTCTCCGCCACCCTGGTCGTCGCCGGCCTTGTGCTGTACTCGCTCACCCTCCTGGTCCGCAATCTGCTCGCGGGCCTGCGCGCGGTCCCGGAGGAGACCCGGCAGGCGGCGCGCGGCCTGGGCTACGGCCCGATCCGGCTGCTGCTCACCGTCGAACTGCCCCTCGCCCTGCCCGCCGCGATGGCCGGGCTGCGCATCGCCACCGTCTCCGCGGTCTCCCTGGTCACGGTCGGCGCGATCGTCGGCTACGGGGGCCTCGGAAACCTCGTCTACGCGGGCATGAACACCTACTTCAAGGCCCAGGTGCTCACCGCCTCCGTGCTCTGCGTGCTGATCGCCGTCGCCGCCGACCTGCTGCTCCTGGGCGTCCAGCGGCTGATCACCCCCTGGACGAGGGCGGCACGCGGATGAGCACCCTCACCGCCACCTGGGACTGGCTCGCCGACCCCGCGCACTGGTCCGGCGACAACGGCGTATGGCACCGGCTGCTCCAGCACCTCCTGCTCACCGTGGTCTGCCTCGTCCTGAGCTGTCTGATCGCGCTGCCCGTCGCCCTGGTCCTCGGCCATCTCGGCCGGGGCGGGGCGCTCGCCGTGAACATCTCCAACGTCGGCCGGGCGGTCCCCACCTTCGCCGTACTGGTCCTGCTGCTGCTCACCCCGGTCGGCAACTGGGGCGAGGGCCCCACCGTCGTCGCCCTGGTGCTGTTCGCGGTGCCGCCGCTGCTCACCAACGCCTACGTCGGAATGCGCGAGGTCGACCGAGGCATCGTCCAGGCTGCCCGGGGCATGGGCATGACCGGCCGACAACTGATGTTTCACGTGGAACTGCCCCTTTCGCTCCCCCTGCTGATGAACGGGGTGCGGATCGCGGCCGTACAGCTCGTCGCCACCGCCACCATCGCGGCGCTCGCGGGCGGCGGCGGGCTCGGCCGGATCATCACCGCGGGGTTCAACCTCGCCAGCACTCCTCAGGTCGTCGCGGGCGCCCTGCTGGTCGCCGTGTTCGCGCTCCTCGTGGAGGGCGGCTTCGAGATCGCCGAACGGCTGGGCCCCGCGTGGGCGAGGGGAGGGCGATGAGACGCGTCCCGTGGCTGCTGGTGCTTCTCGCCCTCACCGGCTGCGCCACCGGCCCCTCCCTGGAGAACCGCGGCCGGGTCACCGCACCGCCCGGGGACAGCCACCATCTCACCATCGGCTCGGCCGGCTTCACCGAGAGCGATCTGCTCGCCCAGATGTACGCCCAGCTGCTGAACCGGGCCGGATACAAGACCTCCATCCTCACCGTCTCCAACCGGGAGCTGTACGAACCCGCCCTGGAGTCCGGCCAGATCGATGTCGTGCCCGAGTTCGCCGCCACCTTCGCGGACTGGCTGAACGCCAAGACCCATGGCACCGACGCGCAACCGGTCGGCTCGCCTGACCTCGACACCACGATGGACGCCCTGCGCGCGCTCGCCGCCCCCCGCGGACTCACCGTCCTGCCCCCGGGCCGGGCCGTCGACCAGAACGCCTTCGCGGTGAGCGCCGACTACGCCCGCGAGCACCGTCTGAAGACGCTCAGCGATCTCGGCGCCTCCCGCCTGAAGGTACGGCTCGCGGCGGGCGACGAATGCGTGCAACGGCCGTACTGCGCACCGGGCCTGAGACAGGAGTACGGCATCGACGTCACCGGCGTCGACCCCAAGGGCGTGGGCACCACCCCGGCCAAGCGGGCGGTGCAGCAGGGCCGGGACCAGATGGTGCTCACGACCACCACGGACGCCACCCTCGACCAGTTCGGCCTGGTCCTGCTCGCCGACGACCGGCATCTCCAGAACGCCGACTACGTGGTCCCGGTCGTCAACCGCGCCCGCGCGGGCGGCGCCGGAGTCACCAAGGCCCTCGGCCGGCTCAACGACGTCCTGACCACCTCGGACCTGGCCGATCTGAACGAGCAGGTCGACAACTGGCGCCGACTGCCCGCCGACGTGGCCCGCGCCTACCTCAGGGACAAGGGCCTGCTGAAATAGGTCCTCCCGTATCCGCACGCGCCGGGTCTCACGCGCCGGGCCTCACGCGTCGGACACCGAGTCGAAGGGCACCTGCCCGCGCGCCACGCCCCGCGCGTCCGCGTCCACCGAGCGGCGCAGCGCCTCGTGCAGCTTCGCCGGGGTCAGCACCCCCAGGAAGCGTGCCCCGTCGAGGACCGCGACCCACCCGGCGTCGTGCTGGAGCATCACCCCGAACGCCTGCTTCAGCGGCGCCCCGACCGGCACCCACGCGGTCATCCGATGGCCGAACTCCCCGACCGTGCCGCTCGCCGCGAGGTCCGCCACCCCGACCCAGCCGTGCAGATCGCCCCGCTCGTCCAGCACCACGGCCCAGCGCGCGCCCTGCTCGCTCAGCCGCTGCCGCGCCCGCTCGGCGGGCTCGTCCGGCCGGGCCACCGGCGGCTGCTGGAGATCGTCCGGCTCGATCGCGGTCACCGAGAGCCGCTTCAGCCCCCGGTCCGCGCCCACGAACGAGGCGACATACGGTGTGGCGGGCGCTCCCAGCACCGCCCCCGGGGTGTCGAACTGTTCGATACGGCCCTGTCCGTACACGGCGATCCGGTCGCCGAGCCGGACGGCCTCCTCGATGTCATGGGTGACCAGCAGCACCGTCTTGCGCACCGCCGCCTGCATCCGCAGGAACTCGTCCTGCAACTGCTCGCGCACCACCGGATCGACCGCGCCGAACGGCTCGTCCATCAGCAGCACCGGCGGGTCCGCCGCCAGCGCCCGCGCCACGCCCACCCGCTGACGCTGTCCGCCGGACAACTGCTCCGGATAGCGCGGCCCGTACGTCTTCGGGTCGAGGCCTACCAGGTCGAGCAGTTCGGCGGCCCTGGCCCGCGCCTTCGCCCGCTTCCAGCCGAGCAGTGCGGGCACGGTCGCGGTGTTGTCCAGCACGGTGCGGTGCGGGAAGAGACCCACCTGCTGGATGACGTACCCGATACGGCGGCGCAGCCGCACCGGGTCGACCGCGGCGATGTCCTCGCCGTCGACGCTGATCCGTCCGGAGGTCGGCTCGATCAGCCGGTTCACCATCATCATGGTCGTCGTCTTGCCGCAGCCCGAGGGGCCGACCAGCGTCACCAGCTCGCCCTCGGCCACCTCGAAGGAGAGGTCGTCCACGGCCGTCGTACCGTCCGGGTAGCGCTTGCTGACCTGCTCGAACCGGATCATGTCCTCACGCTAACGGCGCCGCCGGTACGACGCGCGCCGACGCCGGGCGCCTCACCCGTGGTTCAGTCCGCTGGTTCAGTCGTCCAGCAGGATCACTTCCAGCGTGCGCGGCCCATGGACGCCCTCCACCCGGTCCAGTTCGATGTCGCTGGTGGCCGAGGGGCCGGAGATCCAGGTCAACGGGCGGGTGGGGTCGAGGCGTTCGAGGGCCCCCGGCACCGACGCCACGACCTGCGAGGGGACGCGGACCACGCAGATGTGGTGGTCGGGGATCAGCGAGATACGGCGCCGGCCCTGGTCGGGGGAGCCGTCGAGGACGAGGGTGCCGGTCTCGGCGATCGCCACGGCGCAGCCGGTCACGACGCTGCCGACCCGGTCCATGCGCCGCGGGGTGAGGTCCGCCCGGTCGTGGACCCGCACCGGGTCGGCCGCCGCCATCCACGAGGCCGGCAGCTCGGGCGGCACCAGCACCTCCGCGGAGCCCTGCGCGGCCAGCAGCCGGGTGATCAGGAGCGGCAGATCCGCCGTGTCGGTGCGGTGCACGATCGCCCGGTAGTCGGCGAGGTTCCCGGCCAGCAGATCGACCGTCTCCTCGACCGTCCGCTTCCCGTGCTCGCGCAGATAGTCCCGGGGCACGGCCTCCTCGTACGACCCGTCGTCCGCGGGTACGTCGGCGAGGGCGCGCCGCACCCGGCCCAGGATCCGCTCCCTGCTGTTCACTTGGCGTCCTTTCCGCCGCGCGTGCGCTGCCACCAGTCGCGGAACGGCTCCGCGGGCACCGCCGGAAGATCCCGGGTGCCGGACCACGCCCGCCCTGGGCCCGGCAGGGTACGGGGGTGCAGCCGACGGGAGCGGGCGGCGAGCCGCTGTCCGGTGCGCAGGGCGCCCGGGTGCCCGAACGCCCAGGCCGCCGCCCGCATCGCGGCGCGCTCGGCCGCGTGTCCCTTGGCCGGGCGCAGCACCACCTTGTTGCCGCCCCGCACCGCCGGGCCGCCCTCGACGATCCGTTCACGCAGATGGACCAGCACCTCGGGGATGTCGATGGCGACCGGGCACACCTCGTAGCAGGCGCCGCACAGGCTCGACGCGTACGGCAGGGAGGCGTCGATCTCGCTGGCGGTGCCCCGGAGTTGGGGGGTGAGGATGGCGCCGATGGGCCCGGGGTAGACCGAGCCGTAGGCGTGGCCGCCGGCCCGCTCGTAGACGGGGCAGACATTGAGGCAGGCCGAGCAGCGGATGCAGCGCAGGGCCTGGCGGCCGACCCGGTCGGCGAGGGTGTCGGTGCGGCCGTTGTCGAGCAGCACCAGGTGGAAGGCGCGCGGGCCGTCCTCGTCCCTGGTGCCGGTCCACATCGACGTGTACGGGTTCATCCGCTCGGCGGTGGAGGAGCGGGGCAGGGTCTGGAGGAAGACTTCGAGGTCGCGCCAGGTGGGCACGATCTTCTCGATGCCGACGACCGAGATCAGCGTCTCCGGCAGGGTCAGGCACATCCGTCCGTTGCCCTCGGACTCCACCACGACCAGGGTGCCGGTCTCGGCGACCATGAAGTTGGCGCCGGAGATGCCGACCTTGGCCCGCAGGAACTTCTCCCGCAGATGCAGCCGGGCGGCCTCGGCGAGATCGGCGGGCGTGTCGGTCAGATCGTCGGGGGCGGGGCGGCCCCAGGTGGCCATCTCGTGGGTGAAGATGTCGCGGATCTCGGCGCGGTTGCGGTGGATGGCCGGGACGAGGATGTGCGAGGGGCGGTCCTTGCCCAACTGCACGATCAGTTCGGCGAGATCGGTCTCGTAGGCGCGGATGCCCTCGGCCTCAAGCGCCTCGTTCAGCCCGATCTCCTGGGTCGCCATCGACTTGACCTTGACGACCTCCGACTCGCCGGTCTCCTTGACCAGTGCGGCCACGATCCGGTTGGCCTCGTCGGCGTCCTCGGCCCAGTGGACCGTGCCGCCGGCCGCGGTCACCGACGCCTCCAACTGCTCCAGAAAGCGGTCGAGATGGCGCAGCGTGTGGTCCTTGATCCGGCGGCCCGCCTCGCGTAGCTCGGCCCAGTCGGCCAACTCGGCGACGGCACCGGCGCGTTTGGCGCGGATGGTGTGGGTGGCGTGCCGCAGGTTCCCGCGCAGGGTGGGGTTGTCCACGGCCGTGCGCGCGGCCTCGGGGAAGGCCGGCATGCCGACGAATGTGCCGCTCATCGCGCGGGGTCCTCCTCCGTGCTCGCCAGGATCTCCGCGAGGTGGACGGGGCGCAGGTCCGCCTTCAGCCGGGTCATGGTGCCGCCGATGTGCATCAGGCAGGAGTTGTCGGCGGCGCACAGCACCTCGGCGCCGGTCGACTCGGCGTTGCGTACCTTGTCCGTGCCCATCGCGGCCGAGACCGCGGCGTTCTTCACGGCGAAGGTGCCGCCGAACCCGCAGCACTCCTCCGCGCCCGGCAGTTCCACCAGGTCCAGCCCCTGCACCGCCTCCAGCAGGCGGCGCGGCCGGTCCCCGAGACCCAGGCTGCGCAGGCCGTGGCAGGTGGGGTGGTAGGTGACCGTGTGCGGGTACCAGGCGCCCACGTCGGTCACGCCCAGCACGTCCACGAGGAACTCCGTGAGCTCGTACGTCCTTCGCACCACCGGCGCGACGGTCCGCGCGAGCGAGTCCCCGCGGCCCTCGGCCCCGGCCCGTTCGCCCATCCGGGGATACAGCTCCCGCACCATCGCCCCGCACGACCCCGACGGCGTCACGATCGCCTCGTACTCCCCGAACACCTCCGCGAACCGCCGCGCCAGCGGCTCCGCCTCGTGCCGGTACCCGGTGTTGTAGTGCGCCTGTCCGCAGCACGTCTGCCCCATCGGGAACTCGACCTCGACCCCCAGCCTCGCGAGCAGCTTCACCACGGCCTTCCCCGTCTCCGGATAGAGCGTGTCATTGACACACGTCAGGAACAGGGCGACACGCATCGCGGCTCCTCGGGAGGGATCACGGGGCGCGATGCAGCCTAGTCGCCGCAGGGGCGGTGGTGCGGACCGGGGATCCGGCGCGTAGCGCGCGCCCCAGCATGTGCGGAGGGCGCCGGGTCCAGCGGTGCGACGTCGCAGATGACCGGGTGGTGGGATGAGCCTTGCGAACGCGGAGTTCTCGCTGGGTGCCGAGGACGCCCTGCTGCTGTTCCGGGATCTGGAGGAGTACGTGGTCTCCCTCGACCGCATCCTGTCCCGGCTCGCGGCCGGCGCCGATCCCGCGATCCTGGCCGACTACCTGGTGGACCGTCGGGGACGCGCTCGAGGCGGTCATCGGCGCGGAGGCGCTGGAGGACATCGCGGAGGGCGTCTTCCGGTACTCCGGACCCTGACGCCCTCCCCGGCACCGACGCGCCACGACCGCACGCCTGTGGCGGCCCGGCACCCGTCCGCCCCGGCGCACCGCCCATGTGCTGAACTTGACCCGTCCACCCCACCCCTCCCGGGAGACCCGTTGAGCATCAGCTACCGCCAGCCCGGCGTCGTTCTGACCGATCGCCGGTTCACCGTGCCCCTCGACCACGCCGATCCCGGCGGCGAGCGCATCGAGTTGTACGCGCGGGAGGTGGTCGCGGGGGACAAGGCGGACAAGGAACTGCCCTGGCTGCTGTACCTCCAGGGCGGTCCCGGCTTCGGGGCGAATCGTTTCATCGGGCGGCAGGCATGGCTCGACCGCGCGCTCGACGAGTACCGCGTACTGCTGCTCGACCAGCGCGGCACGGGCAGTTCCACCCCCGCCACCCGGCAGACCCTCCCACAGCGCGGCGGCCCGGCCGCACAGGCCGACTACCTCGCCCACTTCCGCGCCGACTCCATCGTGCGCGACTGCGAGGCCATCCGCGCCGAGGTTACCGGCGGCGCCCCCTGGACCGTCCTCGGCCAGAGCTTCGGCGGCTTCTGCACGGTGTCCTACCTCTCGCTCGCCCCCGAGGGCCTGGACACCGCCCTGATCACCGGCGGACTGCCCGCCCTGGACGCCCATGCCGAGGACGTCTACCGCGCCGCCTACCCCCGCATCGAACGCAAGGTCACCGCGCACTACGCCCGGTACCCGCAGGACATCGAGCGGGCCCGTCGCATCGCCGACCACCTGCTCACCCATGACGTGGTCCTGCCGAACGGCTACCGGCTCACCGTCGAGGCCTTCCAGTCCCTCGGCCTGATGCTCGGCGGCGGCGACGGCAGCCACCGCCTCCACCACCTCCTCGCGGACGCGTTCGTCCGCACCCCGGCCGGACCCGAACTGGCGGACGCCTTCCAGGAACAGGTCCAGAGCCTGCTGTCGTTCGCCGGCCACCCCCTCTACGCCCTCGTCCACGAGTCGATCTACGGCCAGGACGCCCGCCCCACCGCCTGGGCCGCCGAACGCGTCCGCGCCGAGTTCCCCCGGTTCGACGCCGCGAAGACGCTCGCCGGCGACGAGCCGCTGCTGTTCACCGGCGAGACCATCCACCCCTGGATGTTCGAGACCGACCCCGCCCTGCGCCCGCTGCGCGAGACCGCCGAACTGCTCGCCGCCCGCACCGACTGGACCCCGCTGTACGACCGCGACCGCCTTGCCGCCAACGAGGTCCCGGTCGCCGCCGCCGTCTACCACGACGACATGTACGTCGACGCCGGCCACTCGCTGCGCACCGCCCGCACCGTCCGCGGGCTGCGCACCTGGGTCACCGACGAGTACGAGCACGACGGGCTGCGCAGCGGCGCGCCCCGGGTCCTCGACCGGCTCCTCGCGGTGGTCCGGGACGAGGTGTGACACAGCGGGTCCGGGCACCCCCGCGGGCGCCCGGACCCCTGGACCTCACGCGGCGAGCGCGTGTCCCGGGTGCAGTACGACCTTGGTGTAGCCCTCGATCCGCTTGTCGAACTTCTCGTACGCCTGCGGTGCCTGGTCCAGCGGCAGCTCATGGGAGACCACGAAGCTGGGCTTGGCCCGCCCGGCGATGATCAGATCGCGCAGCTGGCGGTTGTACCGCTTCACATTGCACTGACCGGTGCCCATCTTCTGGCCCTTCTCGAACATCTTGCCGATCGAGACCAGGAGCTGGCCGTGCTTGGCGTGCTCGTCGGGCCCGCCCGGGTCGGACGGCACATACAGCCCCGGCACGCCCAGCCTGCCGGTCGCCCGTACCGTCTCCACCAGCGCGTTCAGCACGATGGCGGGTTCCTCGTGGCTGGTGTCGTCGTGTGCCTGGGCCTGGTAGCCGACGGCGTCCACGCCCTTGTCCGTGCCCTCGCCCCTCGTCTGCGCCCTGATCTGCTCGGCCGGGTCGCCCTTGGTGAAGTCGATGGGGACGGCCCCGATCTCCTCGGCCTTGGCCAGCCGCTCGGGCACCCGGTCCACCACGAACACCTGGGACGCGCCGCGCAGCAGCGCCGAGTAGGCGGCCATCAGACCCACCGGCCCCGCGCCGTAGACGGCCACGCTCTCACCGGGGGCCACCTGGGCCAGCTCACAGCCGTGATAGCCGGTCGGGAAGATGTCGGCGAGCAGCACGAAGTCGGTCTCGAACTGTTCGCCCGCCGGCAGTTTCAGACAGTTGAAGTCGGCGAAGGGCACCCGTAGATGCTCGGCCTGACCGCCCTCGTACGGGCCCATGGCCACATATCCGTAGGCGCCGCCGGCGAAGCCGGGGTTCACCGTCAGACAGAAGCCGGTCTCGCCGGCGAGGCAGTTCTTGCAGAAACCGCAGGCCACGTTGAACGGCATCACGACCCGGTCGCCCACGGACAGCGAGGTCACACCGCTGCCGATCTCCTCGATCACCCCGAGGTTCTCGTGGCCGAAGACGATGCCCGGCTCGGCCGCCGTGCGGCCCTCGTACATATGCAGGTCGGAGCCGCAGATCGCGGTCGACGTGACGCGTACGAGCACATCGTTGGGGTGCTCGATCCGCGGATCATCGACGTCTCGCACCGCCACGCTGAACGGCTTTTCGTAGACGACGGCTTTCACCTTGGGTCACCTCCGCGTGGAACGCTGGACGGCGGCGGCGAGCCAGGTCCGGGGGAGCAGGCGCCGGCCCGGGCCCCCGGTACGTGCCGGAACCCCCGTGCGCGCGCTTCACCGCCGGTACCTCCAGGTAACTCCGGTACGGCAGGGGTCGCAACCCCCGGCCCATCGGGCCGGTGTTCCGGCTGGTCGGGGCCAATAGGCTGTGCTCATGCCAGATCAGATAGCCGGGCTTCCGGAGCTGCGCGGGGACTGCGGAAGCTGCTTCGGGCTGTGCTGTGTCGCCCTGCCCTTCGCCGCGTCGGCCGACTTCGCGCTCGACAAGCCCGCGGGCAGGCCGTGCCCGAACCTCGCCGACGACCACCGCTGCGGCATCCACGCCCGGCTGCGGGACAAGGGCTTCACCGGCTGCACCGTCTACGACTGCTTCGGCGCGGGCCAGAAGGTCTCACGGCACACCTTCGGCGGGCAGGACTGGCGTACGGCGCCCACGGACCTGGCCCGCCGGATGTCCGACGTGTTTCCCGTCGTACGACAGCTGCACGAGCTGCTCTGGTACCTGACCGAGGCGCTGTCCCTGCCCGCCGCCCGGTCCGTCCACCCCGANNGGCAAGAAGGGCGGCAAGGGCAAGGACCGCCGGGGCGCGGATCTGATGGGCGCCCGGCTCCGGGGCGCCGACCTGCGCGGGGCGACCCTCCGCGGCGCCTACCTCATCGCCGCCGACCTCACCGGCGCGGACCTGCGCGACGCCGACATGATCGGCAGCGACCTGCGCGACGCCGACCTCTCCGACGCCGATCTGACCGGCGCCTTCTTCCTCACCCAGCCGCAGGTGAACGCGGCGAGGGGAAACACGGGAACGAAGCTGCCGGGGACGCTGAACAGGCCGGGGCATTGGACTGGGGCGGCGGGGGAGTAGGGCCGACCGAGGG
>NZ_MUNF01000556.1 GCF_002154555.1 Streptomyces murinus
TCGCCTCGCTGAGGTCGATCTCGACGCTGCCGAAGATCGAGTACGCGTGCATCCGGCGCCCGGCGCGCCAGCGGCCGCGGCGGACCGCGCTGCTGAAGACGGCCACCACGTTCGCGTCGGACTCGCTGGGTATGTCGTGCGTGGGGCGCGGCGGGGCGGGGGAGGCGGCGCGGGACGCGTGCTGGTGGGCGGCGGGCAGGTCCTGGATGAAGACCTCCAGCTCGCCGACCGTCTTCGCGTTGAGCACGCCGTCCACGCGCTCGGCGTGTTCGTCGGCGGTGAGCCGGCCCTCGGCGAGGGCCTCGCGGAGGATGTCGGCGACCCGGTCGCGGTCGGCGTCCGAGGCGCGCAGGGCGGAGACGCTCGGGGTGGCGTCCTGGGTACGGGCGGGCTTCTGAAGGTCCACGGCAGCAGCGTACCGAAACGCGATAGATCGCGACTAGGGGTGTGGACAACCCCGGTGTGTCGGGCCCGCGGCCCGGCCGGATCACGGCTCACGGCCACTGAGCCTTACCTCACAAGTGCGCCGTCGGCGGCAGGTTCTACGCTGGACGGGCCCGCCAGCGTCGGCGGGCGCCGTCCGTCAGAGTGAGGAATGGGCTGAGATGCCTGAGTTCGCGTACACCGATCTGCTCCCCCAGGGAGAGGACACCACCCCTTACCGGCTGGTCACGTCCGAGGGCGTGTCCACCGTCGAGGGCCCGGACGGACGGACGTTCCTCAAGGTGGAGCCCGAGGCCCTGCGGGCGCTGGCCGCGGAGGCCATCCATGACATCCAGCACTACCTGCGCCCGGCCCACCTCGCCCAGCTGCGCCGCATCATCGACGACCCCGAGGCGTCCGCGAACGACAAGTTCGTCGCCCTGGACCTGCTGAAGAACGCGAACATCGCGGCGGCGGGCGTGCTGCCGATGTGCCAGGACACCGGCACGGCGATCGTCATGGGCAAGCGCGGCCAGAACGTGCTCACCGAGGGCACGGACGAGAAGCACCTCTCGCACGGCATCTACGACGCCTACACCAAGCTGAACCTGCGCTACTCGCAGATGGCTCCGCTCACCATGTGGGAGGAGAAGAACACCGGTTCCAACCTGCCCGCGCAGATCGAGCTGTACGCGACGGACGGCGGCGCCTACAAGTTCCTGTTCATGGCGAAGGGCGGCGGCTCGGCCAACAAGTCCTTCCTGTACCAGGAGACCAAGGCCGTCCTGAACGAGGCCTCCATGATGAAGTTCCTGGAGGAGAAGATCCGTTCGCTCGGTACGGCCGCGTGCCCGCCGTACCACCTGGCGATCGTCGTCGGCGGCACCAGCGCCGAGTACGCGCTGAAGACCGCGAAGTACGCCTCCGCGCACTACCTGGACAACGCGCCCACCGAGGGCTCGCCGCTCGGCCACGGCTTCCGGGACGTGGAGCTGGAGGAGAAGGTCTTCGAGCTGACCCAGAAGATCGGCATCGGCGCGCAGTTCGGCGGCAAGTACTTCTGCCACGACGTCCGCGTGGTCCGGCTGCCCCGGCACGGCGCGTCCTGCCCGGTCGCCATCGCCGTGTCCTGCTCGGCCGACCGCCAGGCCGTCGCGAAGATCACCGCCGAGGGCGTCTTCCTGGAGCAGCTGGAGCGGGACCCGGCCCGGTTCCTGCCGGAGACGACGGACGAGCACCTGGAGTCCGAGGGCGATGTCGTCGAGATCGACCTCAACCAGCCGATGGACACGATCCTCGCCGAGCTGACCAAGTACCCGGTCAAGACCCGGCTGTCGCTGACCGGTCCGCTGGTCGTGGCCCGTGACATCGCGCACGCCAAGATCAAGGAGCGCCTGGACGCCGGCGAGGAGATGCCGCAGTACCTGAAGGACCACCCGGTGTACTACGCCGGTCCCGCCAAGACGCCCGAGGGCTACGCGTCCGGCTCCTTCGGTCCGACCACGGCCGGCCGCCTGGAACTGCGCCACGTAGGAGTCCATCCGGCCGGCCGTGGTCGGACCG
>NZ_MUNF01000557.1 GCF_002154555.1 Streptomyces murinus
GACGCACGACCCGAAGGACCTCCCGCACCACGGATGGCGGAAGGTCCTTCGGGTCGTGCGTCGAACAGCGGCTGACCTGGGGTCAGGAAGCCTTGGCCTCGGTCTTCGCGGCGGCGACCGGCGCCGGCTTGGCGGCCTCGTAGAACTCCTCGCGGGGGTTCTCCATGGCGCCCAGGGACACGACCTCGCGCTTGAGGAACATGCCCAGCGTCCAGTCGGCGAAGATGCGGATCTTGCGGTTCCAGGTCGGCATCGCCAGACCGTGGTAGCCACGGTGCATGTACCAGGCGAGACGGCCCTTGAGCTTGATCTTGGTCTTGCCCAGGACGATCATCGCCACGCCCTTGTGCAGGCCGAGACCGGCGACCGCGCCCTTGTTGGCGTGCTCGTACTCCTTCTGCGGGAAGCCCCGCATACCGGAGACCACGTTGTCGCCGAGGACCTTGGCCTGGCGCAGCGCGTGCTGGGCGTTCGGCGGGCACCAGGCGTTCTCGTTGCCCGCCTTGCGGCCGACGAGGTCCGGCACCTGGGCGTTGTCGCCCGCGGCCCAGATGTAGTCGGTGCCCTTGACCTGGAGCGTGGGCTCGCAGTCGACGTGGCCGCGCGGGCCGAGGGGCAGACCGAAGCGGGACAGGGCCGGGTTCGGCTTGACGCCGGCGGTCCACACGATCGTGTTGGAGTCGACCTCGAGGCCGTTCTTGAGGACCACGTGGCCGTCGACGCAGGAGTCCATGGAGGTGGAGAGGTAGATCTCCACGCCCCGGCTCTCCAGGTGCTCCTTGCCGTACTGGCCGAGCTTCGGGCCGACCTCGGGAAGGATCTTGTCCGCGGCGTCCACGAGGACGAACCGCATGTCCTCGCGGGAGACGTTCTTGTAGTACTTGGCGGCGTCGCGGGCCATGTCCTCGACCTCGCCGATGGTCTCCGCACCCGCGAAGCCACCGCCGATGAAGACGAAGGTGAGCGCCTTGCGGCGGATCTCCTCGTCGGTCGTGGAGTCAGCCTTGTCCAGCTGCTCCAGGACGTGGTTGCGCAGGCCGATGGACTCCTCGATGCCCTTCATGCCGATGCCCTGCTCGGCGAGGCCGGGGATCGGGAAGGTACGGGAGACCGCGCCCATGGCGATGACCAGGTAGTCGAAGGGCAGCTCGTACGCCTCGCCCACGAGGGGGGCGATCGTGGCGACCTTGCGGTCCTGGTCGATGGTGGTGACCCGACCGGTGAGGATCTCCGCCTTCGGCAGCACGCGTCGCAGCGGGACGACGACGTGGCGAGGGGAGATGCTGCCGGCGGCGGCTTCGGGGAGGAAGGGCTGGTAGGTCATGTACGACCGGGGGTCGACGACCGTGACGGTCGCCTCGCCGTAGCGCATCTTCTTGAGAATGCGCCGAGCTGCGTACAGGCCTACGTACCCACCGCCTACTACGAGGATCCTGGGACGCTCCGTGGTGCTCATGGCATCGAGTATCCACCCGCTCAAGGGGGGTGGCTCGTGCGCCCCTTCACAAGGTTCTGGAGGGGCTGTGCTAAACTCCGCGGCCCGCGTGACGCAGATCATGTCGCCGAGGAGGAACCGCGAGGCGGTTCGTACCGTTGTCAAGGCCGTGTGAGCTGCTGGTCCGGGTCTTCGAGGTGATCGTAGAGACTCCGGGGCGGCCCGTGGAACCCCTCCTTCCGGCCATCTTTGCGCGCCTCATCTGAACATGTTCAAACGGGTTTTGACCCCCCGGAAGGGCCAAGTGGCCCCCTTCGGAAAGCAGTCAGGACCCATTTCCTTGTGAAGAACTTCACGAAGGTTTCCGCCGGGGTGCGAACGAGGGGCCCCTGGGGGCCCCTCGAAGTCGCTCAAACGTTATCCGACCTGCTCAGCCGGATGCTACTGACGGGTAACAAAAGAGAGCTACGCCACCGACCAGGCGATGCCGTCGAGGATGTCGTGCTCGCTGACGACGACCTCCTCGGCGCCCGTCCGCTCCATGATCGCGAGGAGCACCAGGGAGCCCGCGCCGATGACGTCGACGCGGCCCGGGTGCATGGAGGGGATGGTGGCGCGTTCGGCGTGGGTGGAGTGCAGCAGGTGCTCGGTGATCTCGCGGACGCGGGCGCGCGAGACCCGGGAGTGGTGGATGCGCGCGGAGTCGTAGTCCGGCAGGTCCTGGGCGATCGCGGAGACCGTGGTGACCGAGCCGGCGAGGCCGACCAGGGTGCGTGCCTCGCGCAGCGGGACGGTCTGCTCGGCCAGGTCCAGCGCGGCCTCGATGTCGGCGCGGATCGCGGCGATCTGCTCCTCGGTGGGCGGATCGGAGACCTCGCCGCCGTGCACCAGGTGCCGTTCGGTCATCCGTACGCAGCCGATGTCCACGGAGCGCGCGGCACGCACCTTCTCGTCGCCGACGACGAACTCGGTGGAGCCGCCGCCGATGTCCACCACCAGATAGGGCCTGGCGAGATCCGTACGGCCGGTGAGCTCCCGGGTCGCGCCGGTGAAGGAGAACTCGGCCTCCTGCTCGCCGGTGATGACCTCCGGCTCCACCCCGAGGATGTCCAGCACACCGCGCACGAAGTCCTCGCGGTTCTCGGCGTCCCGGGAGGCGGAGGTGGCGACGAAGCGCAGCCGCTCGGCGCCGTGCTCCTTGATGATCCCGGCGTACTCGCGGCACGCGGCGAAGGTGCGCTCCAGCGCCTCGGGGGCGAGCCGGCCGGTGCGGTCGACACCCTGGCCGAGCCGCACGATCGTCATCCGGCGGTCCAGGTCGACCAGTTCGCCCGTCGCCGGGTCGGCGTCCGCCACCAGCAGCCGGATGGAGTTCGTACCGCAGTCGATCGCGGCGACCCGGGTCACTGCGCCTCCCCTGCGGGCTCCTGCGCGAGCGTCACGCACGCGCCCTTGCGCCACCACTCGGGCAGCATCGCGATCGCCTCGTCGCCGAGCGGGTTGACGCCGGGTCCCGCGGCCAGCGAGTGGCCGACCAGGACGTGCAGGCACTTCACCCGGTCCGGCATGCCGCCCGCGCTCGGGAAGCCCGCCAGGACCTCGATCTCGTCCCGGCGCCGGATGTAGTCCTCGTGCGCGGCCCGGTAGGCGGCGGCCAGCTCCGGGTCGCTCTGGAGGCGCTCGGTCATCTCCTTCATGACGCCGTTGGCCTCCAGCGTGCCGATGGCCGAGGCGGCCTTGGGGCACGTCAGGTAGTACAGCGTCGGGAAGGGGGTGCCGTCGGGCAGGCGCGGCGCCGTCTCCACGACGTCCGGCTGACCGCACGGGCAGCGGTGCGCGATGGCGCGCAGGCCCCGCGGGGGGCGGCCGAGCTGCTGCTTGAAGGCCTCGACGTCCGCGTCGGTGGGCTCGGTGCGCGGGGTGGGCGGCGGAGGGGTTTCCATGACTGCTTTCAGAGTGGCTTTCTGTGGGTCACCGGCCGGAGAGCCGGATCACTGGTCGGGGCCGGATCACTGGTCGGAGGCGTCGGACTTGTCGACGCCGTCCCAGATGTTCGTGTACCAGGGCCGGTGGGCGGCCTTGAGATCGGTGCGGGACTGCCGGGCCGCGCCCGGGTCGACCACCACGTACCCGGTCTCGCCGGGCATCACATAGTGCAGACGTTTGCGGATCTGCTGCTCGGCATAGGCGTCGTCCTGCCAGCGCGCCTTGAGGTCGCGCAGCTGTTCGACTCGCTTGCGGGCATCGGTCTGCTGCCGCTGGAGGTCGGAGATCTGGGCGCGCTGCGAGACGTACTGCCGCATCGGGTAGGCGAGCGCGACCACCAGCGAGCACAGCACCAGCGCGAGCAGCGCGGCGCGGCCGGTCAGCCGGGAGCGGCGCGCCTGCCGCTTGGTCTGCGAGCGGTAGACCCGGGCGGCCGTCTGCTCGCCGAGCAGCCGCAGCCTGGTCGCGGTGGAGAAACGGTCCCGGTCCCTTGCGGCCATGTCGGCTCTCCGCCTCCCCTTTCACGCCCTGCTCGGGCGGTCGCACACGTGCGTACGTCCCCGGACACGGTACGGGACCGGGTACGGGGACGTACGTACGACTGGCCAAGAGGTGGCCCGGGGTGGGCCGGCGCCTCAGCCCTTGCGGTACTTACTGGTTCGCGGAGCGAAACCGCGGGAAGGCGCTGCGGCCGGCGTACACCGCGGCGTCGTCGAGGATCTCCTCGATGCGCAGCAGCTGGTTGTACTTGGCGACGCGCTCGGAGCGGGCCGGGGCGCCGGTCTTGATCTGGCCGCAGTTGGTGGCGACGGCCAGGTCGGCGATGGTGACGTCCTCGGTCTCACCGGAGCGGTGGGACATCATGCACTTGAAGCCGTTGCGCTGGGCCAGCTCGACGGCGTCCAGGGTCTCGGTCAGCGAGCCGATCTGGTTGACCTTGACCAGCAGGGCGTTGGCGGAGCCCTCCTCGATGCCGCGGGCCAGGCGCTCGGGGTTGGTGACGAACAGGTCGTCGCCGACGATCTGGACCTTGTCGCCGAGGCGGTCGGTGAGGACCTTCCAGCCGCTCCAGTCGTCCTCGAACAGCGGGTCCTCCAGGGAGACCAGCGGGTAGGCCGCCACCAGCTCCTCGTAGTACTCCGTCATCTCGGCGGCGGAGCGCTCCTTGCCCTCGAAGAGGTACTTGCCGTCCTTGTAGAACTCGGAGGCGGCGACGTCCAGGGCGAGGGCGATCTGCTCGCCGGGCGCGTAACCGGCTTCCTTGATGGCCTCGAGGATCAGGTCGAGGGCCTCGCGGTTGGAGCCGAGGTTCGGGGCGAAGCCGCCCTCGTCG
>NZ_MUNF01000558.1 GCF_002154555.1 Streptomyces murinus
GTTGCTCGCGTCCACTGTGTTAGTTCTGAGGCAACGAACAGTTGCCGGCTAGAGCTGAACGCATAACTACAAAGTGTGCTTGTTCGCTCGAAACCATTAGGGTTTCGGTGGTCATAGCGTTAGGGAAACGCCCGGTTACATTCCGAACCCGGAAGCTAAGCCTTTCAGCGCCGATGGTACTGCAGGGGGGACCCTGTGGGAGAGTAGGACGCCGCCGAACAATCTTTGGAGGACCCCTGGTCCCAGCGTTCAGCTGGGACCAGGGGTCCTTTTGTTTTTACAATGCTTGCGGTACCGAAGACAGGAGTCACCATGTCCACCAACTCTCCCGACGACCGACCGGAGCGCGATCAGCGGCGACGGGACAGTGGGGACCGTGGCGACCGCGGCGGTTACCGCGGCGACCGTGGTGACCGCAGTGACCGTGGCGGCTTCCGGCGCGACGACAACCGCGGCGGCGACCGCGGTGGCGACCGTGGCGGGTTCCGCCGCGATGACCGCCGTGACGACCGCCCCTCGTACGGTCGCCGTGACGACGACCGCGGTGGCTTCCGCCGTGACGACCGTCGCGATGACAACCGTGGTGGCGGCTACGGCCGGCGCGACGACCGCCGGGATGACCGCCGTGACGACCGCCGGGACGACCGTCCCTCGCGTCCGAGCTTCCAGCGCGATGACCGCGGTGACCGTGGTCCCCGTCGTGACGACCGAGGTGGCCGCCCCGGTGGCTTCCGCCGCGACGACCGCCCCTCCTTCCGTCGTGATGACGACCGTGGCGGCGACCGTGGCGGGTTCCGTCGCGATGACCGTCGTGATGACAACCGTGGCGGTGGCTACGGCCGCCGTGACGACCGCCCGTCCTACGGTCGCCGTGATGACGACCGCGGTGGCGACCGTGGTGGCTTCCGTCGTGATGACCGTCGTGATGACAACCGTGGTGGCGGCTACGGCCGGCGCGACGACCGACGTGATGACCGTCCCTCGCGTCCGAGCTTCCAGCGTGACGACCGTGGTGACCGTGGTCCCCGTCGTGACGACCGAGGTGGCCGCCCCGGTGGCTTCCGCCGCGACGACCGACGCGACGACCGCCGCGACGACCGCCCCTCCTTCCGTCGCGATGACGACCGTCCGTCCTTCCGTCGTGATGACGACCGCGGTGGCGACCGTGGCGGGTTCCGCCGTGATGACCGTCGTGATGACAACCGTGGCGGTGGCTACGGCCGCCGTGACGACCGCCCCTCGTACGGCCGTCGTGATGACGACCGCGGTGGCGACCGTGGCGGCTTCCGTCGTGATGACCGTCGCGATGACAACCGTGGTGGCGGCTACGGCCGGCGCGACGACCGCCGGGATGACCGCCGGGACGACCGTCCCTCGCGTCCGGGCTTCCAGCGCGATGACCGTGGTGACCGTGGTCCCCGTCGTGACGACCGTGGTGGCCGCCCCGGTGGCTTCCGCCGTGACGACCGACGCGACGACCGCCGGGACAGCCGGGGCGACGACCGCCGTGGCGGTGGCTACGGCCGCCGTGACGACCGGGACCGCGACCGGGACCGTCACCACGACCGGGAGCCGATCAAGCGGCTGCCGATCCCGGAGGACGTCACCGGCGACGAGATCGACAAGGACGTCCGGCAGGAGCTCCAGAGCCTGCCCAAGACGCTCGCCGAGGACGTCGCCCGCAACCTGGTGATGGTCGCCCGCCTCATCGACGAGGACCCCGAGGGGGCCTACGGCTACTCCAAGGTGGCCCTGCGCCTGGCGTCCCGTGTGGCCGCCGTACGCGAGGCCGCCGGTTTCGCGGCGTACGCGAACCAGAAGTACAGCGAGGCCCTCGCCGAGTTCCGTGCCGCCCGCCGGATGACCGGCGGCGTGGAGCTGTGGCCGGTGATGGCCGACTGCGAGCGCGGGCTCGGCCGGCCGGAGAAGGCGCTGGACATGGCCGGCGCCCCCGAGGTGCACAAGCTGGACAAGGCCGGTCAGGTCGAGATGCGGCTCGTCGCGGCCGGTGCCCGGCGTGACATGGACCAGCTGGACGCGGCCATCGTGACCCTCCAGAGCTCCGAGCTGGCCTCCAACTCCATCCAGCCGTGGACCGCACGGCTGCGCTACGCCTACGCCGACGCGCTGCTCGCGGTCGGCCGTGAGGGCGAGGCGCGGGAATGGTTCGCGAAGGCCGTCGAGGCCGACCGGGACGGCAGCACCGACGCCTCCGACCGGCTCGCCGAGATGGACGGCGTGGAGTTCGTGGACGCCCTGGACGAGCACGAGGGCGAGGGCGACTCCGCCGAAGCCAAGGCCGCCGACGCCGAGGCCCCCGAGGTCCCGGAGGCCAAGGCCCCCGAGGCCGAGGCCGACGACAGCGCCGACGACGACCTGATCGACGACGAGGGCGACACCGAGCGCGCCGAACAGCGCGACAAGGACTGACGGCTGACGCCCGTCGGTGAGTGATCGAGGGGGCAGGTTCCCGACGGAACCTGCCCCCTTTCGCATACCCGAAGCCGTGCCCGGAGCAGTGCCTGGAGCCGTGCCCCGAGCCGCCCGGGATCAGATCTCCAGCGCCCGCAGCACCAGCCCCGACGCCGGCTTCGGTCCGAACGACGTCGACTTGCGCGGCATGGTCACGCCCTGGCGGGCCAGATCGCGTACGACCTCCTCGCGCACCGGGTGCATCAGCACGGCCGTACCGCCGTCGCGTTCGGCCTTCGCCACGGTCGCGGCCGTGTCATGGATGTAGGCGATGTGCGCCGGGGAGTCCTCGGGAATGTGCCAGACGTGTTCCAGCAGGGCCGCGTGCAGGACCGTGGCGTCCAGGGAGCGCCAGGCGGCCGGGCGGTCCGCGGGGATGGCGCGGGCCAGCAGCGCCGGGTCCGGGCGGTCCAGCAGATGGAAGGCGCCGTCGCCGGCCAGCAGGAAGGCGTTGCCCGCGCAGGACGCGTCCGCCAGTGCCGCCAGGGCCTCGGCCAGCGGCACCTGGAGGTGTCGTACCTGGAACAGGCCCTCCACGGCGGCCAGCGCGTCCGCCACCGGCAGGCCGTGCAGCAGCCGGTGGATGGCGCGCACGCGCAGCGGATAGCGGGCCGTGTCGACCAGCAGGACGAGGCCGTAGTCCCAGGGGCCGGGCCCGGACTGCTCGTCGCGCAGCCGCAGATAGGTGGCCCAGCGGTGGTGGCCGTCGGCGATCAGGGCCTGGTGATGGGCCAGACCGGACTGGATCCGGGCCATGTCGGTGGCGTCCGTGATCGCCCACAGGCGGTGCCGGAAGCCGTCCTCGGTGGTGGTGGCCAGCAGCGGCGGCTTCTCCGCGGTGCGCTCCACGACCTCGGCGGCCGTGCCGTCGCCGCGGTAGGTCAGCAGCAGCGGTTCCAGATTGGCGCGGGTGGCGCGCATCAGGGCGGCGCGCTCGGCGACCACCGGCGCCATGACGCCCTCGTGCGGCAGCACCACGCCCTCGGCCGGCTCGGAGACCCGCAGCGTGCCGATGACACCGCGCTGGAGCATGCCCTCGCCGTCGCTCTGCTCGTACACGTACAGGGCGGGTTCGGGGTCCGCGGCGAGGATGCCCTCGGCGAGCCAGCGGCGCAGCGTGTCGGCGGCCTGCTCGGTGCGTTCGCTGGGCGTGTGGGCCTCGGGGAGGATCAGCCGGACGATGTTGTGGGGGTCCGCCGACTGGAGGTGGTGCACTCCGTCGGGCCGTACCACGACGTCGTACGGCGGGGAGGTGACGGAGGCCAGGCTGCCGACCCGGTCGGGGTCGTATCGAAGGCCGCGGAACGGGGTGAGTTCCAGGCCTCGGCGCGCCATTGCTTCCGAGTGACCTGCTGTGTCCATCCCGGCATCGTATGTCAGTGGCATGCGGGATGATCGGGGGTAAGCGAGCGAGCGAGGAGCGATGCGGATATGAGCGACGGCGTCAGGACCGGGCCCGAGAGCAGTGGGCGGCCCCTGAGCGAGGCGTACGACACGGCGCTGCTCGACCTCGACGGAGTCGTGTACGCGGGTGGGAACGCGATCGCGCACGCCGTCGGCTCCCTGGAGCGGGCCCGTGCGGGCGGGATGCACCTGGCGTACGTCACCAACAACGCGCTGCGCACGCCGGGCGCGGTCGCCGAGCATCTGACCGAGCTGGGGATACCGGCGGCGGCCGAGGACGTCATCACCTCGGCGCAGGCGGTGGCCCGGCTGATCGCGGAGCAGGTGCCGGCCGGGGCGCGGGTGCTGGTGATCGGCGGCGAGGGGCTGCGGGTGGCGCTGCGCGAGCGGGGCCTTGAGCCGGTGGAGTCGGCGGACGACGATCCGGCGGCGGTGGCGCAGGGGTACGGCGGGCCCGAGCTGACCTGGGGCCGGTTCGCGGAGGCGTCGTACGCGGTGGCGCGCGGGGTGCCGTGGTTCGCGTCGAACACCGATCTGACGATCCCGAGCGGGCGCGGGATCGCGCCGGGCAACGGGGCGGCGGTGGAGGTCGTACGGATCGCGACGGGCAAGGAGCCGCAGGTGGCGGGCAAGCCGCTGCCGCCGATGCACCGGGAGACGGTCATCCGGACCGGCGCGAAGCGGCCGCTGGTGGTGGGGGACCGGCTGGACACCGACATCGAGGGCGCGTTCAACGGCGGGGTGGACTCGCTCCTGGTGCTGACCGGGGTCACCGACGGCGCCCGGCTGCTGGCCGCGACGCCGGAGCACCGGCCGACATATGTGGACGCGGATCTGCGCGGGCTGCTCACCGGCCAGCCGGAAATCACCCGGGAGGGTGAGGGTTTCCGGTGCGGCGGGTGGACGGCGACGGCCGGGGGCACCCGGCTGGAGCTGGACGGCGACGGCGAGGCCCTCGACGGACTGCGGGCGCTGTGCGCGGCGGCGTGGACGGCGGCCGGGGAGGGCTCCTGCGAGTTGGACGGGGGGAAGGCGCTGGCGAGGCTCGGACTCTGAGTCGCTTTCAGCCGGCTCGGCAGCTGAGCCCGCCGTCAGGACGGAGGCGGGGGCTCCCGCCGGTGGCGCGCCGCTCGTCAGGGCGTCGCGCGGCTTTCGGTACCCGGGGATCTCGATCCCAAAGGAGGATAGGCTAACCTAACCTCGTGTTGGTCGACAGTCCTCCGGAGCCGCGCGCGGC
>NZ_MUNF01000559.1 GCF_002154555.1 Streptomyces murinus
CGATCGGCGCGATCCTCGCGGACATCGCCACGGTGTTCCTCGACCCGAGGGTGCGGGTGGGCGGGGGTGTCGATGGTCATGTCAGCTCACCCGCACCCTCGGGTCGAGGAACACCGTGGCGATGTCCGCGAGGATCGCGCCGATCGCGGTGAGCGCGGCGGCGAAGGCGGCTGTCGCGACCGCGCCGTGTACGTCGTTCTTGCTGATGGTCTGGATGAAGTAGCGGCCCATGCCGTTCCAGCCGAAGATCGTCTCCGTGATGACGGCGCCGGTGAAGACGGCCGGGACGCTGAACGCCACGGAGGCCGCCGTCGGGATGAGCGCGGCCCTCAGGGCATGCCTGCGGATGGCCTGGGCGCGGGTGAGCCCGGTGGCCTGGGCGGTGCGCACGAAGTCGGAGTTGAGCGTGTCGAGCAGCAGCGAACGCTGGGTCAGGTGGTAGCCGACGTATCCCATCAGGGTGAGCGTCAGGGTCGGCAGGATCAGATGCAGGAGGCGGTCGAGGATCGTGGGGAACAACCCGTCGACGCCCGGGGAGTTCTCACCGGCGACGTAGAGGAAGTGCAGTCCGGCGTGCTGGTTCAGCCAGATGGCGACGAAGACCACGGCGAGGGCGGCGACGGTCGTGGGGACGTTGAACACCACGATGGACACCGCCTGCGAGACCCGGTCGGCCCAGCCGTACTGCCGTGCGGCGGTGTAGACGCCGAGCGCGACGCCGACCACCACGGACAGTACGGTCGCGATGACGACCAACTCCGCGCTGACCAGGGCCCGGTAGCCCATTTCCCCGTTGACGGAGACGCCGGTGGGAGACTTTCCCCAGTCGAAGTGCAGGATCACCGAGGTCAGCCAGTCCCACCAGCGGTGCACCAACGGCACCCGGGGGTCCAGGTTGTACGGCGCGAGGGCCCGGTCGATCTGCGCCTCGCTGCGGACGGGCCGCAGCTCCTTGAAGTTCGACCGCGGGTCCAGGAACCAACTGGCGAGGAAATAGGTGGCGTTGGTCGCCACCACGATCATCAGGAGCCAGCCGGCCGCCTTGCGCATCACATAGCGCACCATGTACGGCACCTCCTCACCACACACGGGACGCGTGCTTCTGGAGCACCGGGGGGACAGGGCGAATGCATGCGTGGTGACGCTTTCTGGGGGCACGGATGGGGTGCGGGGATACGCACACGTCAGCTTGGTCCCAGGCGTCACCCCAGCACCAGGTCTTTACCAGCCGTGCCATGAAGCCGACATGCTGCCGTAGCACAGGGTCGGCAACACACGACATTTCGGGCCGGGTTCAGCAGCCGGAGTCGGCGATGACGAAGTAACCCGCGGGGGACTCCTTCAGGGTGTGGGTGATGGCGACGTTGTAGAGGCCCATGTTCTGGTTCGAGCCGTTGGCGTAGGTGTAGCCGCCGCTCTGGTGGGCGCGTCCGGCCTGTACCTGGTTGTAGTTGTTGTCGGTGTAGCACTTGGGCGCGGACCCGGTCGTCGTGGCGGTGACCGAGGCGGAGGACGCGCCGGCGGCGCCCGCGGAGTCGACCGCGGCGACGGTGTAGTGGTAGGCGGTGGCGGGGCTCAGGCCGGTGTCGGTGTACGTGGTGCCGGTCGTGGAACCGGTCTTCGTGCCGTCGCGGTAGATGTCGTACGACGCGGCGCCGCTGACGGCGTTCCAGGACAGCGAGGCGCCGGTGTCGGTGGTGCCGGTCACCGTGAGACCGGCCGGCGCGGGCAGCGAACCGGTGCCGCCGCCCTGCCCCGCGCCGCCGTCCAGGCCCCAGAACGTGGCGGTGTAGTAGCTGGAACAGATGGCCGCGAGGTAGTACGCCCCCGTGCTGCCGCACTGGTCGGCGCCGGAGCCGGGGTCCACGGCGAGGCCGTGGGTCATGCCGGGGACGGAGAACAGGGCGACCGCGGGTTTACCGGTGCCGTCGTCGTAAAGGCTCTCGGTGGTGCCCCCTGGCAGGCTCTGGGTGCTGGAGGCGGTCTGGCCGATGCCCCAGACATCGGTCCACTGGTCGCGCAGCTCGGTGCCGTTGACCGGGGTGACGGTGGTGTCGGCGGTCCCCTGCCAGACGGCGACCCGGGGCCACGGCCCCGAGTGACCCGGAGCGGAATTGCGGACCTTGTCGCCCCACTGCTTCGGGGTGAGGTTCTGGCTCCCGTACTGGCACCCGGAGGCGGCGGTCAGGGTGGTGGCGCACTGCGCGGGCAGGCCGGAGTCCACGGAGCCGCCCGCGAACACGTCCGGATAGTCGGCGAGCAGATCCGCGGTCATGCCGCCGCCCGCGGACAGGCCGGTGACGAAGACACGGCCGCGGTCCGAGCCGTACTGCGCCGCGGCGGTGTCGACCATCTGGACGATCGAGGCCGCCTCGCCCTTGCCCCGCGTGTCCTTGGTCGAGTCGAACCAACTGAAGCAGGACAGGCTGTTGTTGGCCGTGCTGGTCTGCGGATAGACCACGGCGAAACCCCATTGGTCGGCGAACTTCTGCCAGCCGGAGTGCGTGTGGTAGTCGCTCGCCGACTGGCTGCACCCGTGCACGGCCACGACCAGGGGCGCGCCGGTGCGCAGGTCGGACGGCGCGTACTCGTACATCGCCAGGTTGCCGGGGTTCGAGCCGAAGCCGGTGACCTGCTGGAGGGTGCCGGCGGCCGCCGCGTCGGCGGCGAGGGGGGTGAGGGCGGTCAGGCCCGCGGTGAGCAGGCCCAGTACGGCGGCCTGTGCGGTGCGCCGGAGGAATCCGCGCCAGGTGGTGTGGGGCATGGGTGCGACTCCGATGAGTAGTGGGGAGGGAGGCGGAGGCCCTGGACGCGGCGCGCCGCCCGGCGGTCCCGTCCCGCCCGGCGTGCCCCGCGCCCGTGCCGTGGGCAGGCCGGGCGCGGACCGGGCCCGCGTCCGGCGCGTCGTCGTACCGGATTGCTGGAAGCGGAACGTACGACCGCCGCTCCCGGCGCGCCATGTGAGGGGCAGCCAGGGCGGCGGCGCCCGGCGTGGTTCACGCAGCCATGGTGGGGGCGGGGGCGCCATGCCATACGACGGTC
>NZ_MUNF01000056.1 GCF_002154555.1 Streptomyces murinus
CAGCTGCTCGGCCAGCCGGTCCCGGGTGCCGGCCGCGGTGTGCAGCTCGGCCGTCAGCCGGGACTCCGCGGACTCGGCGTCCGCACTCAGATGGGCCGTCACCAGCACCGCGAAGCTGACCACCGCGTCGCCGATCTCCGACAGCAGCTCCGCCACGGTCGCCCCGACCCGGGGCGGGAACAGATAATCGGACTCGCGGGCCTTCGCCAGGTCGGTGAAGGAACGGGCCAGCACCCGCAGCACCACCGTGCAGATCTCCAGCGTGTCCAGACCGGTGCGCAGCACCACCCGGTGCAGCAGCCCCTCCTTGACCCGCGGATTGAGCCGCAGACTGTCCTCGGCCTGCCGCAGCGAGGCGTCGACCTCCGCGATGTACTGGTCCAGCCGGCGCGCCTCGTGCAGCCGCTCAGCCGCCCGCTCCCAGGGGATGCGGTCTGCGGCCTCCTCACCCATCCGCAGCATCAACTGCCGCACCCGGCGCGCCAGGTTCTCGATCGACTCGCTCGCCTTGTCCACCCACACGGGCGGCGGCAGCAGCAGATTGCAGGCGGTGCCGACGACCGCGCCGATCAGCGTCTCCACGATCCGCGCCCAGGCGGTGAACCCGACCGTGGTCACCCCGAGCACCAGCATCGCGCTGATCGCCACCTCGGCGACGTACTCGTCCACCCGCACCAGATGGCCGACGCCCAGCGAGGCCACGATCAGCAGCGCGAGGCTCCACCAGGTCAGGCCCACCAGCACACTGAAGGCGATGGCGACCAGGACGCCGGCCACCACCGCGTTCACCCGGCGGATGCCATTGGTGAGGGTGGCGTAGAACGTCACCTGGACCACCAGCAGCGCGGTCAGCGGCGAGGTCAGCGGGGCCGGCTCCGGACTGAGCCGGAGCGCGATGACGTAGGCGATCGTCGCCGCCGTGGCCGATCGCAGCGTCTGGACGACCACCGGCTCCCGGCGACGCTTCGCCAGGCGCAGCAGCCCCTCGGTCCCCTTGCGTACCCAGTGCATCCCTTGGCCTGTTCCCGTTCCTCGGGTGCGTCGAACGTGGCTGTTCGAGGGGGGTGCGGGGCTGGGCCATCCGGCGGGGTGGGGCCGGTGGACTCAGACGTACAGCTTGTCGAGGAACGCGGCCAGATTGCCCGTCGTCCGCGCGATCTGCTCCTCCACGGTCAGGCTCTCCTCGATCCGCATCCCGGTGTCGGGGGTCTTCTTGCCGCGCACATACAGCGAGCACGCCAGGTCCGTGCACATGTACAGGCCGACCGAGTTGCCCTCGCGGCCTGCGGTGCCCGCCTTGCGCGCGGTCATCAGGGAGACCCCGCCGCCGCGATGGGTGGTCAGGCACAGGGAGCACATGCTGCGGTGCAGGAAGCCGCGCTGGGAGGAGGGGTAGCGCAGCGCGACGCCGGTCAGGCGGCCCTCCCGCTCGGTGACCAGATAGCTGCGGTCGGGCGCGCCCGGATCCCGCCAGCCGAGGAAGTCCAGGTCCTCCCAGGGCCGTTCCTCCAGGTCCCGCGGCACGGCGAGCCGCTTGGCCTCACCCTTCGAGCAGTTCACGAAAGAGCTACGGATGTCCTGCTCGGTGAGCGGCTTCATGGAAAATCCTTCGTCGTGCGTGCGCCGGACCCGGGAAGATGGGGCCCCTGATCAGCCTAGGTACCTCAGGGGAGGGCGGGCCAATGGATTTCCCGGACGGGCTTTCGACGCATGCCCTGCGCGCACTGCGCCATGTGGCCGCCCGCGCCTGCGGCCCCCCGCTCGCCCCGGGCCCGCGCATCACCCTCAACTTCCACCCGGACCGGCTCTCGGGCGGCCTGCCGATCCTCACCTCGCTCGCCCGGGACGGCGTCTACCACTCCCAGTTCGTCACCGGTACCGGCAACGGCGGGCTCACCGCGCACCGGGGCGGCGACCGGTGGCGCTGGGAGAGCCGGATCTTCGGGGGCGCCTACGACGACGCCGAGCCCGCGGCGCGGCCGGTGTACGGCGCGCTGGACTTCCGCCGCCAAGTGGTGGGCGCCGCCCCGCGGTTCGGCTCCTCGCACCTACGGCTCACCGCCCGGGCCACGGCCCGCGCGACCTTCTGCTACCCGGACAGCGCCGCCGAACCCACGGACTTCGGCGTGGCCTCCGCGCTGGGACTGATCACCCTCGCCGAGGCGGACGAGCGGGACGCCCTCGACGACTACATCGAGAGCCATGTCCACGGGGGAGTGCTGCTCGCCCGGGACGTCGAGGCCCTGGTCCTGGACGCGAGCTACCGCGGCACCCCGGTGGAGGCGGCCGCCCGGCACCTCCCCTTCCCCCTGGAATGGCACCCCGGCTACGCCCTCACCACCGACCGCCTCCACCACCACGCCGACTACCGGGGCCCGCGATACACCTCCCTCGGCACCCGCCTCGCCTCCGACGGCCTCCTGACCCCCCGCCACCTCGGCGACGCGGCCCGCACCGGCGACCATGACCCCCAGCACCTGAAAATGCTCTGGCACACCCTGGCCCGCTTCGGCGCGCCGGAGGGGGCGGGCACGGCGCGCGCCGAGGGGGTGTGCGCGGCGGGCTGAGCCGGCGGTTCCGGTCCGGTGAGCGGAACTCACCGGGTTCTTGCTTAGCTCACAGCATGAACTAAGGGTTGGTGGAAAGTCGCGTTCCGGTCGCCCGAAGGAGTATGTTGCAGGTCGGGCATGGTTCGTGAAAGGAGCCGCATGGCGGGGCGGAACGGGCGCACGGTGCGTGACCTTCGGCGGGGCAACCGCACCGCCGTGTTGCAGCGGCTGTACTTCGACGGCCCGTTGAGCCGGTTCGAGCTGGGGCCGGCCACCGGTCTCAGCTCCGGATCGGTCAGCAATGTGGTCGCCGATCTGGTCGCCGACGGACTGGTCGAGGAGGCCGGCAGCGTCGACTCCGACGGCGGCCGACCGCGCACGCTGCTGCGGGTCGCCCCGGACAGCGGACAGATGATCGGCGTCGATGTCGGCGAGACCCGGGTGCGGGTCGAGCTGTTCGACCTGGCCCTGAACGAACTCGCCCGCACCGAAAGCCCGTTGACCGCCCAGCGGTACGACGCCGAGGTCATCGCCGGACATATCCGCGAGGGCGTCGCCGAGGTGCTGCAAGCCCAGGGGGCCGTGCCCGAGCGGCTGTTGGGCATCGGGGTCGGTGTCCCCGGCATCGTCGAGCACACCGCCGACCGGGGTGCCGTCGTCCACGGGCAGACCATCGGCTGGGACGCGGTCCCGCTGGAGCAGCTGCTCCGGGCCACCTCCGAACTGCCGCAGAGCGTGCGGTACTTCATCGACAACGGCGCCAAGACCCTGGGCCAGGCCGAGATGTGGTTCGGCGCGGGACGCGGTGCCCGCAACGCCGTCGTCGTGCTGTTCGGCTCCGGCGTCGGCGCCTGCCTGGTGACCCCCGAGGTGGAGCGCGGGCGGGCCGTCGAGTGGGGGCATCTGACGGTACGGGTGCGCGGGCGCCGCTGCCGCTGCGGCGCTCCGGGCTGCCTGGAGGCGTACGCGGGCGCCGAGTCGCTGCTCGCCCGCTGGCGCGAGGAGGGCGGCAGGCCGCCGGCCGGGGCCGACGAGGAGACCGCGCTCACCGCCATGCTCGCGGCCGCCTACCCGGCGGACACCGGCGCGGCGGACCCGGTGGCGCTGGCCGTCCTGGAGGAGACGGCCGAGTACCTCGGGGCGGGCCTGTCCGACCTGATCAACCTCTTCCAGCCCGAGCGGATCATCGTCGGCGGCTGGGCCGGGCTCCAGCTCGGCACCCGGTTCCTGCCCGCCGTACGCCGGCATGCGACCACGTACGCGCTGCGGCACCCCGCCGACAAGGTCACCATCGAACTCGGCCGCCTCGGTCCGGACGCCGTGACCGTCGGCGCCGCGATCCTCCCCCTGGCCGACTTCTTCAGCAGTGGCGGCCACCGCCCGGCCCCGGCCCCCGAGAGCCCGCTCCCCGCCTGGCGGACGGCGCTGCGGGAGCGGACTCCGGGCGCGTGACGGGCGCCTGACGCACCTTCAGGAAGCGGCGGTCGCGGCCTCAGGCCGCGGTGAGAGTGCGGCCGAGGAGCGGCAGCAGCCGGTCCCAGTGGCGCTGGAACGCGGCCGCGTCGAAGGCGTCGGTGTCCGACATGGTGAAGCCGTGGATGGTGCCGGGGTAGACCTCGGTGCCGTGGCCGACGCCCGCGGCCTCGAACGCCTTCTCGATCGTGGCGATGGCCTCGGGCGTCATGTCCTTCTCGGCGAGGCCGAGATGCACCTCGGCGGTGAGGTGCTCCGGGATGAGCAGATGCGGGCTGTCGGGGCCGTCGGTGACCAGGAACCCGGGGTGGAACCCGGCGACCGCGGCCACCCGGTCCGGATGGGCCGTCGCGGTGCGCATGGCCAGGACGGCGCCCATGCAGTAGCCGATCGCGGCGAGGGGCCCGGCGGCGACCTCGGGCCGGTCGGCCAGGAAGGCCAGGTAGGCGTCGGCGTCGCGCAGGACGCGTTCGGTGGTGTGCGCGTCGACGAGCGGCATCAGCTGGGCGATGACCTTGGGCCGGATCTCCTCGCCGATGTGCTCGGGCAGGTCGATCAGCGGCGCCGGGCCCTGCCGGTAGTAGACATTGGGCACGAGCACGTAGTACCCGTGTCCGGCCAGTTCCCGGGCCATCTCCTCCAGTACCGGCCGCAGGCCGAAGGCGTCGGGGTACATCAGCACCGCGGGGTGGGGCCGGTCGTCGTCGGGGCAGGCGGCGAACGCGTCGGCGACGCCGTCCGGGGTGGGAATGCGCAGAGTGTCGGTGAGCATGATCGACCATTCTCGCCGTCGCCGCCGGACGCGCGCAAGGGAGATCAACCGTGCGGGGGACAGCGGGCGTTCACGCAGGTGACTCGTCCAGGCCCGGGTGCTCGGGGTGGACCGTCGCGGTGCGCGGCGCGCCACGGGGACCGGTACCGGCCTCGTCCGTGTCCGGCAGTCCGTCCCCGGGATCCCCGCCCTCCCTTCCGCCCCTGTCGTCCCCGTCGCCCTTGTCCGCGGGCAGGTCCCACGGATCGTCGGACCGCGCCTGCTGGTCGGGCATGTCCCTGGGGACCGGGTCCGGCTCCGGTGCCCCCACGGGTTCCTGTGCGCGCTGTGCGGCCATGATGTTCTCGCCTTCCTCCCCTTGCCGTGCGGTCAGGTCTTGGCGTGCGGTCAGAGCGTCATCGCGGATCAGCCCACCTTGCGGCCGCGCAGCGGCGCCGTGTCCAGCCCGCTGCCCCGCTGGAGTCCCTCAAGGAACTCCTCCAGCACCTCGGTCGCCGTCCAACGGGGCCGCCAGCCCAACTCCTGGTGCGCGCGCGTGCAGTCCATCAGCGGCAGCCGCAGCACCGCGTCGAACAGATGCGGGGACGCCGGCAGCAGCCGTAGGTTCCAGGCCGCCGCGACGGCCGAGCGGGCCGCCGTACGCGGGAGCCGTACCGGACGCGCGCCGAGCAGTTCGCCGAGGACCGCGGCGTCGAGCGGCGGGTCGGCCGCGAGGTTGAAGGCGCCCCGGGCCGTCGCCGAGCGCACCGCGAGCCGGTAGGCCTCGGCGGCGTCGTCGGTGTGCAGCGCCTGGACGCGCAGACCGGGGACGTCCGGCAGGAGCGGCAGCAGCTCGGGCCGGGCCAGCGGTCCCGGCAGGAAGCGGCCGCCGAAGATCCGGCGCTGCTCGCTCGCCGACTCCCGCTTGAACAGGAACGCAGGGCGCATCCGCACCACCCGTACGTCCGGATGGTCGCGTTCGAACACGTCCAGGGTGCGCTCCAGATACGCCTTCTCCCGGCAGTACGCGGCGTCCGGCCAGCCGTGCGTCGGCCAGGACTCGTCCACCGCGTGGTCCTTGGGACCCGGTGAGTACGCGCCCACGGACGAGGCGTGCACCAGCACCGGCACCCCGGCCGCGGCGACCGCCTCGAACACCCGGATGCCGCCGAGCACATTGGTCCGCCAGGTGGCCGCCGGATCGTGCGTCGGCTGGAACGCCCATGCCAGATGGACCACCGCGTCCGCGCCCGCGAACTGCTCCGCGAGGTCCGCCCGGTCCGACGCCAGATCGACCGCGGACCACTCGGTCCCCGGCGGCGACCACTGCGGCATCCGGCGCGCGAGGCCCCGTACCGAGGCGACCCCGGGATCCTGGGAGAGCAGGCGCACCACGCTCGTACCGACATTGCCGGTGGCCCCCGTGACCACCACCGTGCTCCCCGCTGAGCTGCTCACCATCGGCTCCTTCCGTCCTTCGGCGAAGGGTCCGCCTTTCGGCGCAGGGCCTGCGATCTGCGCAGGGTCCGCGACGACCGGCCGGGTACCCGGGCGGTCCGCCCGCACACGCGTACCGGGGACTCGGACACACGTGCTTGACGTGCCGGGTAATCGACCGCGCGGTCCGTTTTGGGCACCATCGGGATCATCGGCGGACCGCTGCCCCCGCGCGCCCGCCGGTGCTCGCGCGCCGCATTCAGAGGAGGCCCCCCATGCCGTACTACGAGAGCCCCGTCGACGGCACCCGGCTGCACTACGCCGACCACGGTCCCGCCTGCGGTGCCGTCGCCGTCTTCGTCGCCGGCGCCTATCTCGGCCATGAGATGTGGGAGCACCAGATGCTGCCGCTCGCCGAGGCCGGATACCGCTGTGTGGGCCTGGACCGGCGCGGTCACGGGCGCTCGGACGACGTCTGGTCGGGGTACGACCTCGACACCCTCGCCGACGACCTCCAGGGGCTCCTCGACCACCTCGACCTGCGCGAGGTCACCCTGATCGCGCACTCCGTCGGCACCGCTGAGGTGCTGCGCTGCCTGACCCGGCACGGCTCGTCCCGGGTGGCCGGGGCCGCGCTGGTCTGCGGGGTCAGCCCCGGCATCATCCGGTCGGAGCGGCTGCCCGACGGCCTGGATCCGGCGATCGTACGGGCCGACGAGGAGTCCTTCCGGCGCGACCGGCCCGCCTGGTTCACCCGATTCGCGGACGCGTTCTTCGCCGTCACCAGCGCGGGAAACGAGGTCTCCGACGCCTATACCCGCTATCTGATCGACCGCTGCCTGGTGGCCACGCCCCGCGCCGCCACCGGCGTACGGTCCGTCGTGACCGGCCTCGATCTCACCGCCGAGCTGCCCGCCGTGGACGTACCCGTGCTCGTCGTGCACGGCACCCATGACACCTCCGCGCCCCTGGCCCATACGGGTGAGCGGCTGGCCCGGCTGGTGCCGGGTGCCGTCCTGAAGGTGTACGAGAACGGCGGTCACGGCCTGTTCTTCACCCACGCGGAACGCCTCACCGCGGACCTGCGGGAGTTCCTCGGCGCGGCCGGGGCCACGGCGGCCACCACCGGGATCTGCCGGATGCTGGCCGCGGCGGGCATCGGCGGATAGGCAGGCCGACGGCCGGGGGCGCGCGACCCGGAAACGAGGAAGCCCCGGCCGTGACGGGGGGATTCACGGCCGGGGCGGTCTGAGAGTGGGTGCGGACGGCGGTCGCCTCTCGGCGAAAGGCTCCACAGGGCTTCAGCCGAACGATCGTCCCTGTGGGCAAAAGGTGAGGCCCGGGGACACTGTCCCGTCCGTACCCACGCCTGGTTCAACGGGCGGCCGGCAGCCCCTGTTCCACCCCCGCCGGTGACCTGTGCCACACGGCGAAACGCTCAGGTCAGCGGGCTGTCGCCGAGGTGGGCGAGCAGATCTGCGGGGTCCGCGTAGACCTCCTCCGCACCGGCCTGTGCCAGATCGGCCCGGGGGATCCCGCCGCACAGCACGCCCAGGCACCGCACCCCGGCCCTGGCGCCCGCCCGCATGTCCCACACCGTGTCCCCGACGAACACCGCCCGCTCGGCCGGCACCCCGGCCAGCTCCAGCGCGTGCTCCACCGGCTCCGGAGCGGGTTTGCCCTCCTGCACGTCGTCGCTGCTCGCGGTGGCCTCGATCGCCTCGTCCGCGTCGATGGCCCGGCGCAGCGCGCCCAGCTCCGCGCCGCTCGCCGAGGTGGCGAGGACGACCGTCCAGCCGTCCCGGTGCAGCCGTCGCAGCAGCTCACCTGCGCCCGGCAGCGCGGGGAGCCGGTCGAAGTACTGCCCGTACAGCGCCTTGTGCGCCGCGCTGAGCTGCGCGTCCCGCCCGCGGTCGCGGTCCTCGCCCAGCAGCTGCGCGATCAGGTCCGGGGAGCCGAGGCCGACGGCGCGGAGCACGGCGTGCATGGGCACGGTGTGACCGGCCTGCCGGAACGCCTCCCACCAGGTGACGACGTGCAGATGATTGGTGTCGACGAGGGTTCCGTCGACATCGAAGACTGCGGCGCGCGGCTCCATCCCGAAGACCCTCTCTGTCGCTCTTGCGGCTCGGGACCGGGTACCACGTCAGGCGCCCGCCACGCGCGCCGGCACCCGCCCCTCGCGCGTCCAGCCCAGCAGTTCGTCCGCCGACCACGCGGTGACCACCCGTTCGGCCGGTACCCCGCACTCCTCGGCGCGGGCGCAGCCCAGGATCTGCCAGTCCAGCTGGCCGGGCGCGTGCGCGTCGGTGTCGATCGCGAAGAGGGTCCCGGCGGCCACCGCCCGGCGCAGCAGCCGGCGGGGCGGGTCCAGCCGCTCGGGGCGGCTGTTGATCTCCACGGCGGTGCCCGACTCGGCGCAGGCGGCGAACACCTCGTCCGCGTCGAACCGCGACTCCGGGCGCCCGCGGCCGGTGACCAGGCGACCGGTGCAGTGCCCGAGGACATCGGCGTGCGGATCGCGTACGGCGGCCACCATGCGGCGGGTCATGGCGCGGGCGTCCATCCGCAGCTTGGAGTGCACGGACACCACGACCACGTCCAGCCGCCCCAGCAGCTCGGGCTCCTGGTCCAGGGAGCCGTCGTCCAGGATGTCGCACTCGATGCCGGTGAGCAGCCGGAACGGCGCCCAGCGAGCGTTCAAATCGGCGACGACATCCAGCTGCTCGCGCAGCCGCTCCGGAGAGAGGCCCCGGGCCACGGTCAGCCGCGGCGAATGATCGGTGAGGACGGTCCACTCATGGCCGAGCGCGGCCGCCGCCCGCCCCATCTCCTCGATCGGACTGCCCCCGTCGGACCAGTCCGAGTGCGTGTGGCAGTCCCCCCGCAGCAGCGCCCGGAGCGCGGCCCCGGGCCCCTCGCGGCCGAGGTCCTCGCTCTCCTCCTCCAGCTTGCGCAGATATCCCGGCACCTCCCCGGCCAGCGCCTCCCGCACCACCTGCGCCGTCTTCGGCCCGATGCCCTTCAGCGACTCCAGCGACCCGTCCGCCGCCCGTGCGGCCGCTTCCCCGGGCGGGAGCCCGTCCACCACCCGGGCGGCCGTTCGAAACGCCCGTACCCGGTAGCCGGGCGCCAAGGAGCGCTCCAGCAGAAACGCGATCCGCTCCAGGGCGGCGACGGCATCCATACGGCCAAGGCTGACACCGGGCGCCCCGCAGGGGCGCGGGGAGCCGCGCGATCGGCCACACACCACCCGCACCCCCGACGGCGCCGCGCCCCTACGGCGATCGGGGCCCGCGGATCCCCCTTCCAGGACGTTCCGTCCTAATCTGAATTGCATGACCGAACAAGCAGCCCCCTACATCCCTCAGCCGCGGATCTGGGTGCTGGGCGTGTGCCCGGGGAAGCCGGGGCAGCCGCCCTTCCGGATCATGGAGATCGACGGGGAGGTGATCGGCGAGGCCCGGAACGTCACCGATGTGCTGGAGGTCGCCGCCGCCTACGGGATCACCATCCACGACCTCGACGATCCGGACGTGGTCCGCTGGGTCGGCGGCGGCAAGTACACCTGGACCCTGCACTGAGCCGCCGTCTCAGCCCACCGTCCACTTCTGGTTGGCACCGCCCGTGCAGGTCCAGATCTGCAACCGCGTCCCGTTGGCCGAGTTGTTCCCGGTGGCGTCCAGACACTTGTTCGCCTGCGGGTTGACGATGTCGTGCGCGCCGGTGACGGTCCACTTCTGGTTGGCACCGCCGGTGCAGTCCCACAGCTGGACCGTCGAGCCGTCCGCCGTGCCCCGGTCGGTCACGTCCAGGCACTTGCCGAGCGCCCGTATCGTGCCGTCCGAACCGACCGTCCAGGACTGCGCGGCGGTGCCGTTGCAGTCGTAGAGCTGGACCGGGGTGCCGTTCGCGGAGTTCGCGCCGGCCACGTCCGCGCACTTGCCGGCCAGCCCCCGGATCGGGAGCCCCGCCGCCGTGTCGCTGGTCGTGACGGAGACCGAGTCCACCACCAGCTGCGCCGGGAACTGGGTGCTGCCGTCCGGGTCGCCGGGCCAGTAGCCGCCGACCGCGAGATTCAGGATCAGGAAGAACGGCCGGTCGTTGTAGACCCAGGTCTTGCCGCCCAGATCGGCGGGCGTGCGCTGCTCGTAGACGGTGCCGTCCACCGACCAGGTGATGGAGTTCGGCGCCCAGTCCACGGCGAAGGTGTGGAAGCCGTCCGCGAAGGCCTGCCCGTTCGGCAGGCTGTAGGCGGCGCCGATGCCGCCCGAGCCGGAGTAACCGGGACCGTGGATGGTGCCGTGCACCGTCGAGGGTTCGAACCCGACGTTCTCCATCACATCGATCTCGCCCGAGTCCGGCCAGTTCACCGGCGTGCCGAGCATCCAGAACGCGGGCCACATGCCCTGGCCCCGCGGAATCTTCATCCGCGCCTCGACATGCCCGTACTGGGCGTTGAACTTCCCGGCCGTGTTCAGCCGCGCCGAGGTGTACTGGCAACTGCCGTACCAGCACTGGTATCCGGCCGGGTTCTCCTTCTTGGCCGTGATCACCAGATGGCCCTGGCCGTCCAGGGCCGCGTTGTTGGTGCCCGAGGTGTAGTACTCCCGCTCGTGGTTGTTGACGTTGTCGCCCGTCTCCTGGGTCCACTTCGAGGGGTCGACCGCCGAGCCCGCGGGCCCGTCGAAGGTGTCGGAGAAGGTGCTCACGGTCGCGGCGGGGGCGATCCGGTCGGCGGGTCGCGCCTGCACGGGGCCGACGGCGGCCGCGCCGACCAGCGCGGCGGACAGGGCGGCGAACAGACAGCCGCGGAGCAGACGGGGGGAGGCCATGGCTCTCCGATCGGTGGGGGGAGGCTCTGGGGGGAGGCTCTCGGATGAAGCAATGTCTCTTGATTTAAGGAGTGAGATAAGTGGGCGTCAAGAGGCTGGTGCAGACCTGCTGTTGACGGGGTGGGATGCCACCGGTTTCCGTTCACGCTCCCGGGGCACTCCGCCCGCGGACCCGCGTGCCGCCGCCCCGCCAGGGGCCCGGCGGTGCTTGGATGCACCGAGCGGCGCGGCGGACACACCGCCGCGAACCGGATGCGGCCGGACAAGAGCGGGGACAGAGGAGGCGGCGGATGCGACGGCGTACGACGCCTCGTGCGGTCCTCCTCGCCGCCGGTGAACTCCTCCTGTGGTGGGGCGCGTTGGCCCTGCTCTGGCTGGTGCTGATCAGCACCGTCGACACCCTGGAGCGGATCGTCGGCGCGAGCGTCGCCGCCGCGGGCGCGCTGCTGGCACGGGCCGGCCGGCGGGCGGTGACCTGGCGGTGAACGGCTGGATCCTCGCCGCGACCGTCGAACTCGGCGGGGGAGGGGCGGCCGCCCTGTGGGGCGTGACCACCGGCCCCACCGCCCGCCGCGTCCTCGCCCAGAACCTCACCACCGCCGCCCTGTGCCCGGCCCTGCTGCTGCTCGCGCAGGGGTACGGCCGCCCCGCCTATGTCGATCTCGCCCTGCTGCTCGCCCTCCTCGGACCGGTCGGCACCCTGGTCTTCGCCCGGCTGCTGCACGAGGACCTGGAGGGACGGCGACCGAGCGCCTGGGGGTTCACCTACGCCGCGGCCGGGGTGGGCGCCGCGGTCGTGATCGCGCTCTGCGCGGCCACCGGACCGGGCCGGGCCATGGTGAAACTGCTGGTGATCGGCGCGCTGCTGATCGGCGGCAACCTGATCGCCTCCCTGTCCCTGTCGGGCGGCTTCCGGGGGGTGCGGGGTGGCTGACCCGGGACGGGAGGGCGGCAGGGGGAACAGGCGGGAAACCGGCAGCGGGAGCAGGAGAGGTGTCGTATGACCGATGTGCTGATCCTCGTGGCCCTGCTGCTCGTCGCCGCCACCGCGACCGCCGCCGTCGCCCAGCGCGATCCCGCCCGGCAGGCACTCGTGCTGTCCGTGCTCGGGATGCTCCTGGCCGTCCTGTTCACCGTGTTCCAGGCCCCCGACGTCGGCCTGTCCCAGCTCGCGGTCGGGGCCGCCCTCACCCCGCTGCTGATCATGCTGTCGGTGCGCAAGATCCGGCGGCGCGGCCGGGACCGGGACGGCGCGCGGTGAGCCGGCGGCTGCGGCTGTGGGTGCTGGCCGCGGGCGGCGCGGGCCTCGCCGCCCTGCTGACCGCCGCCTGCCTCGACCTGCCCGGATTCGGCGGCCGCTCGCACCCCTACGGCACCCGGGCCGTGCGCGCCTCCCTCGCCCGGCACACCGCCAACACCATCGCCTCCGTCAACTTCGACCAGCGCGCCTACGACACCCTCGGCGAGATGAGCATCCTGTTCGCCGCCGTCCTCGGCTGTGTGGTGCTGCTGCGCCAGGCCCGCGACGAACACCGGGAGCGGCCCGAACCCGCCGAGGTGTCCCGGCCCGTACGGCGCTACGCCCTCCTCATGGTCCCCGTCGCCCTGGTCTGTGGCCTGTACGTCATCGCGCACGGCCAGCTCAGCCCCGGCGGCGGCTTCCAGGGCGGCGTGGTCGCCGCGACCGCCCTGCACCTGCTGTACCTGGGCGCCGACTACCGCGCGCTGGAACGCGTCCGCCCCCTCGGCGCCTTCGAGGCCGCCGACGCCCTGTCCGTCTGCGCGTACGCGGTGCTGGGCCTCGCCGGGGTGCTGGCCGGGACCGCGTTCCTCGCCAACACGCTGCTGCCGTACGGCACGTTCAACACGCTGTCCTCCGGCGGCGCCGTCCCGCTGCTGAACGCGGCCGTCGGCGTGGAGGTGGCGAGCGCGGTCGTCGTCCTGCTCGCCAACTTCCTCGACCAGGCCGTCGAGATCGAGGAGGGGAACGGAGGGTGAGCACCCTGATGCAGGTCCTGCCGTACCTGGTCGCCGCCTATGTCTTCCTGACGGGCTGCTACGGCCTCGCCACCAGCCGCAATCTGATCCATGGCGTCGGCTGTCTGGCGGTGTGCCAGGCGTCCACGTACGTCCTGCTGCTGGCGGTCGGCTACCGCTTCGGTGGCACCGCACCCGTCTTCTCGGACATCAAGCCCGGCTCACAGCCGCTGGTGGACCCGGTGGTACAGGCCCTCACCCTCACCGACATCGTGGTCGGCGCCACCGTCACCGCGCTGCTGCTCGCCCTGGTGCTCCAGATCGTCAAGCGGCACGGCACCCTCGACCCGGACGAACTGCGGGAGCTGCGCGGCTGATGCACCATCTGCTTCCGCTCCTCGTCGCGGTGCCGCTGCTCGGGGCCGCCCTGCTGGCCGCCGCCGGGCGCCGGTTGCCGCGGCCCGCCGCCGAGCTGACCGGCCTCCTCGTCTGCGCCGCGACGGCCGCGCTCGCCCTCGTCCTGCTGCTGAACTCCTCGCCGCCCATGGTCGAATGGGTCGGCGGCTGGGTGCCCGTCGGCGGGGAGAGCGTCGGCATCGAGGTGATCGGGGACGGCCCCTCCCTCGGCATGGCGACCCTTGTCTCCCTTCTCGCCCTCTCCGCGCTCGCCTACTCCTGGCGCTACTTCGACGAGCGACCGCGCGGCCACGCCGGTTCGTTCCCCGCGCTGATGCTGGTCTTCCAGGGCGCCATGTGCGGATTCGCCCTCGCCGGCGACCTGTTCAACGCCTTCGTGTTCTTCGAGCTGATGAGCGTGGTGGCGTACGCGCTGACCGGCTTCCGTATCGACGAGGCCAAGGCCGTACAGGGCGCGCTGACCTTCGGGGTCGTCAACTCGCTCGGCGCGTACGCCATGCTGACCGGCATCGGCCTGCTCTACGCCCGTACCGGCGAGCTGTCGATGTCCAAGATCGGCCGGGGCCTGGACGCCACGGCCGGACACGGTGGGCCGGACGCGCTGGTCCTCGCCGCGTTCGTCCTGGTGCTGACCGGGCTGCTGGTGAAGGCGGCCACCGTGCCCTTCCACTTCTGGCTGCCCGACGCGCACGCCGTCGCCCCCACCCCGGTGTGCATGCTGCTGTCAGGGGTGATGGTGGAACTGGGTGTCTACGGCGTCTGGCGGGTCTACGGCACCGTCTTCGCCGGACCCGGCGGCATCCCGGCCGCCGATCTGACCCGCGCCCTGGTCACCCTCGGCGTGCTCACGGCCGTCACCGGGGCCGTCATGTGCTGGTACCAGCGGCACATCAAACGGCTGCTCGCCTTCTCCACGATCGCGCACACCGGCCTGTTCCTGGTCGCCGTCGGCGTGCTCACCCCCGAGGGCGACGACGGAGCCGCCCTGTACATCCTCGGGCACGCCGGGGCGAAGGCCGCCCTGTTCGCCTGCGCGGGCGCGCTCCTCGACCGGTTCGGCAGCGTGGACGAGCACGAACTGCACGGCCGGGCGCGCGAACTACGGGCCACGGGAGTGCTGTTCGCGGTCGGCGGGCTCGCCCTCGCGGGGCTGCCGCCCTTCGGCACCGGGCTCGGCAAGGCGGTCAGCGAGGAGGCGGTCGGCGGGCCGCTCACGGTGGTGTACGTGCTCGCCTCCGCGGTCACGGCGGGCGCGGTGCTGCGCGTCGCCGCCCGGGTCTTCCTCGGGCTCGGGCCGCCACCCGAGGACACCGACGCGTACGAGACCAGCGGCTCGGCGGAGCGGCCCGAGACATCAGAACTGCTGCGCCGGGTGCCCGACACGATGACGACGGTCCCGGCCGTGCTCCTCGCGGCGGCCCTCGCCATGGGCGTCGTCCCGGGCTTCGGCGACCTCGTGGCCCGCTCGGTCAACGAGGCGGGCTCGGGCGGCGCCCGGGCCTCGGCCGTCTGGACCCTCCACGGCGTGCTGCTCGGCCTGGTCTCCGCCGCCCTCGCCGTGGCCCTCGCCACCGCCGCCGTCACCCGCTCCCACCGCCCGTCCGCCCCCGCGTGGACGACACCCCTGCGCCGCCTCCAGTCCGGCCACGTCGGCGACTACGTCGCCTGGCTGCTGCTGGGCAGCACCCTGCTGGCGGCCCTGGCCCTGCCGGGGGTACTCGGCGGCTGACGGGCGGTCGTCACGCCGTGGGTAATGACTCCGCTTTACCAGAGCAAATTCCGTATCGTGCGATCAAAGAATTGCCCTGTTCGCGATGAGAGTTTCCTTGAAGAAGGCCCGACACGGCGTGCCGGGCGCCCGGCGTGACCAAAACTTCCGGGCATGGCAACAAACGTTCTCGACGCGACCGCCGCCACCGGCACCGGCCGCCGCGCCCCGTGGAAAGCCCCGGTGGGTGAGCCCTCGTACGCCCGTCCGGCACTGCTGTTCCTGACCGTGCTCGCCGCGGTGTTCTACGCATGGGGAATCACCCATAGCCAGTACCACACCTTCTACGCCGACGCGGCCCGCAGCATGACCGGAAGCTGGAAGGCGTTCTTCTACGGCTCTTTCGACCCAGCGAATTCCATCACGCTCGACAAATCCCCGGGATTCCTGTGGCCGCAAGCCCTGTCCGCCCGCCTCCTCGGCTTCCACCCCTGGACCCTGACCCTGCCCCAGGTCCTGGAGGGCGTGGCGAGCATGCTGGTCCTGTACCGCCTGGTGCACCGCTGGGCCGGGACGCACGCGGCCCTCCTCGCCGCCACGGCGTTCCTGGTGACCCCGGTCGCCGTCGGACTGTTCCGTACCTCGGTGGAGGACCCGGCGTTCACCCTGTGCCTGCTGCTCGCCGCCGAGGCCACCCAGCGGGCCGCGCGGGCGGGCCGGCCGCGCCCGCTGCTGCTGGCCGGGGTCTGGGTCGGCGCCGCCTTCCAGGCGAAGATGCTGGAGGCCTGGGCCGTCCTGCCCGCCCTCGCCCTGGTGTACCTGGTCTCGGCCCCGCTCGCGCTGCGCCGCCGCCTCGCCCACCTCGGCCTGGCCGCCCTGGTGACGACCGCCGTCTCGGCCTCCTGGATGCTCGCGGTGACCCTGGTACCCGCCAAGGACCGCCCGTACGTGGACGGCACCACCAACAACTCCGCGTTCAGCATGGTCGTCGGCTACAACTTCCTGAACCGCTTCGGCTCGCTCGGCATCAGCGCGGCCGCCACCGGGAGCGTGAGCGCGACGCAGGGCGGCGGGCACCGGGGCGAGCGGGAGCCGGGAGCGGCGGGGCCCGGGGCCGTACGCGCGACCACGCACCGGACGTCCGAGCGGCAGGGCGCGCAGCCGGCCCCGGGCGCCGCACCGCTGGCCGCGGGCGGGTTCGGCGGCGCGCAGAACGGGTGGGCGAAGATGTTCGGGACCACCCTTGCGGCCCAGACCGGCTGGTTCTACCCGTTCGCCGCCGCGGCCGTCGTCTGCGGACTGCGCTGGCGGCGGGGCCGGCCGCGCACCGACACCTCGCGCGCCGGATTCCTGCTGTGGGGCGCCTGGCTCGCCACCTACTTCCTGGTGTTCAGCGCCGGAAGCGTCGGCCCGCACACCTACTACATGGGCGTGATCGCGGTGCCGCTCGCCGCGCTCACCGGCGCAGGGACGGTGCAGATGTGGCGCGCCCACCGCGCGGGCGGGCGGCGCGCCTGGGCCCTGCCGGGCGCGGTGGCGGCGACCACGGTGTGGAGCGTGTGCCTCGCCGACCGCTTCGCCGCCTCCTTCCTGCCGTGGCTCGCCCCCGCGGTCGCCGCGCTGGGCCTCGCCGCCGTCGTCCTGCTGGCCCTCGCCCGGCCCGAACGGCCGCGCACCGGCAGCCGGTTGGCGCTCACCGGGCTGGCCGCCTCCCTCGCGGCCCTGCTCGTCGCCCCGAGCGCCTGGGCGGTGCAGGTCTTCAACCCGGCGTACGGCACCTCGGGCATGGGCTCGGTCGGCCCGACCACCCCCAACCGCGAGCGGTCGCGGGGGAGTTCGGGACCGCAGGCCGTCGGCGCGCGCACGGCTTCCCCCGCCGGCTTCGCCGCCCTGGCCGGCATCGCCTCGGACGGCTCCCTGACCCCCGACGAACGCCGACTCCTCGACTACACCCGCGCCCACCGGGGCGGGGCCCGCTATGTGTTCGCCACCACCAGCTGGAACGCGGCCTCCCCGTACATCCTGTCGGCGGGCGCCGACGTCCTGCCGCTCGGCGGGTTCAGCGGCAAGGTGCCCTTCCCGGCACCGGCCGACTTCCGGCGGCTGGTGGCGGCCGGGCAGGTCCGGTACGTGCTCGCCGGCGGCCCCGCGGGGCTCGGCCCGTCGGCCGCCGGTACCGGGAACATGACCGCCGGGCCGACCGCGGCCACGCGGATCGCCGACTGGGTCGCGGCCACCTGCGCGAAGGTCCCCGCCTCGGCGTACGGCGGCACGGACACCCCCGCCGCGCCCCCGGCACCCGGACGGACCGCCCGGACGCTCTACCGCTGCGGCCCCGGCCAGTAGCATGAGCGGCGGCAGCCCGGAATGATCATGCGAGGAGCAGATCGTGCGAGACATCGCCGTCTTCAGCGGCAGTGCCCACCCCGAACTGGCCGAGGAGGTCTGCGCGCATCTGGGGGTGCCGCTGAGCCCGACCAGGGTCAGCCGGTTCGCCAACGACTGCCTGGAGGTACAGCTCCAGGCCAACTGCCGGGAACGGGACGTCTTCCTGATCCAGCCGCTGGTCAAGCCGGTGCAGGAACACCTGGTCGAGCTGCTGCTGATGTGCGACGCGGCCCGGGGCGCCTCCGCCTCCCGGATCACCGTCGTCATGCCGCACTACTCCTACGCCCGCTCCGACAAGAAGGACGCGCCCCGGATCTCCATCGGCGGCCGGCTCGTCGCCGATCTGATGGTGGCCGCGGGCGCGAGCCGGGTCCTCGCCATGACCCTGCACTCCCCGCAGGTGCACGGCTTCTTCTCGGTGCCGGTGGACCATCTGCACGCGCTGCGCGAACTGGCCGCGCACTTCCGGCAGTACGACCTGTCGCGCACCACGGTGGTCTCCCCGGACCTCGGCAACGCCAAGGAGGCCGCCGCCTTCGCCCGGCGCATCGGCGCGCAGGTGGCGGCCGGCGCCAAACAGCGGTACGCGGACGACCGGGTGAGCATCAGCGCCGTCATCGGCGACATCGCCGGGCGGGACGTCATCGTGCTGGACGACGAGATCGCCAAGGGCAGTACCGTACTCGAACTCCTCGACCGGCTGCGCGAGTTGGGCCCACGTTCGATCCGGGTGGCATGCACGCACGGGCTGTTCGCGGCCGGTGCGCTGGGGCGGATCGGCGCACAGCCGGACGTGCTGGAGATCGTCTGCACCAACACCGTGCCGATCCCGGCCGACGAGCACACCGACAAGCTGCGCGTCCTGTCCATCGCCCCGGCCCTCGCCGAGGCGGTACGGCGCATCCACAACGGGGAGTCGGTCAGCGCCCTGTTCGAGGAGGGGTGAGCCCTCCCGTCCCCGGGCTCCCTCAGCGCGCACCGGACGCGGACCCGGCTCCCGCCAGGGCCGCGTCCGTCGTCGCGTGCGGCGGCAGCAGCCGGGACAGGCCCGTCACCCGCAGGACGCGCAGGGTCAGCGGGTGCGTGCACACCAGATGCACCTGCCCGTCGTGCCCGAGGATCCGGGCCCGCGCCCGGTAGAGCAGGCGCAGCCCCGAGCAGTCGAAGAACTCCACGGGCCGCAGATCGAGCACGACCCGGGCGCCCGGGCGGCCGGTGACCCGGTCCAGCAGCGGGAGGATCTCGTCCGCCGCGATGATGTCGATCTCGCCCCGGAACTCCAGGACGGTGTACGCACGGTATGCGTACACGCGCAGATGCCGGGTGAGGGACACGGGTTCCCGTCGCACCTCGGCATCACCTCCCACCCGCGCCCGGACGTCGGATCTCCGACCGTCAAGTTACCCTCGATGGAAGGAATTTGAGCATGTTCGATTGACATATGTCTTCGGGTTTCACGCGTGTCCGCGGGCCGTTCAGTCGACCAGCAGCACCAGCTTCCCCGTGGTGCGCCCGGTCTCCCCCTGTTCGTGCGCCTTCGCGGCGTCGGCCAGCGGGTACGTCCCGGCGACCGATGCCCTCAGCTTCCCCGACTCGACCAGTTCCGCGACCGACCGCATTCCGGCCCGGTCGGCGTCCACCAGCATCCGTACCGCCCGTACGCCGAGCCGCTCGGCCTCCTCGTACAGTGCGCGGGAGCCCACCGGCAGGATCGACACCAGGATCCCGCCGGGGCGCAGTGTCCGCAGGGAGCGCAGGGCCGTCTCGCCGCCGAGGGTGTCCAGGACGACGTCCACGTCCCGTACCGCCTCGGTGACATCGGTGGCGTGGTAGTCGATCGGCTCGGCCACCCCGATCTCCCGCAGGAAGCCGTGCTTGGCCGCGCTCGCCGTGCCGATCACATGGGCGCCGTGCGCCGCGGCGATCTGCGCGGCCACATGCCCGACCCCGCCGGCCGCCGCCTGGATCAGCACCCGCTGCCCCCGCCGTACCCCGGCCCGCTCGGTCAGGGCCTGCCAGGCGGTCAGCGACACCAGGGGCAGCGCGCCCGCCTGGGTGTGGTCGACCGAGGCCGGTTTGTGCCACAGGGCGCGGACCGGGGCGATCACGTACTCGGCGTGCGAGCCGTGTCCGAAGGGGTAGGGCAGCATGCCGAACACCTCGTCGCCGGGCCGGAACTCGGCCACGCCGATCCCGGTCCCGGCGACCTCCCCTGAGACGTCCCAGCCGAGCACGAACGGCGGCTCGCCGAGGAACCCGCCGGTGGCGCGGTGCTTCCAGTCGGTGGGGTTCAGCCCGGCGGCCCGCACCCGGACCAGCACCTCGTTCGGCCGCGGCTCCGGCCGCTCCAGCGTCACTTCCCGCAGTACCCCGGGGCCGCCGAGGACGTCCTGGCCGATGGCTCGCATGGTGGTCACATCGTTCATGGTCCCCCAGCCTGCCCCGCGCCGCCCCGCGGCGAATCGGCTCCATGACGGAGTTTCGAACGTTCGGGCCCGCTCCCGCGTCCAGGGGGCGTACGGATCCGGTGAACGAGGCGAGGCGGGGGCGGAGCATGCGCGCAGGGCTGAGGGCGATGGCGTCGGCGGCGGTGACGGCCGTGGTGGTGGGGGGATGCGGCGCGGGCGGCCACGGGACCAGGTTCTGGCCTGGTGGTGCGGGGAACCCCGCCGGCGCGGCCGTACGGCGGACCGCTCCACGTCCGCACCCACGAGGCGGGCGGAAGCGGCACACGGGCGCTGCTCGCGGCCTCCGGGGCGGCCGGGCGGGCGCTGGAGTGCGACGGGACGATCTTCGACGGCGGCGGGCCCGACCCCTGGAGCACCGCCGAGGGCGGCGCCACCCCCGAGGAGGGGCCGGCCCGCTACTTCGACATGGACGAGCCGGAGGTACCCGCGTACGGCTACCGGGCGGAGCGCCGGGAGACCGGCCGGGTGCTGTACTCCTTCGACGTCGGCGGCCGTACCAAGGCGGCCGTCGTGGTGGCCAGGGACCAGCGCGACCGGCCCGGCCGGGGCCCCGAGACCAGCGCCTCCCGCGACCCGGCCGAACTCCCCGAGCGGTTCACCGCCACCACCGTGTGGGAGATCTGGACCGGCCGCGACGGCAGCCGGGTGCCGGTCACCCGGCTCTACACCTCACCCGGTCCCGACCACTGCGGCTGGGGACCCGCCCGCTTCCTCGGCCTGGGCGACCGGCTCTACGTCCGCGACTCCGAGGGCGTCCTCGCACGTGACGGCTTCCTCGGCGCGCCGTACGTCGGCCGGCTGCGCGCCCTGCCCGCCGACGCGTACGACACCGGGTACCGGCACCGCGACGAGCGGCTGTGGCTCACCCCCGGCCGGGCCACGGCCTACGTCCGTGCGTCCCACGGGGCGGAGGCGTGGCCCCGCCCGAAGGCGGGGGTCAACTGCGACTGAGATCCGGGGCCGGACGTACGCCGGGGACGGGCCCGGTGCGAAGACGCGCCGTCGGGGACAAACCTCATGCGCGGGCCCCGCCCGGCGGCACACTGGAGCGCACCCGCATCCCATCAGGAGGCCGAACGCGATGACCCCGCCGCCCGCCCGCACCGCCGAGCAGCGCAAGAAGGACACCCTGCACCGGCTGGACCACGACGAGGACGCCTGGGTGGCCACGGCCGGACCCGACGGCGGCGCGCCCTATCTGGTGCCGCTGTCGTTCGTCTGGGACGGCGCCCTCCTGCTGTTCGCCACCCCGGCCGACAGCCCCACCGGCCGCAATCTGGTCGACAGCGGCCGGGTCAGGCTCGGCATCGGGACGACCCGGGACGTCGTCGTCGTGGACGGCGGCGTGCAGTCGGTGAGCCCGGAGGACCTGCCCGAGGAGGACGCGGAGGTCTTCGCGGGCAAGACCGGCTTCGACCCCCGGCGGCTCGCCACCCGCTATCTGTACTTCCGGGTCGTCCCCGAGCGCATCCAGGCCTGGCGCGAGGCGAACGAGCTGCCCGGGCGGGACCTCATGCGCGACGGCCGGTGGCTGCTCGACGGCTGACGCGCGCCGGGCGGCGGCTCAACGCCACCCCCGCTTGCCGCCCTTGTCCCGCTTGCTCTCCTTGCCGACCTTGCCAGCCTTGCCCGCCTTGCTCTCCGCGCCGTTCTCGTGGTCCTCGGCCACCGGCCACACGCCCGTCGAGCGTGCGATGGCCTTGGCCCCGGTGCGGTCCACGGCGCTGCGCACCACCGCGAAGATCGCGCCCTGAAGGGCGGCGGCCAGCAGGATGTCGCGCAGCCGGCGGTCCTCGTCCAGGGCGGTGGGCGCGTCGTCCTCGTGCCGGATCGCCTTCCACGCCTGCTTGAAGGCGAGACCGGCGACCGCGCCGCTCGCCCAGCTGAGCACAAAACCGATCGGCTGGTAGACGAAGGGGAGCTTGGTCTTCTTCGACTTGGACATGGATGACTCCTTCCTCGTCAGGGGGTTCTCATACGGGGCGGCCCGCGGGGGCCACCCGTTCGCCCTCGGGCACCGGGCCCGGGGGCGTGCCGTCGCCGAACGGCCGGCCGCCCAGCTCCTCGCGGTGGTGCGGGCTCAGCCAGGACGCGAGCTCGGGTCCGAGCGGCACGATGCCGGTCGGGTTGATACCGGTGTGCACCTGGTAGTAGTGCCGCTTGATGTGGTCGAAGTCGACGGTGTCGCCGAACCCCGGGGTCTGGAACAGGTCACGGGCGTACGCCCACAGCACCGGGTCCTCCGCCAGCTTCCAGCGGTTGCATTTGAAGTGGCCGTGGTAGACCGGGTCGAAACGGACCAGCGTGGTGAACAGCCGGATGTCCGCTTCCGTGAGGGTGTCGCCGACCAGATACCGCTGTCCGGCCAGCCGTTCGGCGATCATTTCCAGCCGCCGGAAGACCCCCGCGCAAGCCTTCTCGTACTCCTCCTGGTGGGTGGCGAACCCGGCCCGGTACACGCCGTTGTTGACGTCCTCGTACACCCCGGCCATCACCTCGTCGATCTCGTCGCGGCGGGCCGCCGGATACAGGTCGGGGGCGCCTTCGCGGTGCAGGGCCGTCCACTCGGTGGCGAGGTCCAGGGTGAGCTGCTGGTAGTCGTTGGTGACCAGCTTCCCGCTGTCCACGTCCACCACGGCGGGCACGCTCACCCCGCCCGGATACCCGGTCTCCCGGCGGTCGTACGCCTCGCCGAGGTAGCGGATGCCGAGCACCGGGTCCCGGCCGTCCGGATCCAGGGTGAACCGCCAGCTGCGGTCGTCCTGGATCGGGTCGGCCACCGCCATGGACAGCGCGTCCTCCAGGCCGAGCAGCCGGCGGGAGATCACCGCCCGGCTCGCCCAGGGGCACGCCCGCGACACCACAAGGCGGTAGCGCCCCGCCGCCACCGGCCACCCGTCCTGGCCGTCCGCCGTGATCCGGTCCCGGAAATGGCTGCGCGACCGGCTGAAGCTCTTGTGGCCGTAGGCGCGGTTGCCGTCACCGCCCATGTCTCCTCCTCGCCTCCGGGTCCCGGACCCTCACCGCCGGGCCCCGGAGCGCCGACTTCTCCGTCAGAGCACCGACTTCCCCGTTTCCGGGCACCCGCACGGTGTGATTCCCGGGCCCCCGGGCAGTCGGCCCCCGTGAGCGGAACATCACCGGAACGACAGGAGCACGAGGCCGCCCCGACGGGAGCGGCCCGCGCCGATGAGCGCGCCCCGGCCGCCGGCCGCCGGATGCGGGCCCGCGAGCGGCGCAGCCGGGCGAGCGACCGCCGTACCCGGGTCACCGTCCTCGTCGCCCTCGGGGCCAATCTGCTGATCGCCGTGGCCAAGGCCGTCGGAGGCGTGATCTCGGGGTCGCCCGCGCTGCTCTCGGAGGCCGCGCACTCGGTCGCCGACTCCTTCAACGAGGTGTTCCTGCTGGCCGCCCTGCGCCGCAGCCGCCGCCCCGCCGACGCCCGGCACCCCTTCGGCTACGGCAAGGAACGCTTCTTCTGGTCGCTGCTCGCCGCCGTCGGGATCTTCGTGATGGGCGGCTGCTTCTCCTTCTTCCAGGGCTTCGAGGCACTGCGCCAGGGCACCCGGGAGACGTCCCGCGGCTATGTGGTGGGCCTGATCGTGCTGGGCGTGGCACTGCTGGCCGAGGGCGGCTCACTGCTGCGCGCCCTGCATCAGGTGCGCGCGCGGGGCGGCCGGGCGGCCCTGCGCGATCCGGCGCTGCGCACGGTGGTCGCCGAGGACGGCACGGCGGTGCTCGGCGTGAGCCTGGCGATCGCCGGGATGGCCCTGCACATGGCCACCGGGCAGGTCGCCTGGGAGGCGTCCGCCTCGCTCGCCATCGGGGTCCTGCTGGTCTACGTCGCCTACCGACTGGGCCGCGAGGCCCGCGATCAGCTCATCGGACAGGCCGCCGACCCGGAGCTGAGCGGCCGTATCCGCGCGCTGCTGCGGGCGCAGCCGGAGATCGACAGCGTGGAGTCGCTGTTCACCATGAAACTGGGCCTCGACTCCACCCTGGTGGCCGCCCGCATCGACCTGGCGCCGGGCCTGGACAGCGAACGTGTCGAGGAGGTCGCCGACCGCATCAAGCGCTCGCTGGCCGCGACGTTCCCGGCCGCCGACCAGATCTTCCTCGACGTCACCGACAGCCCGGACGGCGAGGTACGACAGAGCCCCGCCGCGACGGGGGAACGCGGCGGGGCCTGACGGCACGACTGCCCGTGCCGGAGAGGGTTCACACCTGCCGGGTGTAGAAATCTCCGGCGGGCATCGCCTCGGCGCCGGTCAGCTTCCCTCGGCCGGCTCCAGCACGAACACCGGGATCTCCCGGTCGGTCTTCTGCTGGTACTCGGCGTACGGCGGGTAGGCGGCGACCGCACGCTCCCACCAGCGGGCCTTCTCGTCGCCGGTGACCTCACGGGCCCGCATGTCCTGTTTGACCGGGCCGTCCTGCAACTCGACATGCGGATCGGCCTTGACGTTGAAGTACCACACCGGGTGCTTCGGCGCGCCGCCCTGCGAGGCGACCACCGCGTACGCGCCCTCGTGCGCCACCCGCATCAGCGGCGTCTTGCGGATCTTCCCGCTCTTCGCGCCCTTCGTCGTCAGGACGATGACCGGCATCCCGGTGTCCAGCAGGGTGTTCCCCTTCGTCCCGCCGGAGCTCTCGTACAAGTCCACCTGATCGCGTACCCACTGCTCCGGGCTCGGCTCGTACTCACCCTTGAGAGGCATGGATCCGTCCCCTTCGTCGCTCCCACGTATGAATGTGCACCGGTTCCGACACCGGCGCACGCATGCTTCATCCATGATGTACGACTCCACCCCCGACACCCGTGAGGTGGTCCAGGAACTCCTCGCCAGGATCGGCGCGGGCGACCCGGACCGGATCGCCGAGCTGTACGCCGAGGACTGCGACTGGCGGCTGGACTGGCCCGAGGAGGAGCACGGCCGCCCGGACACCCCCTGGATCCGGCACCGCGCCACCCGTGCCGACGCGGCCGCCCACTTCCGGGAGCTGGCCGCCCACCATGTCCCCGAGAAGGCGGACACCGGCGTCGAGCGCGTCCTGATCGACGGCGAGGACGCGGTCGTCCTCGGCGTCCTACGGCAGACGGCCGCACCGACCGGCCGCTCCTACACCGCCCGCTTCGCCCTGCGTCTCACGGTCCGCGAGGGCTTCGTCGTACGCCACCACGTGTACGAGGACAGCCTCGCCGTGGCCCGCGCCTTCGCCCCGCACGAGGGGGCCGCCGGGGCGCGGTGAGCGGCGGTTGCGCCGTCTGGCCGGAACCGGACCCTCCTACCTTCGCGATTCGGACGGATCGGGAGGATCCTTGAAGTGGCTGAACTTGTCATCGACCCATAGGTGCCTGAGGCATCTAATGAAGATCGGCACGACGCACTTCTTCGTCTGCGAGGTCTTTCCATGACGGAACTGACGGACATCACCGGCCCGGCGACCCCGGCCGACCCCGTCGCCTTCCCCCAGGACCGCACCTGCCCCTACCACCCGCCGACCGGCTACGCCCCGCTGCGCGAGGCCCGGCCCCTGGCGCGCGTCACCCTGTACGACGGCCGCGAGGTCTGGATGGTCACCGGACACGCCATCGCCCGGTCCCTGCTCGCCGACCCCCGGCTGTCCAGCGACCGCCGCCGCGGCGAGTTCCCGTCGATCTCCCCCCGCTTCGAGGGCGTCCGCGACCGGCGGGTGGCGCTGCTCGGTCAGGACGACCCCGAGCACCAGCGGCAGCGGCGGATGATGATCCCGTCGTTCACCCTCAAACGCGCCGGCGGGCTGCGGCCCGCCATCCAGCGGATCGTGGACGGCCTGCTGGACACGATGATCGAACAGGGACCGCCCGCCGATCTGGTCTCCGCCTTCGCGCTGCCCGTGCCGTCGATGGTGATCTGCGATGTGCTCGGCGTGCCCTACGCCGACCACGAGTTCTTCGAGGAGCAGTCCCGGCGGCTGCTGCGCGGGCCGACCGCCGCGGACAGCCAGGGCGCCCGCGACCGCCTGGAGGAGTATCTGGGCGGTCTCGTCGACGCCAAGGCCCGGCAGTCCGAGCCCGGTGACGGCGTCCTCGACGACCTCGTCCACCAGCAGCTGAGCCAGGGCACGCTGGAGCGCGCCGATGTCGTCTCGCTCGCGGTGATCCTGCTGGTCGCGGGCCATGAGACGACCGCCAACATGATCTCGCTGGGCACCTTCACCCTGCTCCAGAACCCCGGCCGGCTGGCCGAGCTGCGCGCGGATCCGGCGCTGCTGCCCGCGGCCGTCGAGGAACTGATGCGGATGCTGTCCATCGCCGACGGGCTGGCCCGGGTGGCGCTCCAGGACATCGAGATCGACGGCACCACGATCCGGGCCGGTGAGGGCGTCTTCTTCTCCACGTCGGTGATCAACCGGGACCCGGGTCAGTACGACGAACCCGACGCCCTGGACTTCCACCGGCCCACCCGTCACCACGTGGCGTTCGGGTTCGGCATCCACCAGTGCCTGGGCCAGAACCTGGCCCGCGCGGAGCTGGAGATCGCCCTCGGCACCCTGCTCGCCCGGCTGCCGGGACTGCGGCTGGCCGCGCCCGCCGAGGAGATTCCCTTCAAACCCGGCGACACGATCCAGGGGATGCTGGAACTCCCCGTGACCTGGTAAGAGGCTCAGCTCATGCACATCGAGATCGACAAGAACGTCTGTATCGGCGCGGGCCAGTGCGCGCTGACCGCGCCGGGCGTGTTCACCCAGGACGACGACGGGTTCAGCATGCTGATCCCCGGCCGCGAGGACGGCGCGGGCGACCCGAACGTCCGCGAGGCGGCCCGGGCGTGCCCGGTGGGCGCGATCACCGTGACGGACTCCGCGACGGCGGAGGCGGAGGCGTAGGTGGGCTGAGCGGACTGAGCGGGGGTGGCGAGGGG
>NZ_MUNF01000560.1 GCF_002154555.1 Streptomyces murinus
AGCGCGTGCTCCCGCGCGCTGTCGATGACGTCCTGCGCCTCGGCGGGTTCACCGATGCGGACCAGTGCCTCGGCGAGGTCGCCCTGCCAGCGGCCGCGGGCCGGGTCGGTGATGCCGAGGCCCAGTTCCAGGCTGCGCACCCGGCGCAGCGAGCGCACGGTGCCCGCCGGGTCCCCGGCCACCAACTGGGCGTACCCGAGGGCGCCCAGGGCCCGCGAGAGGTACATCTGGTCGCCGTCCTCCTCGGCGTGCTCCACCGCCTCCCGGGCGAGGGTGAGCGCCCGGTCCACGTCCCCGCCGGACGCCTCCGCGAGCGAGGTGAGCATGGCCGAGGCGGTCTCGCCGATCCCGGAGTCCCGGGCGAGCTTGAGGCCCTCGCGGGCGAGGTCGAGGGCGCGGCCGCAGTGCCCGGCGCGCAGTTCGGTCTCGGCCAGGCCGCGCAGGAAGTGCACCTCGCTCTCCACCGAGCCGTGCCGGCGCACCTCGCGCAGCAGCCCGGTGACGGTGGCCCGCGCCTCGGCCAGCTGGTCGCCCATGACCAGCCAGCGGAACCGGGCGCTGCCCGCCCCGTTGTGATGCCAGGCCACCCGCGGGTCCTGGGGTTCGCGCAGCGCCCGCTTGATGGTGCGAGGCGCCTCCGGATGGCCCATCAGGGTCTCGGTCTGCGCCTGGAAGGCGAGGGCGAGCAGCTCGGTGCGCCGGTCCTTGCTGCGCGCGGCCAGTTCGGCGGCGTGCGCGGCGGCGTCCCGGGCCGCGGTGAAGTCGCCCTCCACGATCAGCGCCCGCCAGCCCAGCTGGTAGTGGACCAGGGCGAGCAGCCGCGGGTCGTCGCCCGCGTCCGCGAGGGCCTGCGGGAAGAGGGCGTCGACCTCGGCCATGGTGTGGCCCGCGGTGTCGATGACGATGATCCAGGCGCGCACCCGTTCGGCGGGCACGCTCGCCCGCTTGAGCACCTCGCGGGCGATGTCCCGGGCGAGGTCCACCTCGCCCGCGGTGATGGCGTCCTCGGCGGCGCCGAGCCGGCGTTCCTCCGGGCTGGGCACGCTGTCCACCGGGGTGTGCCGGGCGGCCAGCAGCCCCAGCTGGGCGGCGACCGAGGGCGCGCCGCGGTCCCGGGCGAGGGCGGCGGCCTCGGCGAGCCGGGCGGCGACCTCCGGGTCGGCGCCGGTGGTGGCGAGGGCGAGGTGCCGGGCCCGCTCGATGGGGTCGGAGGCGGCCGTGGACAGCGCCGCGTGCGCGGCCCGCCGTTCCTGCGCGGGCGCCTCCGCGTACAGCGCGGCGGAGATGAGGGGATGCGCGAAGCGTACGGCGGGCGCGTCCGACTCCGTTGCCAGCAGCCCCAGTTCGGCGGCCTGGGCGCACTCCGCCTCGGCGTTCTCCCGGCCCGCCGCGTGCAGCAGCGCCGGGGTGGGCCGGGCGCCGGCGCTGGCCACCAGCAGGGTGCGGCGGGCCTCCACGGACAGCATGTCCAGGCGGCTGAGCACCAGGGCGCGCAGCGAGGTGGGCACCGGCAGCGGCTCGCCGGGCCGGGGCGGGGTGGGGCTCTCGGCGAGGGCGCGGCCGAGTTCGAGCGCGAACAGCGGGTTGCCGCCGCTGGTGCGGTGCACCTCGCGGACCGTGGAGCGGGACAGTGCCCCGTGGCCGCGGTGGCCGAGCAGCTCGGCGATCCGGGTGTGCGAGAGCGGCCCGAGCCGCAGGGCGAGGGTGTCCGGCGGGCAGGACCGCAGATGGCGGTCGTACTCCTGGCTGTCCTGGCCCTCCGTCCGTACGGCGCACAGGAGTTGGACCGGGGTGCCGCCGAGCCGGCGGGCGGCGAAGCCGAGCAGTTCGGCGCTGGCGGGATCCAGCCACTGGAGGTCGTCGGCGACGATCAGGACCGGTCCGCGGGCGGCGAGCGCGCGCAGCGCGGACAGCACCGCAAGGCGCAGGGCGAGGCCGTCGCGCTGGAGGGTGGACTCGCCGCGGCCGGTGAGCGCCGACTCCAGCGCGGTGCGCTGGGCGGCGGGCAGCCGGGGGCAGACGTCGTCCAGGACCAGGCCGAGGAGGTCGGCGAGGGCGAGGAACGGAAGGTGGGATTCGGACTCGGTCGCCGAGCAGCGCAGGACGATGTGCGCGGTCGAGGCGTATTCCTCGGCCAATGCCCGCAGGATGGTCGATTTCCCTATTCCGGCCGGTCCGTGGAGCAGCACACTGCCGCCGGAGGCGAGTTGGGCGCGGGCGGCGGCGCACACTTCCTCGCGGCCGATGACCAGGTCCGAGCGGCATCGGGCAGACTCCTGGAAGTCCCGTCGCACGGTCACCGCTCCCCTCGTATGTCGTGTCCGGACCAAATTCTAGGCAACGATCCTTGAAATTCGGACGGAAGCCGTGGTGAGGGAAATAACAAACGGTCAAGCATGAGGAAATTCAAAGCATCCGCGCATGAATGGGAAGGTTTCCTTCATGTCTCGGGGGGCTACGGGAGCAACCCCGCCCGGCGTGCCGCGGTCACCGCCTCCCCCCGCGTGTGTGCGCCCAACTTCCTCATCGCTGAACGCAGATACCCCTTGACGGTCTCCGGGCGCAACCCCAGCCGTTCGGCTACCGCGGCATTGGTCGCGCCCGCCGCCACCCAGGACAGCACGTCCAGTTCACGCGGCGCCAGAGCCGGTCCGCCGGCCGGCCGCGGCGCCGTCAACAGCCCGCAGGCGGCCAGCAGATCGGCACGCAGGACCGGATCGGTGATCCGGGGCGCGAGCGCCCGCAGCGCCGCGTGCGCCTCCCGCACCTGCTCCCAGGCGCCCGTACCGGCCCCGGTCTCGGGGCCCCCGGGCGCCCCCGCGTCCCCGAGGAGGCCCCGGCCCGCCGTCAGCAGCTCCCACGCCTCGTCCCGCAGTATCAGCGTCTGCTCCACGTCCCGCGCCACCGCGACCGCCGCGCCGAGCGCCCGGTCACCGAGCGGCTGGGCCGAACGCAGCGCGCCGTACAGCACCCCGCGCACCCGGCGCCGTACCACCACCGGGACCGCGAGCACCGAGCGGATGCCCTCGGCGGCCACCGGGATGTCGTACTCATGGCTGATGTGCCGGGAGCTGGAGTAGTCCGTCACCGCGCACGGCCGGGCCAGTGCCACCGCCTTGCCGCCCAGGCCGCTGCCCGAGCTCACCGCGAGGGAGCGCAGCGCGGCCGTCGCCGTACCGCTCAGCTCGCTGATGCGCACCTGCGGACGGCCGGACTCCACCAGCCCGCCGAAGGCGACCGGCAGCCCCGTCGCGCGCCGCAGCCTGAGCAGCGCACCGCGGATCTCCACCACCGTCACGGCCTCTGCTGTCACCTCATCGCTCCTTCGGTGCGGCTGATGTGCGGACCACACCCCCGTGCGCGCAGGGACCACACCCCCGTTCGGGGGTAGTGAGACCTGCATCACGGATTAGACGATGCCAGGGAGCCGCCCGGCAATGGTCGGGAACATAGGAGGACGACGGATGACGACGGCGACCGATGCCTTCAGGAACGCACGGGACTTCCTGCTGGCACACCGCGAGGACTATGCCACCGCCTACGACGGGTTCGCGTGGCCCCGGCCGGAGCACTTCAACTGGGCGCTGGACTGGTTCGACGTGATCGCCGCCGGCAACGACCGCACCGCGCTGCACATCGTGGAGGAGGACGGCCGCGAGATCCGGCTCTCCTTCGCCGAGCTGTCCGAGCGCTCCGACCGGATCGCGAACTGGCTGCGCGCGCGGGGCGTCGGCGCCGAGGACCGCGTCCTGGTCATGCTCGGCAACCAGGCCGAGCTGTGGGAGGTCATGCTGGCCGCGATGAAGCTGCGCGCGGTCGTCATCCCGGCCACCCCGCTGCTCGGCCCCGCCGACCTGTGCGACCGCGTCGAGCGCGGCCGGGTCCGGCATGTGCTGGTGCGGGCCGAGGACACCGCCAAGTTCGCCGAGGTGCCCGGCGCCTACACCCGGATCGCGGTCGGCGGCACACCGGAGCCGGACTGGCTGGCGTACGAGGACGCCTACGACGCCCCCGCCGGCTTCACGGCCGACGGGCCCACCCTCTCCGACGACCCGCTGATGCTCTACTTCACCTCGGGCACCACCGCCCGCCCCAAGCTGGTCGAGCACACCCATGTCTCTTACCCCATCGGCCACTTGGCGACCATGTACTGGGTCGGCCTGAAGCCCGGCGACGTCCATCTGAACATCTCCTCGCCCGGCTGGGCCAAGCACGCCTGGTCCAACCTGTTCGCCCCGTGGAACGCCGAGGCGACCGTCTTCATCTTCAACTACACGAGGTTCGACGCGGGTCGGCTGATGGCCGAGATGGACCGCGCCGGGGTCACCACCTTCTGCGCCCCACCGACCGTGTGGCGCATGCTCATCCAAGCCGACCTCGGCCAACTGCGCACGCCGCCACGCGAGGTGGTGGCCGCGGGCGAGCCGCTCAATCCCGAGGTCATCGAACAGGTGCGCCGCGCCTGGGGGTTGACGATCCGGGACGGTTTCGGGCAGACCGAGACCGCGGTCCAGGTCTCCAACGCCCCCGGCCAGCGGCTGAAGACCGGCTCCATGGGCCGCCCCAGCCCCGGCTACAAGGTGGAGCTCCTCGACCCGGTCACCGGTGCGCCCGGCGCCACCGAGGGCGAGATCGCGCTCGATCTCGCCGAGCCGCCCATCGGGCTGATGGCCGGCTACCACGGCGACCCGGACCGCACCGCCGAGGCCATGGCGGGCGGCTACTACCGCACCGGCGACATCGCGGCCCGCGACGAGGACGGCTACCTCACCTACATCGGCCGCGCCGACGACGTCTTCAAGGCGTCCGACTACAAGATCAGCCCCTTCGAGCTGGAGAGTGCGCTGCTGGAGCACCCGGCGGTGGCCGAGGCCGCCGTGGTGCCCGCCCCGGACGAGCTGCGGCTCGCGGTGCCCAAGGCGTACATCGTCCTCGCCGAGGGCTATGAGCCGGGACCCGACACCGCCAAGGTGATCTTCGAGCACTCCCGTCAGGTGCTCGCCCCCTACAAGCGCGTCCGCCGCCTGGAGTTCGGCGTGCTGCCCAAGACCGTCTCCGGCAAGATCCGCCGCATCGAGCTGCGCGAGGCCACCGCGCAGGGCTCGGCGGACGAGTACCGCGAGGAGGACTTCCGGTGAGCGAGGGACTTCTGGTGAACGGGGGACTTCCGGCGAGCGCCCCGGGGCTGTCGTACGCGCACGGGACGGGGACCACCGCGCTGCTCGGCGAGACCATCGGCGCCAACCTCGCCCGTACGGCGCGGACCTGGCCGGATCGCGAGGCCCTGGTCGACGTGGCGGCCGGCCGCCGCTGGACGTACGCCGCCTTCGACGCCGATGTGGACCGGCTCGCCCGCGCGCTGCTGGCGAGCGGCATCGCCAAGGGCGACCGGGTGGGCATCTGGGCGGTCAACCGCGCCGAGTGGGTGCTCGTGCAGTACGCCACCGCGCGCGTCGGCGCCGTCATGGTCAACATCAACCCGGCCTACCGCACCCACGAGGTGCGGTTCGTCCTCCGCCAGGCGGGCGTACGGCTGCTGTTCGCCTCCCTCAGCCACAAGAGCAGCGACTACCGGTCCATGGTCGAGGAGGTCCGCGGCGACTGCCACGAGCTGCGCGAGGTGGTCTACCTCGGGGACCCCGGCTGGGCGGCGTTCACCGCGCGCGGCGAGACCGGCGACCGGAGCGAACTGACGGCGCGGGAAGCGGAGTTGTCCTGCGACGACCCGATCAACATCCAGTACACCTCGGGCACCACCGGCTTCCCCAAGGGCGCCACCCTCTCCCACCACAACATCCTCAACAACGGCTACTTCGTGGGGGAGTTGGTCAAGTACTCGGAGCAGGACCGGATCTGCGTCCCGGTCCCCTTCTACCACTGCTTCGGCATGGTGATGGCCAACCTGGCGGCCACCTCGCACGGCGCCTGCATGGTGATCCCGGCCCCGTCCTTCGAACCGAGGGCCAGTCTGGAGGCGGTGCAGCGGGAGCGGTGCACCTCCCTGTACGGCGTCCCGACCATGTTCATCGCCGAGCTGAACCTGCCGGACTTCGCCTCGTACGACCTCTCCACCCTGCGCACCGGCATCATGGCGGGCTCGCCCTGCCCGGTGGAGGTGATGAAGCGGGTCGTCGCCGAGATGCACATGGCCGAGGTCGCCATCTGCTACGGCATGACCGAGACCTCGCCGGTGTCCCTCCAGACCCGCACCGACGACGACCTGGAGCACCGCACCGCCACCGTCGGCCGTGTCCTGCCCCACCTTGAGGTCAAGATCGTCGACCCGGCCACCGGGGTCACCCAACCGCGCGGCAGGACCGGCGAGTTGTGCACCCGCGGTTACAGCGTGATGCTCGGCTACTGGGACGAGCCCGAGAAGAGCGCCGAGGTCATCGACGCGGGCCGCTGGATGCACACCGGGGACCTCGCGATGATGCGCGAGGACGGGTATGTGGAGATCGTCGGCCGGATCAAGGACATGATCATCCGGGGCGGCGAGAACATCTACCCGCGCGAGATCGAGGAGTTCCTCTACGCCCACCCGAAGATCAGGGACGTACAGGTCGTCGGGGTGCCGGACGAGAAGTACGGCGAGGAGGTGCTGGCCTGTGTGATCCCGCACGACGGGGGCGACCCGCTGACCCTGGAGGAGCTGCACGCCTTCTGCCGGGGGCGGCTCGCGCACTACAAGGTGCCGAGCAGGCTCAGCCTCCTCGACGCCTTCCCGATGACGGTGTCGGGGAAGGTGCGGAAGATCGAACTGCGGGAGCGGTACCGGGACTGAGTGCTGCCCTCAGCCCCGTCGCGCGCGGCGCCCCGGTTCCGGGGCGCCGTCGGCGTTCAGCGCGTCCGCGGGGTCGTTCACCGGCTGCGGGACGCCCGCGAGGTCGAGGACGAACAGGGGTACGCCGAGCGAGTCCGCGCAGGCGCGGGCGGCGTCGCTGTACCCGGCGAGGGAGAAGTAGACGCAGTCGGCGGACTCCGTCATCGCGGTCAGCCACAGGCACTCCACGTCCCGGGGCGCGGCGGGCCGTACCGTCGGATCCACCTGGGCGAGCAGCCCCCGGGACGTGGAGTGCCTGTG
>NZ_MUNF01000561.1 GCF_002154555.1 Streptomyces murinus
GACATCGCTGGCCGCGTACGCCCACCAGGACGTGCCCTTCGAGTACCTGGTCGAGCATCTCAACCCGACCCGTACGCTCGCCCATCACCCTCTCTTCCAGGTCATGTTGGCCCTCCAGAACGCTCCCGAGGCGGCGTTCCAGTTGCCCGGTCTGCATATCGAGGTGGCGCCCGGACGCACGCACACGGCCAAGTTCGACCTCTTCTTCAGCCTCGCCGAACGGCGGGGTGCCCACGGCGAGCCGGAGGGCATCACGGGCGCCGTCGAGTACTCCAGCGACATCTACGACGCTCCCACCGTCCAGACGCTCTTCGACCGCTGGGTCCGGCTGCTGGACGCGGCCACCACCCACCCCGACCAGCCACTCGACGACATCGACCTCCTCACCTTCGAGGAACACCAACAGATGCTCGGCGCCTGGCTGGACGCCGAGGCCGAGATCGGCGAAGACCTGTTGCCCACGCGCTTCGCCGAGCAGGCGCGGACCACGCCGGACGCCATCGCCCTGATCGTCGGGGACACCACCCTGACGTACACGGAACTGAACAGCCGCGCCAACCGGCTGGCGCACGCCTTACTACGGCGGGGTGCCGGACCGGACACGGTGATCGCGCTCGCGCTGCCGCGCTCCGCCGACCTGGTGGTCGCCCTCCTCGCGGTGCTCAAGTCCGGTGCCGCGTACCTGCCGCTGGACCCGGACCATCCGTCCGGACGCCTCGCACACGTGCTGGCGGACGCGGCACCGGCACTGCTGCTGACCACCGTGGCGACGGACGCGCGGCTACCGGTCGGCGACGGTTCGCCGCAGCGGCTGACCGTGGACTCCGCCGACACACAGGCGCTGCTGGCCGACTGCCCCGACACCGATCCGGGCGACGCCGACCGTGCCGCGCCGCTGCGCGCCGCCGACGCCGCGTATGTGATCTACACCTCCGGCTCGACCGGCCGCCCCAAGGGCGTGGTGGTGCCGCACTCCGCGCTGCTCAACTTCCTCCAGGCCATGCGGCAGAGGGTGCCGCTGCGGCCCGACGAGCGGCTGCTCGCGGTCACCACGGTCGCCTTCGACATCGCGGCGCTGGAGCTGTACCACCCGCTGCTCTCGGGTGCCGCGGTCGTCCTCGCGCCCAAGGAGGCCGTCCCCCAGCCGTCCGCGGTACTCGACCTGATCGCCCGGCACGGTGTCACCGTCGTGCAGGGGACCCCGTCACTGTGGCAACTGCTGGTCGCGCACGAGCCGGAGGCCCTGCGCGGACTGCGCACGCTGGTCGGCGGCGAGGCGCTGCCCGTCGCCCTCGCCGACTCGCTGCGGACGCTCACCGACGACCTGACCAACCTGTACGGACCGACCGAGACCACCATCTGGTCGACCGCCGCCGACCTCACCGGCACCACGGGCGCCCCGCTCATCGGACGGCCGATCATCAACACCCGGGTGTACGTCCTGGACGAGGGACTGCGGTTGGTCGCGCCGGGAGTGGTGGGGGAGTTGTACATCGCGGGCGCGGGGGTGGCCCGCGGCTACCTGGGCCGGCCGAGCCTCACGTCGGAGCGCTTCGTCGCCGACCCCTACGCCGCCCGAGCCCGGTGCGCGCATGTACCGCACCGGCGACCTGGTGCGCCAGGACCCGTACGGAGAGCTGGAGTTCGTCGGCCGGGCCGACCATCAGGTCAAGATCCGCGGGTTCCGGATCGAACCCGGCGAGATCGAGGCCGTGCTCACCGACCACCCCGACATCNNCGTCGCCGACACCTCGGCACACGCGTACGACGAGGAGGTCGAGCGGAGCCAGCTGAGCGAATGGCGGGACCTCTACGACACCGTCTACGCCACCGCGCCCGGGACGGAGTTCGGCGCGAACTTCGCCAGCTGGAACAGCAGTTACGACGGGCAGCCGATCCCGCTGCCCGAGATGCTGGAGTGGCGCGACGCGACCGTCGACCGCATCAGGGCCCTCCGCCCCCGCCGCGTTCTCGAAATCGGTGTGGGCACCGGGCTGCTCCTCGCCGGGCTGGCACCCGAGTGCGAGGAGTACCGGGGCACCGACTTCTCACCCACCGTC
>NZ_MUNF01000562.1 GCF_002154555.1 Streptomyces murinus
GCGAGCGGGCGCCGCGCCCTGGTGGGCGGGGGACTGTCTCTGCTGGGGGCGACGGCGGCGATCGCCTACCTGGTGTTCCTGGCCCGCCGCCCGGAGCTTCCCGTCCAGGGCCAGGAGCCGCCGGCGTACGCGGGGCTAGGCCGCCTTGGCGCGTGGTCCGCGGGTGTTCGAGGTGGGCGGCTGGACGTCGTCCGGCGAGAAGGTGTCGGCCTCTCCGAAGTCGGGGGCCTGGAAGGGGTTGGTCGCCGGGGGCGGCGAGGCCGCGGCCGGGCAGCGGGGCTGCCCTTCCGGAGCGGAGAACAGCGAGGAGGAATCGATGGGAGGGCTCTCTTTCGTGACAGGTTCCCCGAGTGGGGTCCTGGGGTGCCGTGACCGGACACCGCGGTGCTACAGCTTGGTCATCTTGCTGTACGGGCTCAAGATCCGCATCTGCGAGGAGCCGAAGTCCACGAGGGCCGCGACGCCCTCCTCGATGCCGACCACTCGGCCGAGACCGTACATGTCATGCGTGACCTGATCACCCAGGGCGAAGTGCTTGGGAACCGGTGCGACCGGGGCCTTGAAGGGGCTCGTCGGCAGGTGGCGCTTCGGCGCAGGAGGCTTTGTCATGGCTCATTATGCGCCTTCGCGCAACCCGTTCGCTGTGGCCGTCGGCACAATTCCGGACCACCGCACCCGCTTCACGTCGCTGACCTGGGGGTTTGTCTGGTGGCGAGGCGAAATTGGACCGTATATCCAAGCTCAGGAGTTACGAGCGGCCGGGCTGTCGGCCGTGGGGGGGACATGGGGGGCATGCGTGATGGTGAGGCAGGGTGCGGCGCGGCGCGGCATGCGGTTCGGGGTGCGGGTCGGGGTGATCCCGGCGGTCTTCTGGGGCATCTTGTTCCTCTTCGTGGCGGTGGCCCCGTTCGGGTCCGGTCCGCTCGCGGTCCTGCGGCCGGGACTGATCGCCGTGGCGGGCAGCCTGGCGGCAGGCGTACTGCTCGGCGTGGTGACGGGAGCGGCGCCGGCGGTCGCGCCGAAGTGGCTGGTGTCCCGCGGCCCGCTGCGGGGGCTGCTGGCGGCGGGGCTGGCGGGAGTGCTGTTCCAGGCCGAGGTGGCGGTTGTTCTTCGCTGGGTAGTTGGGGGAGCAAGGGGCGGCGGCTGCTCCGCATGATGTGGTAGCCGGGAGCGGCCCGCGGGCGGGTGCCGGTGCCCTCAGTCGCTCAACGACAGCCGGGGTTTGGGAGTGTCCGTGCGGCCCGTCTGCGGGCGGCGACTGCCCGCGCGGTAGGGGGTGGGCCAGTGGACGCCGGGGCCCTCGTAGGACTGCTCGGCAGCGGCGTGCAGGGTCCAGTGGGGGTCGTAGAGGTGCGGGCGGGCCAGGGCGCACAGGTCCGTACGGCCCGCCAGGATCAGTGAGTTGACGTCGTCCCAGGAGGAGATCGCGCCCACGGCGATCACCGGGATGCGCACCTCGTGGCGGATGCGGTCGGCGTACGGGGTCTGGTACGAGCGGCCGAAGTCCGGCTGCTCCTCGGAGACGACCTGGCCGGTGGAGACGTCGATCGCGTCGGCGCCGTGGGCGGCGAAGGCGCGGGCGATCTCGACCGCGTCCTCGGGGGTCGTACCGCCCTCGGCCCAGTCGGTGGCGGAGATGCGGACCGTCATGGGGCGTTCGGCGGGCCATACCGAGCGTACGGCGTCGAAGACCTCCAGCGGGAAGCGCAGGCGCTTCTCCAGTGAGCCGCCGTACGCGTCGGTGCGGCGGTTGGTGAGGGGCGAGAGGAAGCCGGAGAGCAGATAGCCGTGGGCGCAGTGGAGTTCGAGGAGGTCGAAGCCGGCGCGGGCGGCGCGCCAGGCGGCCGAGGTGAACTGCTCGCGGATGTCGGTGAGCTGGGCGCGGGAGAGTTCGCGGGGGGTCTGGCTGCCCGGCCGGTACGGCAGCGGGGAGGGGGCCACGATCGGCCAGTTGCCGGTGGGCAGCGGCTCGTCGATCCCCTCCCACATCAGCTTGGTCGAGCCCTTGCGGCCCGAGTGGCCGAGCTGGACGCCGATCGCCGTGCCCGGCGCCTGCCGGTGCACGAAGTCGGTGACGCGCCGCCATGCCTCCGCCTGGCGGCCGGTGTAGAGGCCGGCGCAGCCGGGGGTGATCCGGCCCTGCTCGCTCACGCACACCATCTCGGTCATGACCAGGGCCGCGCCGCCGAGCGCGCGGGCGCCGAGGTGCACGAGGTGGAAGTCGCCGGGCACGCCCTCGGTGGCGGAGTACATGTCCATCGGGGAGACGACGACGCGGTTGCGCAGGGTCAGGCCGCGTAGCCGGAACGGGGTGAACATCGGGGGCGTGCCGGGCGGGCAGCCGAACTCGCGCTCCACGGACCCGGTGAAGCGGGCGTCGCGCAGCCGGAGATTGTCGTGGGTGACGCGGCGGCTGCGGGTGAGCAGGTTGAAGGCGAACTGGCGGGACGGCTGGTCCCGGTACCGGTCCAGGTCCTCGAACCACTCCAGGCTGGCTCGCGCGGCCCGCTGGGTGGAGGCGACGACGGGCTTGCGCTCCGCCTCGTACGCCGTCAACGCGGCCGGTACGTCCGGCTGTTCACGCAGGCACGCGGCCAGGGCGAGGGCGTCCTCGACGGCCAGTTTGGTGCCGGAGCCGATGGAGAAGTGGGCGGTGTGGGCGGCGTCGCCGAGCAGGACCAGATTGCCGTGCGACCAGTGGTCGTTGACCACCGTACGGAAGGTCGTCCAAGCGGAGTTGTTGGAGCGCAGGGGGCGGCCGCGCAGCGCCTCGGCGAAGATCTTGGCGCAGCGGTCGGTCGATTCGCGCGGGTCCATCTCGTCGAATCCCGCCGCCCGCCAGACCTCTTCGCGCATCTCGATGATGACGGTGGAGGCATCGGGCGAGAACGGGTAGCCGTGCAGTTGCAGCACGCCGTGCTCGGTCTCGGCGATCTCGAAGCGGAAGGCGTCGAAGGCGAAGTCGGCGGCGAGCCAGATGTAGCGGCAGCGGTGGCCGGTGATCCGGGGGCGGAAGACGTCGGCGTGGCTCTCGCGGGTGGCACTGTGCACCCCGTCGGCGGCGACGACCAGGTCGTACTCGGCGATGAGCCGGTCGGCGGGCGGGGCCTCGGTGCGGAACTCGATCCGGACTCCCAGGTCCTGGCAGCGGGTGTGCAGGATCTCCAGGAGGCGGTGCCGGCCGAGGGCCGCGAAGCCGTGGCCGCCGGAGGTGTGCCGGGTGCCGCGGTGCACGATGTCGATGTCGTCCCAGCGGACGAAGTGCCGTTGCAGGGCCTCGTGGACGACCGGGTCGGCGTGTTCGATGCCGCCCAGGGTCTCGTCGGAGAGGACCACGCCGAAGCCGAAGGTCTCGTCCGGGGCGTTGCGCTCCCAGACGGTCACCTCACGGGCGGGGTCGAGGCGTTTGAGGAGGGCGGCGGCGTAAAGGCCGCCGGGGCCGCCGCCGATGATCGCGATGCGTGGGGGGTTGTTGCTCGCCGCCTGCATGAAAGCTCACCTTCCCTGCCACTTGGGGGGCCGCTTCGCCATGAAGGAGGCGTGGAACTCGCGGTAGTCCTCGCCGTTCATCAGCAGTGCCTGGGTCGCCGCGTCCAGCTCGACCGAGGCGGCCAGGGGCATGTCCAGCTCCGCCGTCAGCAGGGCCTTCGTCTGGGCGTGGGCCAGGGCCGGGCCGTCGGCAAGGCGGCGGGCCAGCGCGCCCGCGGCCTCGTCGGCGTGGCCCTCCTCGGTCAGTTCGCTGATCAGGCCGATCCGCTCGGCCTCGGGCGCGCGGACCGGCTCGCCCAGCATCAGCAGGCGGGTGGCGTGGCCGAGGCCGACGACCCGGGGCAGCAGATAGGCCGCGCCCATGTCGCCGCCGGACAGGCCGACCCGGGTGAAGAGGAAGGCGAAGCGGGCGCTCGGGTCGGCGACCCGGAAGTCCGAGGCGAGGGCGAGGACGGCCCCGGCGCCCGCGGCAACCCCGTGGACGGCGGCGATCACCGGGAACGGGCATTCGCGGATCGCCCGTACCACCTGGCCGGTCATCCGGTTGAAGTCGAGCAGCTGGGCGGTGTCCAGGGCGAGGGTGGCGCCGATGATCTCGTCCACATCGCCGCCTGAGCAGAACCCGCGCCCCTCCCCGGCCAGCACCAGGGCGCGTACCGCGCGCTCCCGGGACAGTTCGGCCAGCAGATCGCGCAGGTCGGCGTAGGCGCCGAAGGTGAGGGCGTTGAGCTTGTCGGGGCGGGCGAGGGTGACCGTGGCGACCCCGTCGGCGATCTGGAGGCGCAGATGCTCCCAGTCGGCGGTGCGGCGGGCGGAGCCGGTGAAGGGACTCATGACGTGCGGCCTCCTTGGGCGGCGGTGCCGTACGTTGCGCGGTCCTCCGAAGTTATCACTCGTTTGTGACTGTCGTCACGGGCGCGCGACAAACCGGGGCGTCGAAGGTGTCTTTTCGGCCGGATCGGCCCGGCTGCCATTCGGCCGGATCGGCTCGGCTGTCATGGGTCGGCCGTCGACTGTCACCGGTCGGCTTCAGCGCCGTAACAGAGGGCCCTGGCGCGCGAGGCGGGGCGCCGGGCGGGGTAGGGCGCCAGGTAC
>NZ_MUNF01000563.1 GCF_002154555.1 Streptomyces murinus
CAGCCCTACCCGCCCCAGCAGCAGCCGCAGCCACAGCCGGGCCAGCAGCCGTACCCCGGCCAGCCCTACCCGCAGGGGCAGCCCCCGCAGCAGCCCTGACCCCGCTCACGGAATGACAAAAGGGCGGCCGGTGCTCCACGCACCGGCCGCCCTTTCCTTGTCGTCACGCAAAAAGCCCTAAGGCGGGACTACTTCTCCGCCGCCACGATCTCCTTGCACCGCTTCACATCCGCCGCCATCTGCTCCAGCAGCGCTTCCAGCGAGTCGAACTTCGCCTGGCCGCGGACGTAGGCGAGGAAGTCGACGGCGACATGCAGGCCGTACAGATCGAGGCCGACGCGATCGATGGCGTACGCCTCCACCGTGCGCTCGGTGCCGTCGAACTGCGGGTTCGTGCCCACCGAGATCGCGGCCGGCATGATCTCGCCCTGCGCGTGCAGATAACCGGCGTACACACCGTCGGCGGGGATGGCGGTGTGCGGCAGCGTCTCGACGTTCGCCGTGGGGAAGCCCATCTCGCGGCCGCGCTGGGCGCCGCGCACCACCACGCCCTCCACCCGGTGCGGGCGGCCCAGGATCTCGCGGGCGCCCTCGACATCGCCCTCGGCGACCAGACGCCGGGTCAGGGTCGAGGAGAACGGCAGGCCGCCGCCCGCCGCGCCGGACACGTACAGGTCGATGACCTCGACCTCGAAGTCGTAGACCTTGCCCTGCTCGGCGAGGAACTCGACATTGCCGGCCGCCTTGTGACCGAAGCGGAAGTTCGGGCCCTCCACGACCGCCTTGGCGTGCAGCTTGTCCACCAGGACCTTCACCACGAAGTCGGCGGGCGACAGCTTGGAGAACTCGCTGGTGAAAGGGAGGATCAGCACCGCGTCGACGCCCAGCTCGGCCATCAGCTCGCAGCGGCGGTGGTGCGGGGCGAGCAGCGGCGGGTGGCTGCCGGGGCGCACGACCTCGCTGGGGTGCGGGTCGAAGGTGACGACGACGGCCGGGACGCCCAGCTCGCGGGCGCGGTCGACGGCGTGCTTGATGATCAGCTGGTGGCCTCGGTGGACACCGTCGTAAGAACCGATGGTGACGACGCTGCGCCCCCAGTCCTCGGGGATGTCCTCCAAGCCACGCCAGCGCTGCACTGTGACCGCTCCTCGAACCCGTGTCCGTGTCTACCTTGACGATTGTGCAGGTCTAAGGGTGCCATGCCGGGTGCCCGGGGCCCGCATCGGTAGGGGCGCTGTGACCGGGCGCACGTTCACCGCGGCAGCTCAGGGGCGGTGTCAGGCGGGTACCCGCGCGCCCCCGAGATTCTCCAGGGTGCGGCGGGTGCCGGGGCCCACCACGGCGGCCCACTCGTCCGGGGTGTCGGCGAGCCAGCGGGTCATCCGGGTGGCGAACCCGGGGACGTGCCGACCGAGGTCGACCAAGGCGCGGTCGAAGCGGGTGGCGCCTTCGGGGGTGCGGCTCAGGAGCAGTCCGGTGCGGTGCACGAGGGCGCGGACGTCGTCCGCCGGACCGGTCTCGGAGGCCGCCGCGTGCAGGACGGCGACCAGCACGGACGGCTCCTGTTCGCGGGCGAGCAGGAAGTCCAGGAGTTCGGCGCGCAGCGTACCGGAGGCACCGCTGTCGAAGGTGCGACCACCGGAAGTACGGCTGTCGGAGGCCGCGAGGACGGTGGCCAGCGCGGCCCGCAGGGGTTCGGGGCCGTCCCGGAGCAGGCCGGTGACCAGGGGGAACAGGGTCGGACGGGCGGCGGGGCCGAGGTCCAGGCGGCGGTCGACGGCGGTGGCGATGCGCCCGGCGGTCTCCGGGTGCGGGCGCGCCGCCTCCCGCAGCAGGGTCGCGGCGGCGCGGGCGAGGGCCGGGGTGGTGGCGTCGGCGAGGAGGCGGCGCAGGCAGTCGGCCGCCTCCCGGTGCGGGCCGCGCAGCCGGGTCCGGAAGGCGTCGAGGACCGGGTCCGGATGACTGGTCAGGGCGGGCAGCAGGGCGGTCGCGGGGACGAGCGGATCGCCGTCGGCGAAGTGGCGCAGCGCCTCGGCCAGGTGCCGTTCGCGGGTGCCGGGTGAGCCGGCCAGCAGGGCGTGGGCGCCGCCGTGCAGGGCGTGGCCGGCGGGCCGGGCGAGCACGGCGGTCGCGGCGCGGCACAGCAGCTCGCGGTCGGCGGCCGTCCGCAGATGCGGGGCGGCGCGCAGCGCGAGCGCCATGGCGGCCGGATGCCGGGCCGTGCGCCGCTCGTCCTGCGCCCAGCGGTGCACGGCCCGGCACAGCGCCGACGGCTCCTCCTCGGCGAGCACGGTGAGCAGTTCCTCCGCGTGCCGGTGGCCGCTCTCGGCCAGCGCCTCCGTGAGCGCGTCCAGCGCGCCCTGCCGATGGGTGTGCAGCAGGGCCTGCGCCGCGGTCGCCACGGTGGCGTGCGGGGCCGCGGGCAACGGCCGCTCGTCCTCGAACCACCGTGTCAGACAGGGCTGTACGGCATCGGGTGCGGCGGCCAGCAGCCGGGCCACGGCGTCGAGGTACCGCTCGCCCGGCGTGCCCGCGGCGGGATCGGCGAGGACGAGCCGGCGCAGCAGGTCCAGCCGTTCGGCGGCGGGCACGGGCAGGCCGGTCCAGAAGGCGGGCCCGAACTCCCCCGGCACCGGCCGCAGTTCGCGCCGCCAGGCCACGACGTGCTCGGCGAGCAGCCGCAGCACCTCGGTGTACGGCGTCGCGTCCGGCACCTGCCCCAGGGTCCCGGCGAGCAGCCGGGCGGCCCACCAGGAGCCGGTGTCCAGGTCCAGGGCGTCCACCAACTCGCGCAACTGAAAGGCGAGTTGACGGGAGCCCTGGCGGCGGCCGAGATGCAGCAGGGCCTGTACGACGGGTCCGACGCGATGGCGCGGCACCGGCATTCCGCCCTCCTCCGCCCTGGGGTCGCGGGCGCGGTGCACCAGGGTGTGCACGGCCTCGTCCAGGTCGAGGTGCAGGCCCTGGAGCCAGTCGGCCAGTTCCTCATGGGCGAAGCGGTAGCCGCTCCCGGCCGGCACGAGCAGGCCCTCGGCGAGCACGGCGGAGGCCCAGCCGGTGCCGCCGCCGAGCCGCTCCGGGGCCGGCCCCCATGGGAACACCGCCTCGAAGGCCGCCCGGTCCAGCTCCCCCTGCCCCGCCCCGAGGCTGCGCCGGGCGGCCTCGTGCACCTGTCCGGCGACCCGCGCGGCGAGCCGTCGTACGGCGGTGCCGCGCAGCCCCCGCTCGGCGGCCAGCCGTACCGCGATGCGCAGGCACATCAGGTCGAGGTGGGCCGTGAACACCTCGTGCCGGTCGACCGGCCCTTCGAACCGCGCCCTGCGCAGTACGGCCCACACCTCGGACAGCAGTCGCAGGGTGAGCGGATGCCGGGCGTCCCGCGCGGCGAGCAGCCCCTCGGGGATCCCGTACCGCGCCCGCGCCTTCTCGGCCTCCTCGGGGCCGAGGTCGTCAAGTACCGCTGTCTGTACGAGGGTTGGGGTGAACCCCGCCTGCTCCCAGTACTCCTCCCGGCAGGCCACCACCAGGCGGGCGCCGGTCTCCCGCAGCCAGGCGACGGTGCCCTCGGCCCACTCCGGGAGCCGGTGGGCCAGGGCGGGGGGCATCTCCTCGGGGCCGTCGAGGAGGAGCAGAAGGGGACGGCCCGCGCGGGCGGCGAGATGCTCCGGGGAGAGATCGCCGAGGTCGGGGAGGTCGACATGGCGGGCGGCGGCGACGATGCGGGCGGCCCGTTCCAGGGCGCGGCGCGCCGCGTCGGCCACCGAGCCGTCGCCCTCCTCCAGATCGGCGCCGCGCAGCCACAGCGTGGGCTCCGCGCGGCGGTCGCGGCGGGCGGCGAGCGCCGCGAGTTCCGTCGTACGACCGCTGCCCGGGGCGCCGACCAGGCCGAGCACGCACCGGTCGCCGTCCGTGAAGTCGGCCAACTCCCTTGCCAGGGACTCCCGTTCGACCGGCTGCACAAGGGCCCTCGGCGGTCCGTCCTGGCCCACCGAGGTGGCGGTCAGCTCCAGGACGCCCGCGAGGTTGAGGTCGGCGCCGTACGCGGGCACGGTGGCCGCGTTACGGGCCAGCAGCTCGGCGAGGGGGCCGGCGGCGGCGCGGGGCGGCACCGCGAAGCCGGCGTCGCGGTGCGGGGCGTGCAGCACGGTGCCGAGGACGCCGAGGACAGCGCCCGTACGCGCGTCCACCACCGGCCCCCCGGCCGCACCGCCCCCGGGGCGCAGCGCGTCCCGGCCCGTCGTCCCGATGGCCAGCTCCAGCGCGTCGCCGATCAGATGGCGGCCGTACGACACCTCGGCGGCGGCCAGCACCCGCGCCTCGCGCCAGCAGCCGGCGGCGACCCGGACGTAGGTACCGGCCGTGACGCTCCTGCGGCAGCTCAGCGGCAGCGGGGGCACGTCCAGGCCCTCGGCGCGCACCAGGGCCAGGTTCCGGGCGGGCAGCGCGGTCACGTCCTCGGCGGCGACCACCCGGGTGCGGTCCCCGGCGCGCAGCACCAGCCGGTCGAGACCGTCGACGGCTTCGTGGCTGGTGAGGAGGGTGCCCTGGTGATCGGCGAGGAAGCCGATGCCGCGGGGGCGGCCGGCGGGGTCCTGGATGTGGACCAGGGGGTCGGTGGTGCGGGTGTCCGCGAGGGGACCGGGGTCCGTGCGGCGGATGCCGGGGGCGGCGTCCGTGTGCGGGCGGGGGGTCGTGAGCACCCGCGCGCCGCGCGCCCCGTCCGTGCGGGCGGGGGTCGATCCCGCCGCGTCCGCCATGTCACCCGTGCCGTGCGCCGTGGCCCCGCGGGCGCTGCCGGTTCGCGGGTCTCCTGCCGTCATCGTCTTGCCTTCCCGCCCTTGCCCGTGCCTGTGGCGACGGTAGGCGGGTGATGATCGGCGGGGCGGTGTGCTCGCGGAACGCGCCCCCTTCCGCTCCCCCGGTTCACTCCGAGCGCCTGCCCGGACGGGTGAATTGGCGGGGGCGGTTGGACAGTCCTAGGGG
>NZ_MUNF01000564.1 GCF_002154555.1 Streptomyces murinus
CCCCGAAGCCCTCCCCCACCGGACCGCCGGGGCCCTTCGGGAGTTCCCTCGGCGCGCCACGGCTGCTCCGGGTCCTGGCGCGGGGGCGGCGCGTTGCTCATATAGGGACGTTAAGGCAGATATCGGAACACGGCACATGATGAAGGGCGCCCCCTCGGAGAGGAGGCGCCCTTCACGGTCGTACGACAAGCCGTACAGCCGTCATGTCATACGACCGTGTCGTACGACCGTCAGCCCATGAACTTCTTGAACTCGTCCGGCAGCTCGAACTCCTCGGCGCCCTGCTGGGGCAGCTGGAAGGCGTTGCCGCCCTGGGCCGCGGCCTCGCGGCGCTGGGCGTCCTCCAGCTCCTGCTGCTTGCGCTTCATCGGGTTGCCGGAGCGCTGCTTGCCCTTGGCCTTCTTCTGCTGCTTCTTCTGCCGGCCGGGGCCGCCGCCCATGCCCGGGATCCCCGGCATGCCCGGCATCCCGCCGCCCTGGGCCATCCGGGACATCATCTTGCGGGCCTCGAAGAACCGCTCGACCAGGCCCTTCACCGCGCTGACCTCGACGCCGGAACCCTTGGCGATACGGGCGCGGCGGGAGCCGTTGATGATCGTCGGGTCCTGGCGCTCGCCCGGGGTCATCGACTTGATGATCGCGGCGGTGCGGTCGACGTCGCGCTCGTCGATGTTCTGGATCTGGTCCTTGATCTGCCCCATGCCCGGCAGCATGCCGAGCAGCTTGGAGATCGAGCCCATCTTCCTGACCTGTTCCATCTGGGACAGGAAGTCGTCCAGGGTGAAGTCCTGGCCCTTCTTGGACGCCAGCTTGGAGGCCATCTTGGCGGCCTCTTCCTGGCTGAAGGTCTTCTCCGCCTGCTCGATCAGGGTGAGCAGGTCACCCATGTCGAGGATGCGGGAGGCCATCCGGTCCGGGTGGAACGCGTCGAACTCATCGAGCTTCTCGCCGTTCGACGCGAACATGATCGGCTTGCCGGTGATCTGCCGGATGGACAGCGCGGCACCACCGCGGGCGTCACCGTCGAGCTTGGACAGGACGACACCGTCGAAGCCGACGCCGTCGCGGAACGCCTCGGCCGTGTTGACGGCGTCCTGGCCGATCATCGCGTCGACGACGAAGAGGATCTCGTCCGGGGAGACGGCGTCGCGGATGTCCGCGGCCTGCTGCATCATCTCCTGGTCGATGCCGAGACGGCCGGCGGTGTCCACGATCACGATGTCGTGGACGCGGGTCTTCGCGAACTCGATGGAGTCCTTGGCGACCTTGACCGGGTCGCCGACGCCGTTGCCCGGCTCCGGCGCGTACACGGCGACGCCCGCGCGCTCGGCGACGACGCTGAGCTGGTTGACGGCGTTGGGGCGCTGGAGGTCACAGGCGACGAGCAGCGGGGAGTGGCCCTGCTCCTTGAGCCAGCGGCCGAGCTTGCCCGCGAGGGTGGTCTTACCGGCACCCTGGAGACCCGCGAGCATGATCACGGTGGGCGGCTGCTTGGCGAAGCGCAGGCGCCGGGTCTCGCCACCGAGGATGGTGACGAGCTCGTCATTGACGATCTTCAGGATCTGCTGGGCGGGGTTCAGCGCCTTGGAGACCTCGGCGCCGAGGGCACGTTCCTTGACGTTCTTGATGAACGTACGGACGACCGGAAGGGCCACGTCCGCTTCGAGGAGCGCGATGCGGATCTCGCGTGCCGTGGCGTCGATGTCCGCCTCGGACAACCGGCCCTTGCCGCGGAGGTTTTTGAAAGTCGCGCTGAGGCGGTCGGAGAGGGTATCGAACACGGTGGCGTCGGTCCTCGGGGTCGGAGGGATCTGGGCTGCCCTCCAGGGTATCCGGCCCGGCAGGTCATCAGTCCCCGCCCGTCGCATCCGGTGTCCGTCACTGCGCCCGCAGCGTCTCCTCCAGCACCCTCGCCACCGACCCGGCGTCCTGCTCGGGCAGCGGCTCGCCCGCGCCGGTCGTCACGTAGAAGGCGTCGACGGCGTTGGCGCCCAGGGTCGAGACATGCATGCTGCGGACCCGGACGCCCGCCTTCTCCAGGGCCATGCCGATGCGGTGCAGCAGGCCGGGGGCGTCCTGGGCGCGGACCTCGATCACCGTGGCGTGGTGGGAGGCGGCGGGGGCGACCGTCACCCGGGGCGGCGGGGCGAGCAGGCCGCGGCGCCTCGGATAGGCGGCGTCGCGCTCGGCGAGGCGGCCCCCGATGTCGAGGGAGCCGTCCAGGGCGCGGACCAGGTCGGCGCGCAGCCGGGCGGCCTCGGGCAGCGAGCCGTACTCGGCGGCGACCCGCCAGTCGAGCAGCAGCACCGAGCCGTCCCCGTGCACGTCCTGGGGCAGTCGCAGGGTGCGCAGCTCGGCGGTGCGGACGGTGAGCCGGTGCACGGCGAGGACACCGGCGACGGCGGGCAGCACGGCGCTCTGGTCGGGTACGGCGATGAGCAGCTCGACGCCGAGGGGCTCGGGCGCGCCGGGCGTCTCCTCGGTGGGTACCGGCTCGCTGCGGGCGCGCAGGGCGAGGACCGGGCCGCCGGTGCGGAACGCCTCGATGGCCAGGCGTTCCTGCTCGGCGGTGGGCGCGGTGGGCGCGGGCTCGTCCGGGAGGTCCCCGGCGAGCAGGGCGCCGACGCGGCGGACCAGGTCGGCGACGAGGGAGCCGCGCCAGGAGGACCAGGCGGCGGGGCCGGTGGCGAGGGCGTCGGCCTCGGTGAGGGCGTGCAGGAGTTCCAGGGTGCCCTGGGTGCCGACGGCGTCGGCGACGGAGCGGACGGTGGCGGGGTCGTCCAGGTCACGGCGGGTGGCCGTGTCGATCAGCAGGAGGTGGTGGCGGACCAGCGTCGCCAGGACGGCGGCGTCCTCGGCGTCGAAGCCGATACGGGTGGCGACGTCCTTGGCGATGATCTCGCCGGCCACCGAGTGGTCGCCCGGCCAGCCCTTGCCGATGTCGTGCAGCAGGGCTCCGACCAGGAGGAGGTCGGGGCGGTGCACATGGCGGGTGAGGGCGGCGGCGCGGACGGCGGTCTCGATGAGATGACGGTCGACGGTCCAGATGTGCACGGCGTTGCGCTGGGGGCGGCACCGGACCCGTTCCCAGTCCGGGAGCAGCCTGCTGATCAGTCCCTCGGCCTCCAGCGCCTCCCAGACCTCGACGGTGGGGCGGCCGGAGCCGAGCAGGGTGACCAGTTCCTCGCGGGCCTCGGCGGGCCAGGGCGTGGGCAGCGGGCGGGCGGCCGCGGCCAGGCGTCGTACGGCGTACGGGGAGAGCGGGAGGCCGGCCTGGGCGGCGGCGGCCGCGGCGCGCAGCGGAAGCACGGGGTCGCGTTCGGGGCGTGCGGCGCGGGCGAGCACCACCTCGCCGTCCTGTTCGACCACGCCCTCGGCCAGCGGGGACCGCTCGGCGACCTGCTTGCCGCCGCCCAACATGGCGCGCAGGCGCGGTCGTACGGCGCGCGAGCGCAGCACGCGGCCCACCTCGCGCCAGGTGACGTCCGCGGCGTAGGAGATGACGCCGGCCGCCTCGTAGACCTGCCGGAGCAGGACATCGGCGTCGAGCAGGCCCAGTTCGGCCGCGACCTGGTCCTGTTCCTGGAGGGCGAGCCGGTCGGTGGCGCGGCCGGTGCTCAGATGGAGGGCGTCGCGGACGTCGAGCAGGGTGCGGCGGGCCTCGGCCAGGCCCTCGCGGGGGGCGTCGGCGAGCCAGGAGGCGGCGACGGCGCGCAGTGCGGTGGCGTCGCGCAGTCCGCCGCGGGCCTCCTTGAGGTCGGGTTCCAGGAGGAACCGCAGCTCGCCCTGGCGTTCGGCGCGTTCGTCGCACAGCTCTTTCAGCTCGGGCAGCCGTTTGGGGGCCTGGTTGCGCCAGTCGGCGAGCACGGCGGTGCGCAGTCCCGCGGTCAGGCCGAGGTCGCCCGCGAGGTGCCGGGCGTCCAGCAGGCCGAGCTGGACCTTGAGGTCCTCGCCTGCGGTCCTGCGGGCCTCGGCGAGGGTGCGTACGGAGTGGTCGAGATCGAGGCCGAGGTCCCAGACGGGGTACCAGAGGCGGTCGGCAAGGGCGGCGACCGCGGTGGGGTCGGAGCCGTCGTGCAGCAGCAGGAGGTCCAGGTCGCTGCGCGGGGACAGCTCGCCGCGGCCGTAGCCGCCGACGGCGACGAGGGAGATGCCCGAGATGCCCTGCGGCCGGCCCGCACCGGCGGTGAAGAGTCCGGCGAGCCAGTCGTCGGTCAGTTCGGCCAGGGCGGCGCGGCGCGGCGGCCCGGTCCGCGCCCCCTCGGTGAGGAGGCGCAGCCGGGCCGCCGCGTAGCCGCCGGGTTCGGGGCTCTCGGCCGATGTCCGCTCATCCGTTCCCGTCACCCAGCGACTCCCGTTCCGTTCCGGTGTTCCAGGGCTGATCTCGGTTCCAGGGCTGATCTCAGAGGGCGTCCGGGCCGCGTTCCCCGGTGCGGACGCGTACGGCGGTCTCGACCGGGACCGACCAGACCTTGCCGTCGCCGATCTTGCCGGTGCGGGCGGCCTTGACGATGGCCTCGATCAGTTCCTCGGCGTCGTCGTCCTCGGTGAGGACCTCGATGCGGATCTTGGGGACCAGGTCGACGGTGTACTCCGCGCCGCGGTAGACCTCGGTGTGGCCCCGCTGCCGACCGTAGCCGCTGGCCTCGGTGACCGTCAGTCCATGGACGCCGAAGGACTGAAGGGCCTCCTTGATCTCGTCGAGCCGGTACGGCTTGACGACGGCCGTGATGAGCTTCATGCGTCCACCTTCTTGGTCTGCTTCCCGCTCTTCTTGTCGCCCTGATTCTCCGACTGCTTCCCGGCCGCGCCGGCCGCGGCGGAGAGGGCGGAGCCGAGGACACCGCCGCCGGCGCCGCTGTAGTCGTAGGCGCTCTCGGCGTGCTCGGCGCGGTCGATGCCGGAGACCTCCTCGTCCTGGGTGACGCGCATCCCGATGGTCTTGTCGAGGAGGAAGGCGAGGATCGCGGAGACGATCAGGGAGTAGGCGAGGACACCGCCGACGCCCGCGCACTGCTTCCACAGCTGGGTGAAGGAGTGGTCGCCGTAGAAGACGCCGGTGGCGGTGGACTGGCCCGTCCCGCTGGCGAAGAAGCCGATCAGCAGGGAGCCGATGATGCCGCCGACCATGTGGACGCCGACGACGTCGAGGGAGTCGTCGTAGCCGAAGCGGAACTTCAGTCCGACGGCCGCGGCGCAGGCGACACCGGCGATGGCGCCGACCGCGATCGCGCCGAGCGGGGTGACCGCGCCGCCGGAGGGGGTGATGGCGACGAGGCCGGCGACCGCGCCGGAGGCGGCGCCGAGGGTGGTGCAGGCGCCGTGCCGGATCTTCTCGTAGCCGAGCCAGGCGAGCATGGCGGCGGCGGTGGCGATCTGGGTGTTGACGAACATCAGGGGGCCGACGCCGTCGTCGTTGCCGAGCCAGGAGCCGGCGTTGAAGCCGAACCAGCCGAACCACAGCAGACCGGCGCCGAGCATGACCAGGGGCAGGCTGTGCGGGCGCATCGGGTCCTTCTTGAAGCCGACGCGCTTGCCGATGACGAGGATGACGCCGAGGGCGGCGGCGCCCGCGTTGATGTGGACCGCCGTACCACCGGCGAAGTCGATCACGCCCAGTTCGTAGGCCCAGCCGCCGGTGCCCCAGACCCAGTGGGCGACAGGGAAGTAGACGATGGTGACCCACAGCACGAGGAAGACGGCCCAGGCGCTGAATTTCACCCGGTCGGCGAGGGCGCCGCTGATGAGGGCCGGTGTGATGATCGCGAACATCATCTGGAAGACGGCGAAGACGAAGACCGGAATGGTGTAACCGGGCCACAGGTCCATCTTGCCGATGCCGGTCCAGCCGACGAAGTCGGAGGTCCAGCCGATCAGTGAGCCGTGGTCCGTACCGAAGCTCATCGAGAAGCCGTAGAGCACCCACAAAATGGTGACGATGCCCATGCTGATGAAGCTCATCATCAGCATGTTCAGGGTGCTCTTGACGCGGACCATGCCTCCGTAGAAGAAGGCCAGGCCCGGGGTCATGAGCAGCACCAGGGCGGAAGCAATGAGCATGAAGCCTGTGTTGGCGGACGACAGCTTGGGTGCGTCCGCCGCAAGCATGATGGCTGGGGCCATCGGCGTCTCCTCGTCGATCGGGGCGCCCCGTGCGGGCGGTGCCTCGGCGGTCCGGTGGGGTGGGGGGCCGGTATGCGCCAGAGACTGACGTAGCACCGTTTCCACGGAAGCCACTCGTTGTTTCACCGGGGTGACGAAGACGACCTGTGTGTTACGTGCCCATGAACCGGCCGCGGCGCGGGCCTCTCGATGACCTGGCGTTGGGGGAGCCGAGTCGGGCGGTTCGGGAGGTCCGGCCGCGGCCGGGGTTTTGGGGGTGCGGTCCGGGTCAGACGGCCTCGGACTCGGGGAGGTCGACGGCGAGCTGTTCGGCGAGGTCGATCACGGCGGCGAGCTCGCCGTGGTCGCGCACTGCTGTGCCGACCGTCTTTCGGATACGGGTGTTCACGCGCTCGGAGCGGACCTTCTTGGCCACGGTCATCGCCCGCGAGGCGAACTCGGTGCCGGCCTCGGGCTCGTCCTGGAGCAGATGCACGGTGGCCATGCCGATCAGATTGAGCGCGTACGACCGCTGGTGCTCGCTGTCCTTGGCGAACAGGTCCACCGCGCGGCGCATCAGCGGCTCGGCGAGGGAGGCGTAGGCGGGGCTGCGGCCCGCGCTGTAGGCGAGGTCGCGGAAGGAGTGGGAGTTCTCCGCGTACAGCTCGGCCTCGGAGAAGAAGCGGATCCAGTCGGGGTCCGGCTCGTCCCACTCGTCGGCCTCGGAGAAGGTGTCCTCGGCCATGCGCACCGCGCGCTTGGTGCGGCCGGGCTGGCCCATGTTGGCGTAGGCGCGGGCCTCCATCGCATACAGCATGGACTGGGTGCGCGGTCCCGCGCAGTCGCGGCTGCCGTACTGGGCGAGGTGGATCAGCTCCAGGGCGTCGTCCGGCCGGCCGAGGTGGATCATCTGGCGGCTCATGCTGGAGAGGATGTACGAGCCGAGCGGCCGGTCCCCCGCCTCCTTGGCGGCGTGCAGCGCGAGGACGAAGTACTTCTGCGCGGTGGGCTGGAGCCCGACGTCGTACGACATCCAGCCGGCCAGTTCGGCCAGTTCGGCGGCGACCTTGAAGAGCTTGCGGGTGGTGGCCTCGGGCTGGGGTTCCTGGAGCAGGTCGGTGACCTCGTGCAGCTGGCCGACGACGGCCTTGCGGCGCAGTCCGCCGCCGCACTGGGCGTCCCACTGGCGGAACATCCGGGTGGTGGACTCCAGCAGCTCCAGCTCCGGCTTGGACAGGCGGCCGGGCCTGCGGGAGTCGAAGGCGGACTCGGGGACGGGCGCGGCCGGGGCGCCGGGGGTGGGCACCAGCCAGCGCTGCATGGGCTCGATCAGGGAGGGGCCCGCGGACAGCGCGAGGGAGGTGCCGAGGAAGCCGCGCCGGGCGAGCATCAGGTCGCTGCGGGAGAACTCGCCGAGCTGGGCGACGGTCTGCGGACCGGTCCAGGGCAGGTCGACACCGGAGGCGGCGGTCGACTGGCGGGCGGCGCGCAGGCCCAGGTCCTCGATGGAGACCACGCAGCCGAAGCGCTCGGAGAACAGTTCGGAGAGGATGCGCGGGATCGGTTCGCGCGGATTCTCTCCGTCCAGCCAGCGGCGCACCCGCGAGGTGTCGGTGGAGATGTGGTTGGCGCCCAACTGGCGTGCCCTGCGGTTCACTTGGCGGGCCAGCTCACCCTTGGACCAGCCGCTGCGCACGAACCACGAGCCGAGCAGCTCATTGGGGCGCTTGTCAGCGTTTGTCCCGCTTCCGCCATTGCCGCCCACTGGAACGCCCCCATCCCTGAGACCTCTTGCCGCCTGAGTGCGCCAAGCCCTATCAGAATGCCGGTAAATACGGTCCGGCGTCCCCCGGTTCTCAGCCTTCGAACGCGATACCGAGCCGTTCTCGGGCCCCTTTCGGGTTACCGCCGAGTCGCCTTCGGGTTGCCCCCGGCATACCCGGGAGTGCATGTGCCCCGAGGATTCCGCACACTCACAGTAACCCCGTGATCACCGGCTCAGCCACGCGGATCAGAGAAACGCCACCATTCGCCACCCCTTCGAATGAACTCCCGTTCCGTCGCACGCGATTCACTTGACACAGGACGAACGGAGGCGGGCGGAGTGATGCACAAAGGGGCGCGTGGATCCCGACGCGCCACCCGGCATGCTTCAAAGCGCCGCCCCGGTTCCGTCACGACGAGGGCGGTCGGAGCCGTAGCGTTACGTTCCGCTTCCGTCTCGTTCCGTGTCGTAACCACCGGCGCGCTGGACCCGTTGGAGGGGGCATGGGCTTCACGATCGGCGGCATTCGCGAGATCCGCTCCGGCACGCGTCGGCGCGGCCGGTCCGCGGAGTGCACCGCCGTCGCCGAGTTCACCGGGCTGTGGGGCTGGGACGTGGTGCCGGGCGCGCGGGCCGCGGCGGGCGCCTGCTCCTGCGGGTTCGAGGACTGTCCGGAGCCGGGCGCGCATCCGCTCGACTTCGCGCCCGAGGTGCCGGCCGGGGCCACGCTGGACGATGTGGCCAAGGCGTGGGCGGAGTGCCCGGGTGCCTCGGTGCTGCTGCCGGTGGGCCGCGCCTTCGACATCGTGGAGGTCTCCGAACCGGCCGGCCGGCGGGCCCTGGTCCGGCTGGAGCGGATGGGTCTGCCGCTGGGTCCGGTGGCCGTGACCCCCGAGGGCCGGGCCCATTTCTTCGTGGCCCCGGGCGCCGCGGCCGAGCTGCCCCGGCTGCTGTACCGCATGGGCTGGGACGACCCGCGCGCCCTTGATCTGCGCGGCCTCGGGTCCGGTACGTACATCACCGCGCCGCCCTGCGACCGGGGCGGCCGGGGTCCGGTGCGCTGGCTGCGCCCGCCCGCCCTCGATTCCGCGACCCGCCCCCCGGCGGCCCGGCTGCTGCTGGGGACGCTGGCGTATGTGGCGCACCGGTCGCGGTGGCGGTCGTAGGGGCGTCCCCTCCGGGGCAGGCGGCCGGAGAAAGCGAAGTGCCCGTCCTCAACTGCACCTTGAGGGCGGGCACTTCTTCATGTCAGGTGATGATCCGGCGACGATCAGTCTCCGATCAGCGCGTCCACGAACGCCTCCGGCTCGAACGGCGCCAGGTCGTCCGCGCCCTCGCCGAGCCCGATCAGCTTGACCGGGACGCCCAGCTCGCGCTGGACGGCGACCACGATGCCGCCCTTGGCGGTGCCGTCCAGCTTGGTCAGCACGATGCCGGTGATGTCCACGACCTCGGCGAACACCCGGGCCTGCACCAGGCCGTTCTGCCCGGTGGTGGCGTCCAGGACCAGCAGCACCTCGTCCAGCGGCGCGTGCTTCTCGACCACGCGCTTGACCTTGCCCAGCTCGTCCATGAGACCGGTCTTGGTGTGCAGCCGTCCCGCGGTGTCGATGAGGACGACGTCGACCCCCATCTCCTTGCCCTCCTTCACCGAGTCGAAGGCCACGGAGGCGGGGTCGCCGCCCTCGGGACCGCGCACGGTGTAGGCGCCGACCCGCTCGCCCCAGGTCTGGAGCTGGTCGGCGGCGGCGGCACGGAAGGTGTCGGCGGCGCCGAGCACCACGGTGCGGCCGTCGGCGACCAGGACGCGGGCGAGCTTGCCGGTGGTGGTGGTCTTGCCGGTGCCGTTGACGCCGACGACCATCACGATGCCCGGCTTGCGGTCGGCGGGCTCGGTCTTCACGGTGCGGTCGACATCGGTGCCGACCAGCTTGAGCAGCTCCTCGCGCAGCAGGCCGCGCAGCTCCTCGGGGGTGCGGGTGCCGAGCACCTTGACGCGCTCGCGCAGGCTGTCGACCAGTTCCTGGGTGGGCTGCACACCGACGTCGGCGGTGAGCAGGGTGTCCTCGATCTCCTCCCAGGTGTCGTCGTCCAGGTGCTCGCGCGAGAGCAGCGTGAGCAGGCCCTTGCCGAGGGCGTTCTGGGAGCGGGACAGACGGGTGCGGAGCCGGACCAGCCGGCCCGCGGTGGGCTCCGGGATCTCGATCTCCGGAGCCTCGACGGTGGGGACGGGAGGCTCTTCGACGGCGACCGGCGGGCCGCCCGGGAGATCCACCTCCTCGATCGTCCGGCGCGGTTCGTCGCGCGGCGTCTCGGCCTCTTCGCCGACGTGCGGCTCGGCCGGGGGCGCGGTGATGTCGGGCGCCTTCGGGGGCGGCGGGGGCAGCGACTTCCGGCGTCGGGTGCCCACGATCAGCCCGCCGAGCGCGCCGAGCACGACCACGGCGATGACTACAGCAAGGATGATGGTTTCCATAACGCCCCCCAGTATCGGCCATGGGTTCCGCCGGGAGGGGGCTTGTGCCTTCCTCCGAGAGACAAACGCCACGTTTGGCGAGGAGTCGGAGCAAAGTACGATGGTCCGGGCTGCGTTGACGCGCGTAGAGTCCGACCGTCCCCTTCCCCCCACCTCTAGGGCACCCTTCCCCATGAGCAAAACCGTCGAGACCGAAGGCGCTCTCGAGACCCGTGGCATCGAGCAGGTCCCGGACCACGAGCGGACCGGCCGGACCCGTGAGCTGTTCCCGACCTGGGTCGGCGCCAACATCAGCGTGCTGCTGCTGACGATGGGCGCGAGCCTCGTCGTGGCGTACCACCTGAACATCTGGCAGGCGCTGGTCGTCGCGGTGGCGGCGCCCGTCGTGTCGTACGGCCTCGTCGGCCTGATCGGCATCGCGGGCAAGCGGGGCGGGGCGCCGGGCATGGCGCTGTCCCGCGCGGTGTTCGGGCAGCGGGGCAACCTGCTGCCGGGTTCGCTGATCTGGGTGGCCCGCTGGGGCTGGGAGACGATCAACGCGGTGACCGGCGCCTACGCCATGCTCTCCATCCTGGACATCGTGTTCGGCATCAAGGCGAACAGCGTCCTGGACATGGTGACGCTGCTGGTGTTCGTGGTGGCGACCTTCGCGATCTCCGGGCTCGGCATCAACGCCGTGCAGAAGTGCAACAAGTACGCCACCTACTTCTTCGGCGCCTTCTCGGTGCTGGTCCTCGTCTACCTGGCGGTGAAGACGGACTGGTCGAAGGTGATGGACCACAGCGCCGGTTCCACGGCCGCGGTGATCACCGGCATCGGCATGATCGCGGCCGGTGGCGTCAGCTGGATCCCGACGGCCCCGGACTTCACCCGCTATCTGCCGCGCACGGCCTCCTCGAAGGCGATCGTGGGTACGGCGGTCGGCGGCGCCGGTGTGGTCGTGCTGCCGATGGTCCTGATGGGCGCGGTGATGGCGGTCGCCACCCCGGACCTGGCCTCGGCCGCCGACCCGGTGTCCTTCCTGGGCAAGATCCTGCCGACGTGGATCGCGGTGCCGTACCTGCTCATCGCGCTGGTCGGCATGCTGCTGATCAACTCGATGTCGATGTACTCGGCGGGCTTCACCGCGCAGACCCTCGGCTTCAAGGTGCCGCGGCACTGGGCGGTGTCGGTCAACGCGGTGATCTCGCTGGTGTTCGGCGGGGTGCTGATGCTGGTGGCGACGAGCTTCATGGGCTCCTTCATCGCCTTCCTGTCCCTGCTCGCGGTCGCGTTCTCGGCGTGGGTCGGCGTGTTCGGCGCGGACATGTTCCGCCGCACGGAGTACGACGGCCGGGCCATGGCCGACACCACGCGCACCAGCGCCTACTGGTACAAGGGCGGCTTCTCCCCCGCCGCCGTGGCCGCGTGGGCGATCGGCCTGGTCTCGGGCCTGCTGTTCACCACCTCGGACTGGTTCACCGGCCCGCTGGCCAAGAACAACGTCATCGGCGAGTACGGCCTCGGCTGGGTCGCGACGATCGTGATCTCCGGCGTGCTGTACATGGTCCTGCCGAAGCCGGGGATCGAGGCCCCGGCCTCGGACACCGAGGAGGCCGCGCGGGCCGACGGGGCGGGCGAGTCCGTCTCCGGGCCTACGGGTGAGCAGGCGACGGCCGCGGTCTGATCGTCCGACGCCGCGACACACGCCAGAACCCCCTCCAGCGCCTCGCGCCGGAGGGGGTTCTGGCGTTGCGTCACGCGTGTTCGGGGGTGACCCAGGCGACGAGCTGGATGACGACGCCGTTGGGGTCGGTGATCTGGAAGAGGCGTTCGTCCCAGGGCTCCTCGCGCAGCGGCATGGTGACGGGCGCGCCCTCGCTCTTCAGCCGCTCGTACTCGGCGTCCAGATCGTCCACGGTGAACGCGATGATCACGCCTGCGGCGGGCTGGTCCCGGACGCCTTCCGGCAGGACCTCGGTGCCGCGCCGCAGCAGGATCACATCGGGTGTGTCCTCGCGAACCAGCGAGGCGAAGCCGTCGGCGGCCATGGCCTCGCGGAAGCCCAGATGCCGGGCCGGGAGCGCAAGGAACACGGGGGCGCGTGCGACCCGGCGCACATCCTGGAACTGCTGTGGCGCGAGCCCGGAGCCGAGGGGGCGCGGCGCGGCCCCCGGCAGGGTCTGTCGGTCGACGCCGTCGTCGGGGTCGCCGTCGAACTCGCCGACTCCGCCGGGCTTGAGGCCCTGACCATGCGCGGCATCGCCGGGCGGCTGGGGGTCACCCCGATGACGCTCTACACCTATGTGCCGGGCAAGGCGGAGCTGCTCGACCTCATGCTGGACTCCGTGTATCTGTCGATGCCGCGCGGCGCCAGGGCGGACGCTCCATGGCGCAGCAGGGTCGAGGCCGTGGCGCGGGAGAACCGGGACCTGTACGCCCGCCACCCCTGGGTGGCGACCCTGTCCACGGCGCGGCCACCACTGGGACCCGGCCTCATGACCAAGTACGAGCACGAACTGGCCGCGTTCGAGGGCTCGGGCCTCGGTGACGTGGAGAGGGGCGCGGCCCTCACCCTCCTCCTCGGCTTCGTCCACTGCGTCGCCCGCGCGGCCCTCGACACCCAGGCGGCCGTCCGGGACAGCGCGCTGTCCGACCAGCAGTGGTGGGCCGCGCACGAACCCCTCCTGGCCAAGGTCTTCGATCCGGCCCGCTTCCCCCTCGCCGCACGTATCGGCCGCGCCGCGGGAGAGGCGCACCAGGGAATGTACGACCCCGAGCACGCCTTCACCTTCGGACTGCGGCGCATCCTGGACGGCCTCGCCCGTCTCGGCGAACCTGGCTGAACAGGACGAAAAGCCCTCGCCCCCGGTCCGGGCAGTGGCCGGGCCGGGGGGCGAGGGCTTTTCGTCC
>NZ_MUNF01000565.1 GCF_002154555.1 Streptomyces murinus
CGCTATCACGCACCAACTCGTTAGGCGTATGCCGTGCCCGCCGGCGGCCTCGTGGACGGACTGCCACTCGGCGTCATGGGTTGGAGGCCGGAAAGAGATGGAAGGCGCCAGGACTGAGGATCATCGGCAGGGCTTCTCTCAAGCGTATGTCCCACGCCACCCGGGCGCTCGGCCAGGCGGCCTGACGGTGTGTGTCAAGAGGCAGAGGCTCTTACAGGAACCGCATTGGCCGGGTGTCCGGATGCTTACCGTCGGCAGCTCGTTCCGCATTGGGAAATCCAAATCTGAGCAAAGCGGACCACGGTTGATGTCAACGTAGTTGGCTGGATCTGGAGGTTCCATTTGCGCTACCTCCGCCGGAAATTCACGCCTTCAAAAAGGGGTGAAGGCCTGTTTTTAGTCCTAGGTCCGGCGAATCGCCTGTGTGGCCGAAACTGCCACCCTTCGGACCTGAGGAGTGGACGGTAAGCCCTTGACCTGCACACGTAAAAGCTGGGTAAGGTCCCTCTCCTTTGGAGATCTTGTGACTCCCGGGTGGGGGTTCTGTGGGGAAGAGGGCTTGTGTTGGGT
>NZ_MUNF01000566.1 GCF_002154555.1 Streptomyces murinus
GTGGTGAGGCCGGCGGGGGCCGTCGTATCGACCGGCACAGGCTCGGCAAAGCGCGTCTCATGGCCTGTCCCGCGCTGGACGGCAACCGCGGCGTCGTCCCCCACATGCTCGGCGGAGGCGTGGACGAGGGTCCCGGCAGGAGGCGTCGTATCGTCCGGCACGCACTCGGCCGGAACCGTCACACCATCCGGGACGGGCCCGGCAGGAGCCGTCGCATCATCCACCTCAAGCTCGGCAGAGAGCCGGGCAGACGCACCGGCGGAGGCCGTCGCACGGTCCGGCACGGGATCCGCGGGAGCCGTCCCGTCGTCCCTCACCGACTCGACGGGGCCCGCCGCACCCGGCACCGGCGCGGCAGCGGCCGTCACATCGTCCGGCGCGCCTTCGGCGCAAGCGGCCCCGCCGTCCGGGACGGGCCCGGCGGGGGCTTTCACGTCGTCCAGGTCCGGCACACGATCCGGCGAGGAGCCGCCGACCGCCAGCGGACCACCCGCCCCGGGCGCGGCGCCGGCCACCGCATGGCCCGGCGTCAGCCCAACAGGCCCCTGCGCCGCCCCGGCAGGGGCCGTCGTGCCGATCCGCAGCAGCTCACCCACCCCTGTCT
>NZ_MUNF01000567.1 GCF_002154555.1 Streptomyces murinus
GCCCGCCATCTCGCCTACCTCGCGCCCGAGACCCACCCCTCCCTCCTCGGCAAGGTGCGCGTCCGCAGACTCGACCACGGCAGCACCGATGTGTTCGGACTCGGCGTGCTCGGCTGGGAGTTGTTCCTCGGCGCCGTCACCGAGCTGCTGCCCGAGGAGTGCGCGGCGGTCGAGCGGGCGCCCGAAGAGCGGCTCCCCGAGGCCCTGGCCGCGCTGCACACCGCGATGCGCCGGGCGCTGACCACCACCACCGGCGTGCCGCGCCGGCTGCGCGAGGTGCTGGTGGACATGCTCGACCCGTCCCCCAGCGGCCGTATCTCCTCCTTCGACGCGGCGGCCACCCTGCAACGCCACTGGACGGAGATCACCCTCAGCTTCGCTCCGGTGGAGCAACACGACGAGAAACCACGGCTGTTGGCGTTCATGCCGGAGAAGTCCGTACAGACGGTGTACGAGAACCGGGGCTGGACCGACCACCGCCCCGACACCCCCGAGGGCTGCCGGGAACTACAGACCTTCCTGGAGGACGAGCTGCGCCAGGCCCAGCTGGTGCACAGCCCGAGCGGCGCCCAGGGCTTTGTGCACGGCGACTCGCCGCAGTCCCAGGCCGAGGCGGAGTGGGCGCTCATCGGCAACCAGGCCGTCTGGTTCTGCGCGTTCCACTACGACGAGGCGATCACCGGCCGCCGCCGGAAGGTCCACAAGGACACGCTGGTCATCAAGTACCTGGTGGACAAGCGGTACGCGGACGACCTGCTGACCGCCTGGCCCCGGCGCAGCATCGGCAAGGTCGACCTCGTGCCCTTCTGGGTCGGCCAGAGCCTGGACAAGGGCGGCGAACCGCGGCCCTCCTGGGAGGAGCTGACCAAGGCGGTCGTCACCGAGCGCGCCGTGGACCACCAGGGCTCGCAGAAACTGCTGCGGTCCTACCGGTTCATGCTGGAGTACCAGGGCGTCGCCCTCCGCGCCCGCCAGTACCCGTATGTGCTGGCGCGCTCGGAGGAGGGCGACGCGATCGTCCTCACCCAGGACCATGAGCGCGACCGCCGCTGGCTGCACGGCGACCCGCTGCTCACCTCCTACGCCCAGCCCGGACGCCGGCCCCCGCTCGGCGACTTCGCCCGGCAGCTGCTCACCGAGAACGAATGGGCGCGGGTCACCCTGGTGGAGGACCGCACCGGCCGGGACGGCCACCCCACCGACCCCTACTTCGGCGGCCGGGCCGTGGAGGCGCGGCTGAAGGTACGGCTGGACGCGGACTCGGTGCAGATCCAGCCGCTCAACGGCCGCCAGGTACCCGAGCGCGGCTGGCTCCGGCCCGACGAGGACCGCGGCACCGAGATCCAACTGCGCCGCGAGGCACGCGGACTGGACTCCCTCGCGCACAAGCCGGGACTGGTGCGCATCCTGGACGCGCCGGAGGCCATCGAGCTGCGCAGCAGGGGAGTCACGAGCCGGGACCAGAGCGAGCTGCGCGGCAAGGGCCAGGCCATCGTCTCCAACATGCTGCGCTTCCATCCCTTCTACGCCCTCCAGGGCCCGCCCGGCACCGGCAAGAGCACCGTGGTCGCCAAGGCCCTGCGGGACTTCCTGGAGATGGAGCACGGATCCCGGGTCCTGGTGAGCGCGCAGTCGAACGACGCGCTCGACCAGCTCGCCGAGAAGATCCTCAAGGAGCTGCGGCCACGCATCGAGGACCGCTCCCTGCTCGCCCTGCGGGAACTCTCCCTCAGCCAGGAGCGGGAGGAAGCCCGTAGCCCCGTACGGCGGCTGACGGCGGTGGACATCGTCGAGGACCTGGTGACGCATATCGTCCGCCGGGTGGAACTGGGCTGCGAGGGGGCGCGCGGGGAGGACGAGAAACGGCTGATGAAGCGGTGGGCCGACCTCGCGGGCGACACCAGACTGGAGCTGATCGAGCGGGTGAAGTCCGGCGCCGACATCGTCTTCGCCACCTGCTCCATCGCGGGCAAGCTGTCCGAAGAGGTCAGCGACCCCAGCGACATGTTCGACTGGGTGATCATCGAGGAGGCCGCCAAGGCCTGGCCCACCGAGGTCGTCATGCCGCTGGTCCGGGGCGTGCGCTGGACCCTGGTCGGCGACTACCAGCAGCTCGGCCCGCACCGCGCCCAGGACATGCAGAGCTTCCTGGAGGGGCTCGCCGCCCACGAACACGACCGGATCCAGGCCCACTTCGCCAACCAGGACGCCTACCTGGACCATCTGCACATGTTCCGGCGCTTCTTCGAGGGGCACGACCCGCGGCGCACCGCCTCCGCGCGGCGCCCGGTCGACGTCCTGGTCACCCAGTTCCGTATGCACCCCGACATCGCCGTGCCCTTCGCCCGGGCCTTCTACCCCGACGCGGGCCCGACCGGCACCTTCCTGACCTCGGACCCGTTCATCGACCAGGTCCACGGCCGCACCGAGCCGCCGTACGTGACGAACGCGCCGCTGGTGTGGCTCGACACGGCGCGGCACGACGGCTGCCGCGACACCCCCTACTGGGGCAACGAGGGCGAGGCGGAGCTGATCGACGACCTCGTGGCCCGGCTCGGTCTCGCCCACCGCACGGACCCCGGCGGCCTCGTCGTCATCACTCCCTACCGCAAACAGGCGGGCATCCTGGAGGCCAAGGGGCTTCGGGGGCGGGTGCACACCGTGCACTCCTTCCAGGGCGGCGAGGCCGAGGTGGTGATCGTCTCCCTGGTGCGCAGCGCCGTGCGCGGCGAGGGCACCCGCAGGAACATCGGGCACACGGCGCAGCCCGAGGTGGTCAATGTGATGCTGTCCAGGGCGCGCCAACTGCTCGTCGTCGTAGGGGACCTGGCGCATTTCGAGCAGTACGGCGGCGCGGACTGGGGGACGGTCATCCAGGCCTTCCGGGACAGCGGGGTGATCGTGGACGCGGTCACCGAGGACATCACCGGCGGCCGGCGGGCGGTCCCGCCCGCGCAGCGGGACGAGGCGTCCGAGGGCGCCGCCGGAGCCATGGCAGCGGAGGACGCCGGTGAGTGAGACGACCCTGGTGGCCCTGCCCTGCCGGGTGATCACCCTGAGGGTGGAACTCGGTTCGGAGGAGGGCGCCTCGACCCTGGAGGAGCTGGTGCTCGCGGCGGTGGCCGGCGGCCGTACCACCGTCGACTCCCTCGGCGACCTCTTCTCACTGCCCCGACGGCTGATGCTGGACGTGGTGCACGCCCTGTGGAGCCGGGGCTTCCTCGCCGTCGACTTCACCTCCCACACCCTGGAGGGCACCCCGGCCGCCGAGGCGGTCCTCGGCGAAGGCGACGGCGCGCAGACGGTCGCCACCAGCGTGGATTCACGCAAGTTCCTGTTCGACCCGGTGACCGAGACGATCCTGCCCTACCGGGACGGCGGCGTCCGGGCGCCACTGGGCGCCCTGGAGATGCCGGTGGCCCGGGGCGTCTCCGCGGAGGACCTGCCGCAGACCGAACTGCTGCGCGCCGTCCGCCGGGCCGTCGCCGAGGACCGCCGCGACCGGGGCGTGCGCCGCCGGGTGCTGAACGTGTCGTTCACCAACCCCGTGCTCAGCCCGCCCGAGGCGGTCCGCTGGAGCACGGTCGAGGTCGTGGTGAAACGGGACCCCGGCAGCGGCCAGATCGCCGCGGTGCCCGTCGAGGCGCCGCCCGGCTGGGGCCGCAGGGGCGCCCAGCTCTTCCAGGCGCACATCACCCATCTGCTGCACACCCGGGCTGAGAGCGCCTTCGTCAAGAAACTCCTGAACCGCCAAGTCCCGGAGGTCGTACGGCCCGACACCCTCAAGGAGCTGATCCGCGACCTGGAGCAGCTCGCCGAGGGACTGGACGGCGCACCCGAACTGCCGGACCTGCCCGGCCGGCACCACGCCCTGGAGATCAGGACGAACCAGCTGCGGGAGCAGATCTCCGAGGCGCGCAGGTCCCGTTGCGGGGCCCAGCGGGTGGCACCCGGGGCCGGAGTCGGCTATGTCGTCGGCGATCTGATCGACCGTGCCGAACACCAACTGGTGCTGGCCGCGCCCGCCATCGCCTACGAGGCCCTCAACCCGCTGCTGCCCGGCATCGAGGAGGCACTCAAACGGGGCGTCACCCTGGTCCTGCTGTGGGGCGAGCACCCCTCGGCGAAACTCGAACCCCGTTCCGAGACCGCCCTGTTCGATCTCAAGGCCCGCTACGCGGGCAAGGTGCTGCTGGAGAAGCGCAGCAGCTCCAGCGCGGCATCGCTGCTGATCTGCGACAATCGCGCCGCCTACGTCGGCTCCCGCGGCTTCCTGTCGGCCGAGACCGGCGCCGGGGTGCTTGTGGAGCCCTCCGAGGACACCGACACGCCCCCGCTGTGCGTGGCCGACCTGCTCAGCTGGGTGCGCAGGGTCTACCCCTACTGGGACACCGCGCAGAGCATCGCCATCGCCCCCGACGACTTCGGCCGCACCGGACGCGGAGTCCCGGCCGAGCCCGCGCGCTGGTGGCGATGGGGACCCCCGGAGCTGCCGGAGGGGTGGGACGAGGACCCCGTCGGCTTCCAGGTCGGCTGGGCGGCCGCCTGGGGACGGGTACTGCGCGAACTCGTGGACGCGGTGAACGATGTGTACCGGGGCGCCGACCCGGTGGTGCGCGCCGTGTGGGACGGCGCGTACGCCGAGGTGGTCGGCCGCCTCGTGGCGAGCGCGGGCGAACGGCTCGCCGTCACCGACGACCGCGCCGAGCACGAGGCCTGCGACGAGACCCTTGCCCTGCGGCTGCGCCGGCTGCGGGAGGCCGGCGGCGTCGTGCACCTCCAGCATCCCTCGCTCAGCGGCGGCCGGCGCACCGCCACCGCGTACGACGCCCTGCTCAAGGCCCTCAGGACGGACGGCACCCTGCGCGTCGGCAAGGCCAGGGCGCGGGCGGTGCTCAGCGATCACGAGATGGTGGCGGGCAGCCATCACCCCGTGGGACATGGGGCGACGCGTCCGGGGCAGGGCGCGGTGGCGCAGGTCGGGCTGCACCTCGTGGGGACCGCGTTCACCGTGGACTTCGCGCGGGAACTGGGCATCCCGGAGTGGTTCGGGGCCGCGGGGGACCTCGGGGGCGCGGGGCCGGAGTACCACCCCACGGCCGGGGTGTTCGCCGCCATCCCGCTGGACGACGACCCGTGGACGGCCCTGGCCCAGCGGGAGCGCGCGGGCCGGGGCGCGGAGGAGCTACGGCGGTATGCGGCGGCGTTGCTGATGGGCCAGGGTGACGCGGAGG
>NZ_MUNF01000568.1 GCF_002154555.1 Streptomyces murinus
GCTGTGGCGGCAGGCCGAGCGGGTGCTCGCGCCGACCCTGCTGATCTACGGCGGCCGGGACCAGCTCGTCGGCTACCGCATGGCCCGCAAGGCCGCCCGCTCCTTCCGCGACTCCCGGCTGCTGTCCCTGCCGGACGCCGGGCACGTGGCGATGATGGAGTACCCGGGCGTGGTGGCGCGGGCCTTCCGGGAGCTGATGGCGCAGGCCGGGGGCGACGGCGGCGCGGATGCCGGCAGTAGAGCGGATGCCGGCGGTGGAGACGACGGCAGTAGAAGCGACGGCAGTAGAGACGACGACAGCACGGAGACGGGCGGCCGGGGAGCCGCCGAGGGTACGGAAGCGGGGAGCTGAAGGACACCGTGGGACGCCACAGCCGCCGGGGGCCGGCCAAGCCGGCCGCGAAGGACGAGGGTCCGGAGATAGCGGCGAGGAGTGAGCGGGCGGCGCCGCGCCGCGGGGTGCCGGGACCGCCGGACGGGACGCCGGGCCACGGTGTGCCGAGATCCCCGGAGGGAGCGGCG
>NZ_MUNF01000569.1 GCF_002154555.1 Streptomyces murinus
GTACGGCGGCCTTGGGGGCGCGGGCCGCGAGCCGGGCGCGGATGCCGTCGTCCAGCCGGTCGTGCCCGGCGGTCAGCACGCTCCCGCCGAGCAGCACCGGCACCTGTTCGTCCAGCAGTTCAAGGCGGGTCAGCGCGACCGTGGCCAGCACCGTTACCTCGTCCGCGAGCCGGTCCACGATCGCCCGCGCCACCGGGTCGCCGCCGGCCGCCGTGGCGAACAGCACCGGGGCCAGCTCGCCCCGCCGCTCCGGCGCCAGATACTCCAGGTGCAGCGCCTCGATCAGCGCGTACATCGAGGACAGCCCGAAGTGGGCGGGCAGGGTGCGCGCGAGCGCCGTCGCCTCGCCCCGGCCGTCCTCGGCCCGCGCCGCGAACCACAGCGCCTCCTCCGCGAGGCCCCAGCCGCCGCCCCAGTCACCGGAGATCCGGCCGATCGCCGGGAAGCGCGCGGTACGGCCGTCGGGCCGCATCCCCACACAGTTGATGCCCGCCCCGCAGACCACCGCCACGCCCCGGGGCTCGGCGACGCCCGCGCGCAGGATCGCGAAGGTGTCGTTGCGCACCTCCACCGCCCCGCCCCACCCGCGCGCGTGCAGGGCGGTCGCCAACTGCTCCTCCTCCACCGGCAGATCGGCGTTGGCCAGGCACGCGGAGACATGGGTGACACGGTCCAGGCCTGCGTCCGCCAGCGCCCGGCGCACCGGCTCGGCGAGCGCGTCGAAGGCCGCCGCGACGCCGACCGCGGGCGGCCGGAAGCCCCCGCCGCGCGCCGTGGCCAGCACCTCGCCCGCGGCACTGACCACGGCCACGTCGGTCTTGCTGTTGCCCGCGTCGATGGCGAGCACGCTCGCGGTGTCGGTCGAGGTCAGGCCCACGCGAGATGCTCCCGGTTGTGTGCGATCAGTCTGTCGGTCAGGGTCTCGGCGTACTCGTACTGGCCGATCAGCGGGTGCGCGAGCAGGGCGCGGAAGACCCGGTCCCGGCCGCCGCGCAGCGCCGCCTCCAGAGCCAGCTCCTCGTACGCCGTCACGTTCGCGATCAGGCCCGCGTACAGCGGGTCCACCTCCGGCACCGGCAGCGGCGCGGGACCGGTCGGGCCGACCGCAGCCTGCACCTCGATCACCGCGTCGTCGGCGAGGAACGGCAGCGTGCCCTTGTTCAGCGTGTTCACCACCTGGTACGGGCTGCCCTCGCCGCGCAGCAGCGCCGCCGCCAGGTCCACCGCGGCCTCCGAGTAGTAGGCCCCGCCCCGTTTGGCGAGCAGCGCCGGCTTCTCGTCCAGGGCCGGATCGCCGTACATCTCCAGCAGCTCCCGCTCCATCCGCGCCACTTCCTCGGCCCGCGACGGCTTGGTGCGCAGCTCCCGTACGACCTCGTCGTGGGCGTAGAAGTAGCGCAGGTAGTACGAGGGGACGACACCGAGGCGGTCGAGGAGGGCGCGCGGCAGCCGCAGGTCGTCGGCGATGGCGTCGCCGTGCTCGGCGAGCAGCTTGGGCAGCACGTTCTCGCCCTCGGGCCCGCCGAGCCGTACGGCGGTCTCCCAGGTGAGGTGGTTGAGGCCCACGTGCGCGAGGTGCACGTCCTGCGGGGTCACCCCGAGGCGGTCGGCGAACTTGCGCTGGAGGCCGATCGCCACGTTGCACAGGCCGACCGCGCGGTGCCCGGCGTGCAGCAGGGCGCGGGTGACGATGCCGACCGGGTTGGTGAAGTCGATGATCCAGGCGCGCGGATTGCTGCGCCGGACCCGCTCGGCGATGTCCAGCACGACCGGTACGGTGCGCAGCGCCTTGGCGAGGCCGCCCGCGCCGGTGGTCTCCTGGCCGACGCAGCCGCACTCCAGCGGCCAGGTCTCGTCCTGCCGCCGGGCCGCCTGGCCGCCGACGCGCAGCTGGAGCAGCACCGCGTCGGCGCCGTCGATGCCCGCGTCCAGGTCGGCGGTGGTCACGATCCGGCCGCCGTGCCCCTGCCTGGCGAAGATCCGCCGGGCCAACCCGCCCACCAGCTCCAGGCGTTCGGCGTCGGGGTCCACCAGCACCAGTTCCTCGACGGGCAGGGTGTCCCTGAGCCGGGCGAAGCCGTCGACGAGTTCGGGGGTGTAGGTCGAGCCGCCGCCGACCACGGTGAGTTTCATACAGAGATCAACCCTTCACTCCGGTGAGCGTGACGCCTTCGACGAATGCCTTCTGGGCGAAGAAGAACACGAGGATCACGGGGGCCATGACCAGCACCGTCGCGGCCATGGTGAGGTTCCAGTCGGTGTGGTGCGCGCCCTTGAAGGACTCCAGGCCGTAACTCAGCGTCCAGGCACCGGGGTTCTCGGAGGCGTAGATCTGGGGGCCGAAGTAGTCGTTCCAGGCGTTGAAGAACTGGAAGAGGGCCACGGCGGCGATGCCGGGCTTCGCCATCGGCAGTACGACCCGGACGAGGGTGCGCAGTTCGCCGCAGCCGTCCACCCGGGCGGCGTCGACGTACTCGTTCGGGATCGTCATCAGGAACTGGCGCAGCAGGAAGATGGAGAACGCGTCGCCGAACGCCATCGGGATGATCAGCGGCCACAGCGTCCCTGACAGGCCCAGCTGTTTCGCCCAGAAGAGGTACATCGGGATGACGACGACCTGCGGGGGCAGCATCATCATCGAGATCACCAGCATCAGGGCCAGATTGCGGCCAGGGAAGCGGAACTTGGCGAGCGCGTACGCCACCGGGATCGAGGACACCACGGTCAGTGCGGTGCCCAGGCCCGCGTAGATCAGGGTGTTGCGCCACCAGGTGAGGAAGCCGGGCGTGTCGAAGACCTTGCGGTAGTTGCCCCACTCCCAGGTGCCCGGGATCAGGTCCCGGCTCAGTGCCTGGCTGTCGCTCATCAGCGAGGTCAGCAGCACGAACACGAAGGGCAGCACGAAGAAGAGCGCGGCGGCGACGCCGAGGGAGTGCACCGCGATCCACCGGAGCAGCTCCTTGCGGCGGGCGGTGCGTCGCGCGGGCGCGGACGGCTCGGCCAACTTCCGTGGTTCGGTGAGCACTTGGGTCATGGTCAGTCACCTGCCTGGATCAGGCCGCCCCGGCGCCGCATCAGAAGCGCGGTGAACGCCATGGAGAGGGCGAAGAGTACGAGGGCGACGACGCACGCGGAGCCGTAGTCGAAGCGCTGGAAGCCGAGGTTGTAGACGAGCTGGGGCAGGGTGAGCGTGGACTTGTCCGGGTAGCCGGGCTCGAACTGGGCGCCCGCGCCCTGGATCACCCCGGAGGCCACCTTGCCCGCGACCAGTGGCTCCGTGTAGCACTGCATCGCCTGGATCACGCCGGTGACGACGGCGAACATCACGATGGGGGAGATGTTCGGCAGGGTCACGTACCGGAACCGCTGCCAGGCGGAGGCGCCGTCCAGCTCGGCCGCCTCGTACTGCTCCCTCGGCACGTCGAGCAGCGCGGCCATGAAGATCACCATCAGATCGCCGATGCCCCACAGCGCGAGCAGGGTCAGCGCCGGCTTGGACCAGTCCGGGTCGTTGAACCAGCCCGGCGCCGGGATCCCCGCCTTCTCCAGGAGTGAGTTGACCGGCCCGGTACCGGGGTTGAGCAGGAACGCGAAGGCCATGGTGGCGGCGACCGGCGGGGCGAGGTAGGGCAGATAGAACAGGGTGCGGAAGACGCCGGTACCCGTCTTGATCTTCGTGATGAGCATCCCGATGCCGAGCCCGAAGGCCACGCGCAGGGTCACCATCACCACGACCAGCCACAGCGTGTTGCGCAGCGCGGGCCAGAACAGCGGGTAGTGCGTGAAGACGTACGTCCAGTTCTTCCCGCCGCTCCAGGTGGGCGGCCGGAAGCCGTCGTAGTGCATGAAGGAGAAGTAGACCGTGGAGAGCAGCGGGTACGCGAAGAACACCGCGAAGCCGATCAGCCACGGCGACAGGAAGGCGAGCGTGCGCAGCGCCGAGCGGCGGCGCTTGGCGGCCAGGGTGAGCGTGCTCATCGGCTACTTCGCCTGCGCGATGTCCGTGTCGATCTGCGCGGCGGCCTTCTTCAGCCCGGCCGCCAGATCGGTGACCCTGCCGCTCTCGTAGTCGTAGCCCAACTGCTGGAGCGTCACCAGGTACTGGCCGCCGTTGAGGGAGGCGGGTGTGGTGGTGGAGTCGGGGTCGGCGGCGATGTCCAGGAAGGTCTTGAAGCGCGGATCGTACTTCAGCTTGGGGGACTTGAGGGCGGCGAGGGTGGAGGGCACGTTGTGGATGTCGTTGGCGAAGCCGACCACCGCGTCCGTGTCCGTGCTGATGTACTTCACGAACTCCCAGGCGGCGTTCTGCTTGTGGCTGGTGGCGGCGATGCCGGTGATGGTGCCGGTGATGTAGCCCTTGCCGTACTGGTCCAACTGATCGTCCGGTACGGGCAGCGGGGCGACGCCTATCTCGAACTTCGGCTTGGCCTGTTCGGCCATCCCGAGCCGCCACTCGCCGTCCAGCTGCATGGCCACCTGGCCGGTGTGGAAGGGGTGCTTGGCGCCCCACTCGTCGCCGAGGGTGGAGCGGAACCTCTCCAGCTTCCGGAATCCGCCGAGTTCGTCCACGAGCCGCTTCTGAAGCGCGAACCCCTGCTTGAACGCCGGGTCCTTGGCGACGTTCGACTTGCCGTCCGCGGTGAAGTACGTCGGCGAGAACTGGCCGAAGTAGTGCTCGGTGGTGGTTTCCCAGCCGTGGTAGTCGGGCATGAACCCGAGCTGCTTGTACGAGTCCCCGGCGGGCACCGTCAGCCGCTTGGCGTCGGCCTCGAACTCGCTCCAGGTCTTGGGGGGTTGCTTGATCCCGGCCTTCGCGAACGCCGTCTTGTTGTAGTACAGCCCGTAGGCGTCCCCGAGCAGGGGCACGGTGCAGCGGTCGCCGTCGAACCGGGTGTACTCGTTCATGGCCTTCGGGAAGGTCGTCGCGGGGTCGATGCCCGCCTTCTTCAGGAAGGGGTCGAGGTCGATCAGCGCGCCGGAGGAGCAGAACTTGCCCACGTTGTTGGTGGTGAAGGAGGAGATCACGTCCGGGGCGTCGCCGCCGCCCGTGCGCAGCGCCTGGTTGATCTTGTCGTCGGTCATGTTGCCGACGATGTGCACATGGATGTTGGGGTGCGCCTTCTCGAACCCGGCGACCAGGGACTTGACCGCCGCCACCTCGTTCGGCGCGCTCCAGGCGTGCCAGAAGTTGATCGTCGTGTCCTTGGTGGGGTCGTCCGTGGCACCCGCGTCGGACTGCCCGGTGCAGGCGGCGGTCAGCAGCACGGCGGAGGCGGTGAGGGCGAGGGCGGCTTTGCGGGTGGCTCTGGTGACTCCGGGTGTTGCTGTGGGCATGGCGGATCTCCCAGGACGGTTCGGGTCGGGGTGGGGAGGGCGCGGTGCGGGGGCAATTCATGGCCCGGGCTTTATTGGGGCCCGGGGCGGTCAGCGCGAGGTGTCGAAGACCTCGTCCCGGGTGGTGGCGAGCGCGGACTCCAACGCGCCGCGTAGAACAGGGTGTTCACGGATGTCGCCGAGGACGAGCCGGGGCCGGGCCGCCGCCAGCTCCTCCAACTCGGCCTGGATCAGGGCGCGCAGTACCTCGCCGCCCGCGGTCAGGGCGGAGCCGCTGAGGACGACGAGTTCGGGGTCGAGGACCGAGACGAGCGCGGCGAGACCGGTGGCGAGACGGGTCGCGTACGCCGTCAGCAGCTCCCGGTGCGGGCCGTCCGCGTGGTCGGCGGCGCGCGCCAGCAGCTCGCGGGCCGACTCGGTGTACGGCCCCGGCGGCACGTCCGGGACGCCGAGTTCACGGGCCAGCTTCGGCAGTTCCTGGGCGCCGGCCAGCTCCTGGTAGCCGCCGCTGTTGGCCCGGGTCACCTGGCGCACCAGGGGCGTGCCCGGCACCGGCAGGAAGCCGACCTCACCGGCGCCGCCGGTCCAGCCGCGGTGCAGCCGGCCGCCGAGGACGAGGGCGGCGCCGAGGCCCTCCTCGTTCCACAGCAGCACGAAGTCCCCGTGGCCGCGGGCGGCGCCCAGGCGCTGTTCGGCGACGGCGACGAGATTGACGTCGTTCTCGTACTCGACCGGCATCGGCAGCGCGGCGGCGAGTTCGTCGAGCAGCGTGGGGGAGTGCCAGCCGGGCAGGTGCGAGGCGTAGCGCAGCCGCCCGGTGTTCGGGTCGAACGCGCCTGGCGTGCCGATGACGACGCGGTGCAGCTCGCCGCGTGCCAGCCCGGCCGCCTTCACGGCACCGTCGAGGGCGTCGGTGACCTGCCGTACGACGGACTGCGCGGGCCTTCTGCCGGGGGTGGGCAGCTCGTACTCGCCGATGGTGCGGCCGGTGATGTCGGCGACGGCGGCGCGGATGCGGTCCGGGGCGACGTCGAGGCCGGCGGCGTAGGCGGCGCCGGGGTGCACCGCGTACAGCTGGGCGCTGGGCCCCGGCCGCCCTTCGCTGGTCCCGGTGACCCTGACCAGCCCCGCGGCCTCAAGGCGGGCCAGCAGCTGGGAGGCGGTGGGCTTGGACAGTCCCGTCAGATTCCCGATCCGGGTCCGGGACAACGGCCCGTGCTCCAGCAGCAGATCCAGCGCGGCACGATCATTCATCGCCCGCAGCACGCGCGGAGTCCCCGGCGTACCGGCCGTTCCTGCCATGGGTCCCGACACCTGCCTCACTGTTAGGAAACTTTCCTATTCCGCCCGAACGTAAGCCCGGCGGGGAGGGGGCGTCAATACGCGGGACCCCCGAGGCAACAGAGTCGTTATCTCGGGGATGCGGAGGGTGCGTCAGCCGGTGACGAAGAAGGGGCTGGTGTCGAGGGTGGGGTACGGCGCCGGAAGGGGGAGGGGGTCGCCGAGGTCGACCTTGGTGTCGTGCTCGTAGTACGCCTCTACGGGGTTGTCACCGGGTAGGGTCGGTCCGGTGTAGCAGTGGGCCGTCCGCGTTTCGCGGTTGATCAGGACGTAGACCGGGATTCCGGCTGCGGCGTAAGCGGCCAGCTTGGCCCCCGTGTCGATGGCGTGGTTGGACGACGTGACCTCGCCGACCAGAGCGATCATGCCGATCGGGTACCAGCCCTTGTGGACCTTGAGGTACGAGCTGTCCAGTTCGGTCGGCTCACGGCGCAGGATGTAGAAGTCGGGGATCACCAGTGCCATGGTGCTGCCGTCCTGGTGGGCCGCGCGAAAGCCCATGCCCATACCCGCCAGATCGAGTCCGGCCATATGGAGCTGGAAGGTGAGCTTGACCGCGCCCTTGCTGTGGTTGTAATCCGGCTGCGGCGGCACGATGACCGTCCCCTCGATGTACTCGGGTCGAATCGGCGCCACCGACGCCTTCTCGAACGCGATCAGCAGATCGATGGGGTCCTGCGTCATCATCGGCTCCACGAGAGGTCCGGCGCTCATCGCTCGTTCTCCTTGTCGCATCGATGCCAGGCTAAGCCCGCTCCGGGCGCCCCGGCAGAACGATGGGGCACCCCGAACGCCACCGCGCCGGAATGCCCCACCCCTTCACTCGAACGAGCGTGCTGAACCGTTCCCCTACTTCCTCGGCGGAACCGTCCGCTGCGTCGTGATCGGGGTCGTCGCCATCGACTGCGGGGAGTCGGAGTTGGAGAAGGCGGAGGGGGCGGCGACCGCGGCGGTCGGGTCGGGGAGGTCTTCCACGTCCTCGACGGCCGTCGCGCCGCCCACGATGCGGATGTGTGCCGCGTCGAAGGCGCGCTTGATGCGCCAGCGCAGCTCGCGTTCGACGGTGACGGACTTGCCGGGCATGGTCTTGGCGGAGACGCGGACCACCATGGAGTCGATGAGCACGGAGTCCAGGCCGAGGACCTCGATCGGGCCCCACAGCAGCTCGTTCCAGGGCTCTTCCTTGCTCGTCTTCTCGGCGACCTCGTCCAGCGTCGCCTTGACCTTGTCCAGATCCTCGCTCGCCCGCACGGTCACATCGACCCCGGCCGTCGCCCAGCCCTGGGACAGGTTGCCGATCCGCTTGACCTCGCCGTTGCGGACGTACCAGATCTCGCCCTCGGCTCCGCGCAGCTTCGTCACCCGCAGCCCGACCTCGATCACCTCGCCGGTGGCCACGCCCGCGTCGATCACGTCACCGACGCCGTACTGGTCCTCCAGGATCATGAACACGCCGGACAGGAAGTCCGTGACGAGGTTCCGCGCGCCGAAACCGATCGCGACACCGGCGACACCGGCGGACGCCAGCAGCGGGGCCAGGTTGATCTTGAAGGTGGACAGCACCATCAGCGCCGCCGTACCGAGGATCAGGAAGCTCGCCACCGAGCGCAGCACGGACCCTATCGCCGCCGACCGCTGCCGCCGCCGCTCCGCGTTGACCAGCAGCCCGCCCAGCGCGGTGCCGTCCACGGCCTGCGCGGTCCGGGCCATCCGCTCTATCAGCTTGGTGATCGCCCGCCGCACCACCGATCTCAGCGCGACCGCCACGACGATGATCAGCAGGATCTGGAGTCCCATGGCGAGCCACGTCGACCAGTTCTGCTCGACCCAGCTCGCCGCGTTCGTCGCGCTCTCCTGGGCGTCCTGGAGCGTCGGCACCGCGGGTGCCGTACCCGAAGGGGACGGCGACGGGGACGAAGACGCACCGGCGGCCATCAGGACCACGGGCAAGGACGACACGGCAGGTACCTCCAGGTGCTGCACGGTCCGTACCGGTGGGGCGGGCAGGGTCTGCGAGGTCACGAAAAGATCACCGGACGGCCAGCACCACCACACTAACGGGGCATTGTGGGTGTCCTGTGCGGATCCGCCAAGGAGGGGCGCAGGAGAGACACGGCTCACCCTGGCTTGAACAGGCCGTGATCCTGGGGATGTATCACCTGTGGTCGAAAACACTCCCAGCCCGTTACCGGGACATGGTGGCGCCGCCACCAGGCATGAGGGGAGACTGGCTGCAGATCGTCCCGGCGCGAGCCACGCGCCGCCGACGCCCAAGGAGGCACCCGTGCCGCATGTCCTGGTCCTCAACGCGTCGTACGAGCCGCTCGGCGTCGTACCGCTCCGCCGCGCGCTCATCCTCGTCCTGGAGAACAAGGCCGTCTCCCTGGAGGAATCCGGCGCCTTCATGCACAGCGCGACCGTCACACTCCCCGCACCCAGCGTGGTCCGGCTCAAGCGATTCGTCCGGGTTCCCTACCGCGGGCCCGTTCCGCTCACCCGCCGTGCGCTCTTCGCGCGCGACGGGGGCCGGTGCATGTACTGCGGTGGCGTCGCAACCAGCGTCGACCACGTCATCCCGCGCAGCCGCGGGGGCAAGCACGTCTGGGACAACGTGGTGGCCTCCTGCCGCCGCTGCAACCACGTGAAGGCCGACCGCCACCTCGTCGAACTGGGCTGGCGCCTGCACCACAAACCCGCCCCGCCCACCGGTCTGGCCTGGCGCATCATCGGCACCGGCCATAGGGACCCGCGCTGGCTGCCCTACCTACAGCCGTACGGCGCGGACGACGCCATGGCCCGGATCGACGGCATCTCAGCCTGACGATCCGGGCCTCCGGGCGTCTGCCCCGCGCCCCGGCCTCCTCGGGCGGCGACGCGGGGCACGGAGGCGTGCCCGCCCTTCGGCCATGTCGGCCGGCGCTGCCCCTGTCGCGTTGCGCGATGGCTGACATCGCCGGGACCGCCCTCCGGTCGGGGGTGCCGCTGGGTGCCCGCACCGCCGTGAAGCGCCCGCCGCTGGACGCCGGTACCCCCCAGGCCGCTGACGTCTGGATCGACGGCGACCTCGGGTTCGTCCTCCTTCTGCACCGCAGGGGCGACGGCCTCATGGCCGAAGAGCTGTACTACTCCTCGCGTGGGGAGGGCGGCGTCTGGGAGCGCCCGGAACATCTCAGCGGGGGCATCGTGGGCGTGGAGACGGCGGACCTCATCGAGATCGAGCGCTTTTCACCGGCCCTCCCCGAGGTCTCGGCGCTCTCCGGGCGGGATCTGACCGGCCCCTTGGCCCTCCTCGTCCTCCTGCCTGGCGAACGCGCGCGCGTTC
>NZ_MUNF01000057.1 GCF_002154555.1 Streptomyces murinus
CCCGCGCCCCTGAGGGAACTGCCGTTCCGTCGGCGACAAGGGCCCGGCATCCCGCCGGGCCCTCAGCCCGTCCGGCCTACAGGTTGCTGAAGTCCGGACCCTGCGTCCGCGTCCGCTTGATCTCGTAGAAGCCCGGGACCGAGGCGACCGCCAGGGTGCCGTCCCAGAGGCGGGCGGCCTGTTCGCCCTTGGGGGCGGGGGTGACGACGGGGCCGAAGAAGGCGATCTGCTCGCCGTCGTCGCCGGGGACGGCGATGACCGGGGTGCCGACCTCCTGGCCGACCTTGTCGATGCCCTCCTTGTGGGAGGCGCGCAGCTCGGCGTCGAACTCGAAGTCCTGCTGCTCGGCGTAGTCGATCAGCTCGGCGGGCAGGCCGACGTCGGCGAGCGCCCCGGCGATGGACTCCAGGGTGATGCCCTCGCCGTTGTTGTGGATGCGGGTGCCGAGCGCGGTGTACAGCGAGCCCACGACCTCCTGGCCGTGCTTCTGCCAGGCGGCGGTGACGACCCGGACGCCCTGCCAGGCGCGCACGGCGAGCATCTCCCGGTACTCCTCGGGCAGCGTGTCCAGCTTGTCCTCGTTGAGGACGGCGAGGCTCATGACGTGCCAGCGGACCTCGATGTCGCGGAGCTTCTCCACCTCCAGGACCCAGCGGGAGGTCATCCAGGCCCACGGGCACAGCGGGTCGAACCAGAAGTCGACAGGGGTCTTGCCGGACGGGGAAGCGGTCTCGGACATGGCTCTCCTCAGCGAAACGGTCTTCTTGAGGGATCAACGACGTCGTCCCGGAGGGCATTCCCCGATGATTCCTGTCAGGGGCACATGGCAGGATCGGTGCTGTTCAGACCTGAATCACGCGATCACAAGGGAGTGCCGCCGTGCCCGGTGAGAATCTTTCCCGCGACGAGGCCCGGGAGCGGGCCGCACTGCTGTCCGTCGAGGGATACGACGTGTCCCTGGACCTCAGGTCGGCCGTCGGCGACGCGGACGGCGAGCCGCGCACGTTCCGCTCGGTCACCACGATCCGCTTCCGCTGCAACGAGCCGGGCGCGTCCAGCTTCGCCGACCTGATCGCGCCGAGCGTGACCGCGGTGTCGCTCAACGGCAAGGACCTCGACCCGAGCGAGGTCTTCGACGGCGCCCGGATCGCGCTTGAGGACCTGGCCGCGGAGAACGAGCTGGTGGTCGACGCCCAGTGCGCCTACTCCCGCACCGGCGAGGGCCTGCACCGGTTCGTGGACCCCGAGGACGGCGAGGTCTACCTCTACACGCAGTACGAACCGGCCGACTCCCGCCGGGTGTTCGCCAACTTCGAGCAGCCGGACCTCAAGGCGCCCTTCCGCTTCGAGGTGCGCGCGCCCGAGGGCTGGACCGCGTGGAGCAACGGCGCCGGTGAACTCACCGACGGCGTCTGGAAGTTCGCGGAGACGAAGCCGATCTCGACGTACATCACCTGTGTGGTGGCGGGGCCGTACCACTATGTGACGGACTCCTACTCCCGTACGTTCGCGGACGGTACGACGCTGGAGATCCCGCTGGGCGCGATGTGCCGCAAGGGGCTCGCGCCGCACTTCGACGCCGACGACGTCTTCCTGGTCACCAAGCAGGGCCTGGACTTCTTCCACGAGAACTTCGACTACCCGTACCCGTTCGGGAAGTACGACCAGGCGTTCGTGCCGGAGTACAACCTGGGCGCGATGGAGAACCCGGGCCTGGTGACCTTCCGCGAGGAGTACATCTTCCGCGGCAAGGTGACGCAGGCGTCGTACGAGGCCCGCGCCAATGTGATCCTGCACGAGATGGCGCACATGTGGTTCGGCGACCTGGTCACCATGGCCTGGTGGGACGACCTGTGGCTGAAGGAGTCCTTCGCGGACTTCATGGGCACGTTCGGCAATGTCGGCGCGACCCGCTTCAAGGACGCCTGGATCACCTTCGCCAACCGCCGCAAGGCGTGGGCGTACCGCGCGGACCAGCTGCCGTCCACGCACCCGATCACCGCGGACATCCGCGACCTCCAGGACGCCAAGCTCAACTTCGACGGCATTACCTACGCCAAGGGCGCCTCCGTCCTCAAGCAGCTGGTGGCGTACGTCGGCCAGGACGCCTTCCTGGAGGGCGCCCGCCGCTACTTCAAGCGGCACGCGTACGGCAACACGCGCCTGGGTGACCTGCTGTCGGTGCTCGGCGAGACCAGCGGCCGGGACATGACGGCCTGGTCGCGGTCCTGGCTCCAGACGGCCGGGGTGAACGCGCTGACCCCGCAGGTGCTCCTGGCGGACTCCCGCGTCGCGGAGCTGGCGGTGCTCCAGGAGGCCGCCGAGTCGCACCCCGAGCTGCGCCCGCACCGGATCGCGGTGGGCCTGTACCGGCTGACCGAGGGCGGCGCCCTGGAACGGTACGCGCGGGTGGAGACGGACGTGGAGGGCCCGCGTACGGTCGTGGCGGACCTCGCCGGTGCCGAGGCCCCGGACCTGGTGCTGGTCAATGACGACGACCTCACCTACTGCAAGATCCGCTTCGACGCGGCCTCGCTGGACACGCTGCTGGAGCACCTGGGCGACCTGACCGACCCGCTGGCACGCGCGCTGTGCTGGTCGGCGCTGTGGAACATGACCCGGGACGCGCTGCTGCCGGCCCGGGACTTCATCGCCCTGGTGCTGCGGTTCGCGAGCCGCGAGTCCGACATCGGTGTGCTCCAGATGCTGCACGCCTGGACCCACACCGCGCTGGACCGCTACGCCGCCCCCGACTGGCGGGAGACGGGTGGCGCGCTGCTCGCCGAGGGCGCGCTGCGTCAGCTGCGGGCGGCCGACGCGGGCAGCGAGCACCAGCTGGCCTGGGCGCGCTTCTTCGCCTCGACGGCCTCGGCCGAGCCGGATCTCGCGCTGCTGAAGGACCTGCTGGACGGCACCGCGTCCATCGAGGGCCTGGAGGTGGACCAGGAGCTGCGCTGGGCGTTCCTCGGCCCGCTGGCCGCCCATGGCGTGGCGGACGAGTCCGTGATCGCCGCCGAGCTGGCCCGGGACGACACCGCGTCCGGCAAGCGCCACCAGGTGCGCTGCCTGGCGGCCCGTCCGTCGGCGGCCGTCAAGGCGCAGGCGTGGGCGCAGGTGGTGGAGTCCGACACGCTGTCGAACGCGCTGGTGGAGGCCACCATCGCGGGCTTCGACCAGCCCTCCCAGCGGGAGCTGACCGCGCCGTACGCCGAGAAGTACTTCGCGGCCATCGACCGGCTCTGGCAGGAGCGTTCGATCCAGATCGGCATGGACATCGTCAGCGGACTGTTCCCGGCGCTCCAGGACCGGCCCGGGACGCTGGCCGCGACGGACGCGTGGCTCGCGGCGCACGAGGAGGCGGCGCCTGCGCTGCGGCGGCTGGTGCTGGAGGCGCGGGACGACCTGGCGCGGGCCCTGCGCGCACAGGAGCGCGACGCACAGGCCGGCTGACCTGTCGCCCGAGCCGAGCTTTGGCCCGAGCTGAGCTTTGGCCTGGACTGAGCTTTGGCCTGAGCTTTGGCGGTCGGTGACCGTTACGGGACCCGTACCCACCAGGCCGTAACCCCTGGTCCGCACCCGAGCGGACCAGGGGTTTCCGGTGCCCTTTCGGCATCCGAACACCTGACCTTTAGTACTACCTTGTCCGCATTTCTCGACGACCGTGTAACAGCGGTTAAAGGGGGGACCAAGGGTGGGCATCCGAAGGGCATGACGCACAATGCACCGCTCTCCTCCGGCTCCCTCGGTCACCTCGGCCCGCTCGCCGAGCCCCATCAGCGGGTCCTGACCACGGCCCAGCTGCGCGCCCACGGGGTGACCACGGCCGAACTCTCCGCACGGTGCCGCCCGGGCGGGCCCTGGTCCCAACTGCTGCCGCACATCTACTTGTTGCACCCCGGGCCGCCGACGGGCGAGGAGCGGCTGCACGGCGCCCTGCGGTACGCGGCCCGGGAACCCGCGCCCGGCGTCCCGGTCCAGCCGACCGGGCGGCACGCGTACCGGCCGCCCTACCCGGGCGCGGTGCTCACCGGCCTCGCGGCGCTCGCCCTGTACGGCTTCACGGGGACACCGGCGCCGGCGGACCTGGAGCGCGTCGACGTCCTGGTGCCCCGGCAGCGCCGACTGCGCTCCACCGGCTACGTCCGCGTCCTGCGCACCGCCGACCTGCCCACCCCCGCCACGGTGACCGGGCTGCCGCTGGCACCGGTGCCACGGGCGCTGGCGGACGCGGTCGCGGAGCTGCGGGACGGGGCGGCGGTACGGCGGCTGCTGACCGAGGCGGTGCGCGATGGACACTGCGAACCGGCCGCCGTCGTACGGGAGTTGACCGACGCGAACCTGCTCGGGCTGCCGCAGGTGAGGGACGCGGTGGGCTCGCTGGTGGCGGAGGGCCGCGCGATCGCGGAGAGCCGGCTGTACCGGATGGTGTCCGAGCACGGCCTGCCGGACCCGCTGTGGAACGTCGAGCTGCGGCTGCCCGGCGGGCCCCGCCTCGGCGCCCTGGACGCGTACTGGCCGGACCAGGCGGTCGCGGTCGAGCTGGACACCCGGGCGCAGCACGGGCACGCGGAGGGCGAGTCCGACGAGGAGTCGGAGTGGTCGCGCCACGCCCGCAAGCGGGAGCACCTGGAGCGGCTCGGCATCACGGTCGTCCATCTGACCCCGAGGAAGCTCAGGGACGCGATGGAGCAGCAGGCCGCGGTGGTCCGTACGGCCCTGATGGCGGCGGACGACCGCGAGCCCGCCGCCTATGTGGTGGTCCTGCCCCGGTAGTTCAGGCCTCTTCCGGGGTCTCGTGGTGGACGTGCAGATCGCCGTTCATCACGGTGTAGACGGTGCCGTGGTCCTTGGCGGTGTTGTTCTGGACGGGACCGGCGGCCTCCCGGCCGGCCTCGGGGGCGGCCTGCCGGACCTCGACGCGGTTGTCGTTCCCGGCGACGCGACCGGGCCGGACGCGTCGCCGGGAACGACAACCG
>NZ_MUNF01000570.1 GCF_002154555.1 Streptomyces murinus
CCCCCATTACGATCAGCGGGCTCCACCCCCTGTCCGCCCGCTCCCCCCAGAAGGACATCGCCTCATGGGTTCCGCCAACAACAGCAACAGCGCGGCGCGCAAGGCGCGCATCGAGGAGATGCGGCGCGCCGAGCGTTCGCGCGCGCGCCGGAACCGGACGCTCGTCATCGCCGCGTCCGTGGTCGTCGTCGCCGGGCTCGTCGTGGGCGGTGTCGTCCTCGCGGACTCCGGGTCCGGGTCCGGGAAGAAGGACACGGCCGCGAGCGGCGACAACGGCAAGGACACCGGGGATGTGAACAGCAAGAGCTCCGGGGACTCCGGGCACTTCACGACCGGGAAGGACGGGGTGCGCACCTGGAAGGGCACGCTGTCGCGGACCCATGTGACGACCCCGGTGTCGTATCCGATGCATCCGCCGGTGGGCGGCAACCACAACCCGGTGTGGGCGGACTGCAACGGTGACGTCTACACGCAGCAGTTGCACGACGAGAACGCGGTGCACTCGCTGGAGCACGGCGCGGTGTGGGTGACGTACACCCCCAAGGCGGCGAAGGCCGACATCGAGGCGCTCTCGGCGAAGGTGAAGAAGACGCCGTACTCGCTGATGAGCCCGTACGAGAACCAGGCCGCGCCGCTGATGCTGTCGGCGTGGGGGCACCAGGTGGCCGTGAAGAGCGCGAGCGATCCCGAAGTGAACAAGTTCTTCGCGGACTTCGTGCAGGGGCCGCAGACGCCGGAGCCGGGTGCCTCGTGCACCGGTGGGGTGATGAAGTGAGCCGGCGCGCCATCGGCTGGGCGGCGGGGGCCGCGGCGGCGGTGCTCGTCGCGGCCGGCGCCGTCACGTACGCGGTCGCCGACTCGGGCTCCGGATCCGGATCCGGCTCCGGTGACGGCAGGGCGGCACAGCGGACGCCGAGTGCGGACTCGGCGGACGCGGGCTTCGCTCGGGACATGGCGGTGCATCACCAGCAGGCCGTCGAGATGTCGTACATCGTCCGCGACCACACGAAGGACGAGGACGTACGGCGGCTCGCCTACGACATCGCGCAGACGCAGGCCAACCAGCGCGGGATGCTGCTGGGTTGGCTGGATCTGTGGGGGCTGCCGAAGGTGTCCGCGGACCCGCCGATGACCTGGATGGGCATGGGCGACATGGTCACGGCCAAGGACGGCTCGCTGATGCCCGGTATGGCCACCAATACGCAGATGAAGAAGCTCGCGACCCTGAACGGGAAGCAGGCTGAGATCTTCTATCTCCAGCTGATGACGAATCATCACAAGGGCGGCATCCACATGGCCGAGGGCTGCGTGGCCAAGTGCACGGTGGGCGTGGAGAAACGGCTGGCCCAGGGCATGGTGGACGCGCAGCAGTCGGAGCTCCAGGTGATGGCCGGGATGCTCAAGGAGCGCGGAGCCGAGCCGCTCTCATGACCAGGGAACAAGTCCCTTCGTAACACAGCTGTAAGGAAAAACCGCTCAAATCCCCCTAGGTGACGGTTACTTGAGCTTCTCTTTCCGTCCCATTTACCTGGCATGAACGGTTCATCGGTCAGAGTTGCCCCCATCGTGTGATCCATTCGCCGGCTGTTCACCACCGCCGCCGGCCGGCGCGGAGCCGCGTGTACCTACCTACTACGTGCATGCGCAACGCATCGCAGGGGGTTCTATGAGATCCAATAGCGCCAAGACGCGCGCCGTGAGCATGGCAGCCGCGCTGCCCATGATCGCCGGTGCGCTGGCGCTGGGCATACCCGCGGCCCACGCCGCGGACAGCCCCGCCCGTAATGCTCTGAAGGGCACCAAGCCGCTCTGGGCCACGGCCAAGGCGGACAAGGGCGCCACCAACAACGGTGCCCAGGTCAAGGCCCGGGTGTACCTGGCCGGCCAGGACTCGGCGGGCCTCGCGGCCTACGCCAAGGCCGTGTCCGACCCCAGCTCGCCGTACTACGGCAAGTACCTGTCGCCCAAGCAGGCCCAGGCCCGCTTCGGCGCCACCAAGGCCCAGGTCGCCGCCGTCAAGTCCTGGCTGACGTCGGCCGGTCTGAAGGTCACCGAGGTCACGCAGCACTACGTCGCCGTCTCCGGTGACGTCGCCTCCGCCGAGAAGGCGTTCGGCACCCAGCTGCACAACTACGCCAAGGGTGCGAAGACCTACCGCGCCCCGGCGCAGGCGGCCTCCGTCCCGGCGGGCCTCAAGGGCACCGTCCTGACCGTCACCGGTCTGGACAGCGCCCCGCACAAGGCCGACCACGACGACACGCTGCCGCCCCCGGACGCGGTGTTCAAGAACGCCGGTCCGTTCTCGTCGTACTACGGCTCGAAGACCGCGAGCACGCTGCCGTCCGCGTACGGCACCAAGCTGCCCTACGCCGTCAAGGGTTACACCGGCAAGCAGCTGCGCTCGGTCTACGGTGCCGGCAAGTACACCGGCAAGGGTGTCCGCGTCGCCATCACCGACGCCTACGCCTCGCCGACCATCGCCTACGACGCCGGCAAGTACGCGTTGAAGAACGGCGACAAGGCCTGGAAGACCGGTCAGCTGCACCAGTCGCTGCCGGCCAACTTCACCAAGACCGACGAGTGCGGTGCCGCGGGCTGGTACGGCGAGGAGACCCTCGACGTCGAGGCCGTGCACGCGGTCGCGCCGGACGCCGATGTCACCTACGTCGGTGCGGCGTCCTGCTACGACGACGACCTGCTCGACTCGCTGAGCAAGGTGGTCGACAACCACCTGGCCGACATCGTCTCCAACTCGTGGGGCGACGTCGAGGCCAACCAGACGCCGGACCTCGCGGCCGCCTACGACCAGGTCTTCCAGCTGGGCGCGGTGCAGGGCATCGGCTTCTACTTCTCCTCCGGTGACGACGGCGACCAGGTCGCCAACACCGGCACCAAGCAGGTCGACACCCCGGCCAACTCCGCCTGGGTGACCGCCGTCGGCGGCACCTCCCTCGCGGTCGGCAAGGGTGACAAGTACCTGTGGGAGACCGGCTGGGGCACCACGAAGTCCAGCCTGTCGGCCGACGGCAAGAGCTGGACCAACTTCCCCGGCGCCTTCACCTCGGGCGCGGGCGGCGGCACCAGCAGCACGGTCGCCGAGCCGTACTACCAGAAGGGCGTCGTCCCGGACTCGCTCGCCAAGGCGAACAACGCCTCCGGCAACCGCGTCGTCCCGGACATCGCGGCCATCGCCGACCCGAACACCGGGTTCCTGGTGGGCCAGACGCAGACCTTCCCCGACGGGTCGCAGCAGTACAGCGAGTACCGCATCGGCGGCACCTCGCTGGCCGCGCCGACCATCGCGGCGGTCCAGGCTCTGGCCGAGCAGGCGCGCGGCGGCAAGGCGATCGGTTTCGCCAACCCGTCGATCTACGCGAAGTTCGGCAAGAAGGGCGTCTACCACGACGTCACGGACAACCCCACGGGCCACGGCCTGGGTGTCGTCCGCGTGGACTACGCCAACAGCATCGACGCCACCGGCGGCCTGCTCTACTCCGTCCGCACCCTGGGCAAGGACAGCTCGCTGTCCGCGACCAAGGGCTACGACGACGTGACGGGCGTGGGCTCCCCGGCGAACGGCTATGTCTCGTCGTACGCCAAGAAGAGCAGCAAGAAGCACTGAACGGCTCCGTCGAGCTGAACTGAGCTTCTGAAGAAGGGGACGTGGGGCCATCACCGGCCTCGCGTCCCCTTCGCGTTCCGGAAACGCTCCGGAAACGCTCCGGGAGAGGCCGGGGGTCCGGGGTTCGGGTCCGGGGTTCAGTTCCCGCGCCGCCTTGCGAGCAAGTGGAGGACGAGGACGGACGCGGCGAACAGGAGGAGGCCGGTGAGGAGGAAGGGCAGCGGGGCGGATTCGTCCGTGCAGGTGGTTTCCGTCGCCGTCGCCCGGCATAGGGTTCCCGGGCGGCCCCGGTTGGAGCACGCGAGCGAGAAGAACGGCAGGGCCGAGCCCGCGAGGGCGCCGACGGCGGTGGTCCGGTGTCCCTTGCGGAGCAAGAGGACGGCGGCCACACCGCTGCAACAAGAAGGATCACGTCCATGGACAGCAGGGCGGCCGACTCCAGCGCGGCACACGCGCCGACCGCAGCCCAGGCAAGGAACCAGCCCCACGGCGTGCCGCGCTGTCCGACGGATGCGGTGGTGCTGCTGCGCACGGTTCCTCCCGGTGCGCACGGGGCCTCCCGGTGCGGGCGGTGCCTCCGGTGCGGGCGGTGCCTCCCGGTGCGGGTGGGGTCGGGCGCCTAGGCTGCGTCACCATGACGACTGCATCGCAGGACAGCATCCGACCGTTCCGCGTCGCGGTCCCGGAGGGTGAGCTGGAGGATCTGAGGAGCCGTCTGGACCGCACCCGCTGGCCGGACGAACTGCCGGGCGCGGGCTGGGAGTACGGCGTCCCGGGTGACTATCTGCGGGAACTCGCGCGCTATTGGCGGCACGAGTACGACTGGCGGGCGGCGGAGGCCCGGCTGAACCGGTGGCCGCAGTTCACGACCACGATCGACGGCGCCAACCTCCACTTCGCGCACATCCGTTCCCCGGAACCGGGCGCCACCCCGCTGATCATCACGCACGGCTGGCCCGGCTCCCTCGTCGAGTTCGAGCGGATCGCGGGACCGCTCACCGACCCCCGGGCGCACGGCGCCGACCCGGCGGACGCCTTCCATCTGGTCCTGCCAAGCATCCCCGGCTTCGGTTTCTCCGGCCCCACCCGTGAGAAGGGCTGGGAGTACCGCCGGGTCGCCGCCGCGTTCGCCGAGCTGATGTCCCGTCTGGGGTACGGCCGTTACGGCGCCCAGGGCGGCGACTGGGGCGCGGCCGTCTCCCGGGAGCTGGGCCGTATCCGCCCGGACCAGGTCATCGGCGTCCATCTGAACCTGCTGCCCGGCGCCGGCGCCACGGCCGAGCCGACGCCGGAGGAACTCGCCGCGCTCACCCCGGCGGAGCAGCAGCGCACCCGGGCGTCCTGGGAGCGGATGCGGGCCTGGAGCCGCGAGCAGCAAGGCTACGCGGACATCCAGTCCACTCGTCCGGGCACCCTCGGCTACGGGCTCTCCGACTCACCCATCGGCCAACTCGCGTGGATCGTAGAGAAGTTCAAGGAGTGGACGGATTCCACCGACCGCCCGGAGGACGCCGTCGACCGCGATCATCTGCTGACGAACGTGATGCTGTACTGGCTGACCAACACCGCCACCTCCGCCGCCCGCCTCTACTACGAGCGCGCCCACGCCGCCTACCGGGGCCGCCTGCCGGAGCCGTCCTCGACCCCCACCGCGTTCGCCTCCTTCCCGCGGGAGAACTTCATCGCCCTACGCCATGTCGCCGAACGCACCGACAACATCGTCCGCTGGACGGAGTTCGACCGGGGCGGCCACTTCGCGGCGATGGAGCAGCCGGAGCTGCTGGTCGGTGACGTCCGGGCGTTCTTCCGGGACCTGCGCGCCGCGGGCGGCGGGGGCGGCGCGGCCTCGTCGTGAGGGTGGATGGGGTCCAATTTTCTTGATCTGGAAGGGCAGTTGTATGACCGAGATCGTGATCGCACAGACGACCATCGACGACGAGGAGCGCGCGAACGCCCTCGCCCGGGGCGCGGTGGAGAATCGCCTGGCGGCCTGCGCCCATATCGACCCGCCGTTCACCGCGGTCTACCGGTGGAAGGGGGCTCTTGAGACCGCTCAGGAGTGGCGGATCTCGTACAAGACGACCACCGACCGGCTGCCGGAGCTGGCGGCCTGGGTCGCCGAGCACCACGGCTACGAGGTCCCGGAGTGGATCACGCTCCCCGTGACCGGGGGTTCCGAGGCGTATCTGGGCTGGGTGGCCGAGGAGACCGCACCGCGCGCGGCCGGGTGACGCCGCTCAGGTCCCGGAGGCGTCCCGGCCCTGGATCCGCGCGGCGGTGGTGCGCAGTTCGGCGAGGACGGTCCGTACGGCCTTGCGGGCGGTGCGCTCGGGCCGGTGCAGTACGTCGATGCGGCGCCGGGCGTGCACTCCGCTCAGCGGTCTGAGAACGATGCCGGGGTGCGGGCGGGCGGTCCAGCGGGGCATCAGCGCGACGCCGCCGCCCGCGGCCACCACCTCGGCGACCACGGTGAACTCGTTGATCCGATGGACGATGTCGAGCGCGCGGTCGGCGAAGGCGGCGATGGCCTCGATGGTGGCCATCAGAGGGAAGCCGTCGTGGACCGTGATCCACGGCTGGTCCGCCACGTCCCGGGGCGAGAGCACCGGCTCGGCGGCCAGCGGATGGCCCACTGGCAGGGCCACGTCGAGGGGTTCGCGCAGCAGCGTGGCCGAGGTGACGGTGCGTGCCCAGGGCGGGGCGTGGTCGAGGCGGTGGGCGAGCACCAGGTCGTGGTCGCGGGTGAGCGCGGGGAAGCGGTCCTGGGCGACGTCCTCGTCGGCGAGCGCGAGGCGGGGGTGGTCCGGGCCGGAGAGGCCGTGCAGCAGTCGCGGGAAGAACGCCGAGGCGGCGCTGTGGAACGCGGCCACCGATACGACTCCGGCGGGCTGCTCGGCGAAGTCGGCCACGGCGTGCCGGGCCCGGGCCAGGGCGGACTCGACCTCGATGGCGGCCGCGGCCAGGGCATGTCCGGCGTCGGTCAGTACGACCCGGCGGCCCGCGCGTTCGGTGAGCGGGACCGGGATCGAGCGCTGGAGCAGCCGCAGCTGCTGCGAGATCGCGGACGGCGTCACATGCAGCGCCTCGGCCACGGCGCTGACGCTGCCCAGGTCGCCGAGTTCGCGCAGGATCCGCAGTTGCCGTTCGTCCACGGTGACAGTGTAGGTGGACGATGTAGGCGTGCTACATCTTCGTTGTAGAAGTTGGTCATAGCCTTCAACATTCTGCTGGGGCAGCGTGGAGGCATGAACGTCGCTCGCCGTACCGATGCGGTACTTCTGCTGGTCGCGCTGGTCTGGGGTTCCAGCTATCTCGCGGCCAAGACGGCCACGGCCGCGCTGCCGGTCCTGGCGGTGCTGTTCGCCCGGTACGCGATCTCCGCGCCGGCGTGCGGGGCGCTGGTCGCCTTCCGGTCCCGCCGTTCCTGGACCCGGGCGGAGGTCCGCGTCGGCTCGCTGCTGGGGGTCACCCAGGCGGCTGTGCTGGTGCTGGAGACATACGGGGTGGCGCACACCAGCGCCGCGAACGCCGGGCTGATCATCAGTCTGACGATCGTGCTGACACCGCTAATGGACCGGACCGGCGACCGCCGGCTCCCCCGGACCTTCTTCCTCGCCGCCGGCCTCTGCGTACTGGCCGTCGGGCTCCTCACCGCGGGCAACGGGCTGCACGCGCCTCGGCTCGGCGACGGGCTGATACTGGCCGCCGCCGTGGTCCGGGCGGCTCACGTCACGCTCGTCGGACGCCTCACGACGGGCCGCCGTATCGACCCCCTGCACCTGACGACCGTCCAGACCGTCGTGGGCTGCGCCCTGTTCCTCCCGGCCGCCGTCCCCTCCCTCCCCGCCCTGGCCCACAGCGGCGCCGCCACCTGGACCCAGCTCGTCTATCTCGCCCTGTTCTGCAGCGTGTTCGCCTTCCTCGCCCAGACCTGGGCCGTCCAGGGCACCTCCGCCACCCGGGCCAGTCTGCTCCTGGGCACGGAGCCGATCTGGGCCGTCGCCGTCGGGGTCGCTCTCGGCGGCGAACGGTTCACGCTGTGGGCGATGGCGGGGGCGGTGCTCATGGTCGGGGGGACGTATTGGGGGCAGAGCATCGAGCGCAGGCATCGTGCGGCGAGCACGGTGAGAGACCGTGAGGCGTGCCCGGTGATGGCGCCGACCGGGGTCTGATCGCCCGGCCGGTGCCGGTGCCGGTGGCCGCCTCGGACGGAGGCGGCCACCGGTCCGGCGGGGGCTCAGCGGATGTGGACCGTGGCCACGCCGGAGGCGTGCAGGCGCACGGGGTGGTGGTCGTGCTTGTTCTTCAGGCCGTAGAACACGGCGCGGAATTGCAGGTCGCCGCGATGGGCGGCCGAGCCGTGGGTGGTGAGGCGGGCGTCGGCCCTGACCGGGGTGGTGCAGTTCTCCTGGTGCCAGGTCTGCTTGCCGGTGCGCTCCTCCAGGCACAGCTGGTGCAGGTAGCCGGCGATGTCGTCGTCGCCGTCCGCCTTGATGGTGAACGTCTTGCCGACGTGCGCCGTGCGCGGCACCGTGACCTCCACGTCCCCCTTGGCGAACGCCGGTACGGCGGCCAGCGTCACCGAGGCCAGCCCCAGCGCCCCGATCACGACCGCCCGCAGGCCCCGCGCCCTCTTCATCCCGTTCATCTGCTTCCCTCCCCCGGGTCCCCCTGGTCTGGAGGGACCTGTTTCCTTCCGAAAGCGCCTGATCGCGCCTCGCTGGTTCTTCAGATGGGTGGGGTGGCCGGTCGGGTTGGGTCTCGTACGACGGCTTTACGCAATCCTGCCAAATCACCCAACACGGGGAGAGTGGGGCTCAGTTGACGGGGAGGCCCAGGGTGCGGAGGAAACCCGGCGGGTAACCGGCCGAGCCCGGACGCGGTTCTACTTGAGCGACGCGACGAAGGGGGCCCAGGCGGTGGCCGTGAGGAGGAGGGCGGGGCCGTCGGGCGCCTTGGAGTCGCGGACCGGGACGACGCCGGGCACGTTGTCGGCGACCTCGACGCAGTGACCACCGTCGCCGTTGCTGTAGCTCGACTTGCGCCAGAGAGCGGCGCCGGGGAAGTCGCTGGCGATCTCGACGCAGTTGCCGCCGTCGCCATTGCTGTAGCTGCTCTTCAGCCAGAGCGCGTCACTCAAGTCGTTCCGGTTGCTTGCCATTTCGGTAATCCTCTGCCGCGGCCTTGATCATGGCGAGGGACGTGTCTGGTGACAGCGCGACGGCCCTGAGCCGATCGTATGCCTTGCGGTACTGCTTCACGAGCGCCGGATCATCGATGGTGTCCCCGCTGTAGGACGCCTCCGTGTAGACGAGTGGTGGGGCATCCGGAAAGTCCATGACCATGACGGACGCAGCCATGAGGGGATACGCTCCGTTCTTCCGCGAAAGGATCTGCGGAGTGATCCGACGTCGCTCGGCCAGCTCCACGACGCGATCCAGCTGTGCGGCCATCTCCGTCGCAGTCAGGAGCGAGTCGCAGATCAGAGACTCGTGCAGGATTACCCAGTACTCGGGGATGGAGTGATCCTTCTCGAAGAGGCAGGCGCGAGCGAGCCGCGCGGTCACCTTTTCCTCGACCCACTCGTCGACGGCCGACGGGTGGGCCGACCGGACCAACGCCCGTGCATACGGCGCGGACTGGAGGAGCCCGGGAAACGTGACGGGACACCACTCTTCGATGGCCTCGGCGTGCCGCTCCGCCTCCAGAGCCTTCTCAAAGTAGGCAGCGTGCGGTCCTCGCCTGGCCTTCTGCACGTCCTCGCAGTTCCGCTCAAAGAAGCCGTCGGTCCCCAGGGTCCGATCCGCATGCCGCGCCAACTCGATCGGCATCCTGCGCTGGCCGTGCTCGATGTCGCTGAGGTAGGTCTTACCGAAGTAGCTGCCCTTGAGGAACGTCTCCAGCGACAGCCCCGCCGCCTCCCTCTTCCACCGCAACTCCTTGCCGTAGAAGGTCGGGACGCTCATCGAGCCGTCGATGTCCTTACGCCGCACCACGTGCTCACCGCCGTAACTCACCGTGCCGATTCCGCTGTTCGCGCCGTGGACGCGGAACGTCTTCCACGGTAGCGGCCCAGGCGACAGGCTGTGAGGTGTTCGTCACACAACGCACAGAAGGCTGGATACCCCATGTCCGACCACTCCCCCACCACCCCCTACGACGTCGTCCTCTGCGTGGAAGAACTCCGCGCCGCCCTCGCCCTGCACGACATCAAGTTGCCCTCCCTGACCGTCCATCTGCCGAGCTTCGCGGGGAAGTACGGGCACACGCAGGGGCTCGTCACGCTGGGGAACTGCAACATGGCCACGGCGCGGGCGCTCGCCGCCGTACTGAAGAAGACGGCGGGCGAGGAATGAGGGACGTCGAGCTGCACATGCCCGCGACACCGAAGGCCGTACCGGAGCTACGGCATCGGCTCCATGGGTACGACTACGACGTCCGCCTGTGCGCGACGGAGCTGCTGACGAACGTAGTCGAGCACGTCGGCGACGGAACTCCGGTGCGGGTGAGAGTCGTTGCTCTCGACACTCCCACCCGCACCGGAGTTCCGTC
>NZ_MUNF01000571.1 GCF_002154555.1 Streptomyces murinus
CGGCCTCGACTGGACGCCGGGTCCCGGCGTCCAGTCGAGGCCGGTGAACTTGTCGGTGTCGTCGCCGGTCTCGCCGCCGAAGCGTTCCGCGAGGGCGTGTTGGTCGCGGGTGAGCAGGTGGACGGTGAGGCAGTGCGCGGCGCGGGCGACGCGGTAGGTGTGGTTGGCCTTGGACAGCCATACGGCGAACCGGGTCGGCCGGATGGAGCACTGCGAGGCGAAGCCGACCAGACAGCCTGCCCGCTCACCGCCGGCCGTGGCCGTGACCACGCACATGTCGGGGTCGAGCCGCCCCAGGAATTCGTCCTCCGCCCGCGCCATGCCGCTCCGCTCCGTCCGCCGCTGCCGCCGTCGCTTTTGAGTACCGTGCCTGCGTACCGATCGTTTCGCGCACTCATCGTCCCGTGGTCCGGCGTTCCCCGCGCGCCGCTGTCGAATCGCCCCACCGGCCCAACTCGCCCAACCCGCCCACCCCGTGCGACCAAACGATCAAACGATCACTTATAGCACACCTATTGAGCGTTTGAGTAAGCGCGTGCTAGAAAGCGCCGTCATGACGACTCCTTGGTCACGCCGTGGTTTCCTGGCCGTCTGTTCCGGCACCGCCGCCGCCCTGGGACTGGGCACCTCCTCCCCCGCCTCCGCCGCAGCGGACGAGTTCGCCGCCCTGCGGGCGAAGTGGCGCACCCTGATCCTCGGCGAGGGCTTCGACCCCACCGCCGAACCCTTCGCCTCCCGCCTGGCCGACCTCGGCGGTACGGCGCGGCAGTACCTCGCCTCGATGTCCCCGGCGACCGGAGCGCTGTGGCCGGACCTTCCGTACGCCGACCCGGATCCGGACACGGACCCGGAGTCGTACGTCTACTCGGGCAACATGAGCACCAGTTACACCCGGCTGAGCACCCTCGCGCAGGCGTACGGCCAGCCGGGCACCGGCCTCACCGGTGACGCGGCTCTGCGCGACGCCGTCCTCACCGGCCTCGACCACCTCCACGACGACGTGTACAACGCCGGCCAGGCCCGGTACGGCAACTGGTGGAGCTGGCAGATCGGCGCCCCGCAGGCACTGCTGGACGCGTGCGTGCTGATGTACGACGCGCTGTCCGCCGATCAGCTCGCCGGCTATCTCGCCGCCGTGGACCGGTTCGTGCCTGACTCGGCGGTGTCGAGCTACAGCGGTACGAGCACCGGCGCCAACCGGGTGGACCTGTGCCGGGTGCTGGCGCTGCGCGGGGTGGTGGGGGCGGACGCGGCGAAGGTGGCGCTGGCCAGGGACGCCCTGTCCCCCGTGTTCCCCTACGTCTCCTCGGGGGACGGTCTGCACACCGACGGTTCGTTCATCCAGCACACCTGGGTCCCCTACACGGGCTCGTACGGTTCGGTGTTCCTCGGTGGTCTCGGCATGCTGTTCGCGCTGCTGGCCGGGTCGAGCTGGGAGGTGACGGACGAGCACCGGACCATCGTGTTCGACGCGGTCGAGCAGGCCTGGGCGCCGTTCCTGTACAACGGCCTGGTCATGGACGGCGTCGCGGGCCGGGCGGTCAGCCGGGGCCTGTCCGCCGGCGATCCGTCGGGCGTCCAGCAGGACGACCATCTGCGCGGTCACCCGGTCCTGGCCTCCATCGTGCTGCTCGGGCAGGGCGCGAGCGCGGCGGAGAACGCGCGCTGGCGTGCTCTGGTGAAGGGCTGGATGCGGCGCGACCGGTACCATCCGCCGCTCAAGGACCCGGTGCTCAGCCTGCCGAACCTGGCCCGGCTGAAGGGAGTCGAGGACGACACGGCGGTGCGGGCCCTCCCGGAGCCGACCGGGCACCGGCTGTTCCCGGCCATGGCGCGGGCCACGCACCGCCGGCCCGGCTGGGCGGCCTCGCTGAGCATGGCGAACAAGCGGATCGCGTACTACGAGTCCGGCAACGGCGAGAACCCGCGCGGCTGGCACACCGGTTCCGGAATGCTGTACTGGTGGGGCGACACGTTCGCCAACGATCAGTACAGCGACGCCTTCTGGCCCACCGTCGACCCCTACCGGCTCCCCGGTACGACCGTCTCGCGCAAGGTGCTGGCCGACGGCGCGGGCGGCGACTGGGGCGCGGCCAAGCCGGATGTGAACTGGGTGGGCGGCGCGACGGACGGCCACCGGGCCGCGGTCGGGCAGTATCTCAAGGGCCTCCAGTCGACGCTGGTCGCGAAGAAGTCGTGGTTCTTCCTGGACGACACGGTGGTCTGCCTCGGCGCGGGCATCTCCTGCACCGACGGCACGGCCGTGGAGACGACGGTCGAGAACCGCAACCTCGGCGCGGCCGGGAGCGCGACGTTCACGGTGGACGGCAGGGCGGAACCGGCCGGGTACCCGTGGTCGCAGACACTCACCGACACCGGCTGGGCGCACCTCGGCGGGCACGGCGGTTACGTCTTTCCCGGGGGCGCGACGGTACGGGCGGTGCGCGAGGCGCGGGAGGGCAGCTGGAGTTCGATCAATACGGGCGGGTCGACGACCGTGTTGAGCCGGAAGTACCTGACGATGTACGTCGATCACGGCACCGATCCGGTGAACGCCTCGTACGCCTATCTGCTCATGCCGGGCGCGAGCGCCGCGCGGACGCGCGCACGATCGGCGGACCGGCACTGGCTAACCGTTCTGGCCAACACGAACGATCAGCAGGGCATCTCGGTTCGTTCGCTCGGCTTCACCGGGGTGAACTTCTGGTTCGGCGGTACGGTCGGATCGCTCACGGCGAGCGATCCGTGCTCCGTGATGATCAGCGAGAAGGAGGACGGCAGCGCGGTGATCGCCGTGAGCGATCCGATGCTGATGCGCACGGGTCTGACCCTGACCTGGAGGCGTCCGGTCGTCTCGGTCACCTCGGCCCCGGCCACGCTCACTTCGGCTGAAACGGGCAAATCGCTCACACTGACCTTCGGCGATCTCACCGGCACAGCCGGAGTCACCCAGCTGATCACCGTCAGACTGCGCTGACCGCCCCCCGCGCGAACCGGCTCAGGGACGCCGTGAACGCGCCGACGAAGGCGTCCCTGTCCTCCTCCGGCAGGGCCTCCAGCGACAGATAGGGGTTGAGGTCCTCCAGCTCGACCAGCAGGAGGCCGTCATCGGGGGCGCGGCAGGCGTCGACGCGCTGGATGCCGTGGCCGAGGTCGTTCCAGTCGATGAAACGCCGGGCGAACTCCAGGTCGGCGGCGGTCGCGGCGTACGGCTTCAGCTCCCAGCGGCGGCGCGGGTCGGGAGCGTAGAGGGCGTACTGGAAGTCGTCGTCCACGAAGTAGAAGGAGACCTCGTGGGCGAAGTCGATGTGCGGCTGGATCAGGACGTCGTCCCCGGCGTGCGTGTCGAGGCGGGCGGCGGGGACGATGCGAAGGCCGAGGGAGTCCGCGCCGAGCCAGGGCTTGACGACGTAGCGGTGGGCGGGCGGCAGCCGGTGCAGGTCGGCCAGGCTGTCGACGGTCGGGATCACCGGGTAGCCGGCGGCGGTCAGGTCGAGGAGGTACTGCTTGCCGGCCATGTCCGCCTTGCCGGTGAGCGGGTTGTACACGCGGCTGCCGCGTTCCAGGGCCTGGGCGCGGAAGTCGTCGTAGGCCTGCTGGTAGCCGAGGACCGGGCCGCTGTTGCGGACGACGACGGCGTCGTAGCCGTCCATCAGGGCCGCCGCGTCCAGCGGATGGCACAGGGCGAGGTCGAAGTGGGCGCGCAGCCGGGAGGTGAGGAAGATGTCCTCGTCGCAGTAGCGGCGCCCGCGGGCCTGGTACGCCAGGTCGGTGACGTAGAGGACGCGGGGGCGAGCGGCGGGCATGCGGGTCTCCTTGGGCGGCGCCGGGGTCGGCGGGTGAGGTCGGCGGG
>NZ_MUNF01000572.1 GCF_002154555.1 Streptomyces murinus
GCGGCATGCCCAGCGACAACGACCTGCTGTGGAACGACGTCAAGTACTGCACGCAAGGCATCACCCCGCCGCCGTCGCAGGGCAAGCCCGACTGCCTGAAGGTGACCCCGAACTACGTCGTGCTGCACGGAAGTCCGGAGAACACGCACAACTATCTCCTCCTTCCCTCGTGCCGGATCACGGGCATCGAATGCCCGTTCATCCATATGGACTCGGCGGCCAACTACTGGCACGAAGCGTGGGAGAACGCTCGGCACGGGGGAAGCGTTCCCGTGCAGTACGCGAACATCGGGCTGGGAATCAATTCGCAGCACGCGCGCCGCTATCAGCAGCTGCATATCCATATGGCCGGAATCAGACCGAGCACACAGCGGCGGCTCCAGGAACTCGAGGCCCAGGGCCGCATGGCCACCCAGCCCTCCCAATGGGCCGCCCCGGGAAATCAGGCACCCGTGTCGGGGCCCGCGGGTTCGGGTGACCGCGTCTATCGCATCCTCAAGCTCCAGGACCTCCAGCAGAACCCCTTCACGCTGCTGTACCGGAACGTGGTGGTCCCGAATTCGCTGGACATGGCGGACCAGACCCTCATCGTGGTCCCGAAGATGACGGCCGCCGGATTCTTCGCCGGCTCCTTCTACGTCCTCAACAGCGACACCTCCCTCCACGACGGCACCAGCACGTGCGACTACCTGCTGGTGTACGGCTGACGGGACACCGCCGTCGCAACCGGCCGGCATCACCCTGCCGGCCCAACCCCCTACGTGATCCGGGGCACAAAACCCCCAGGTAACACGGGGTTCACATAAGGGCAATGGTCGGGAAACGGCCTGTTGGCAGGCTTCCGGGCAGATCGAGAGTACGGCGCGCGGCGCCGCACCGGCACCCGCAAGTGCGCCCGAACCACCCCGAAGGATGTGTCCCCCCGTGACCTTCAAGGCCGAGTACATCTGGATCGACGGCACCGCGCCGACGGCCAAGCTCCGTTCCAAGACGAAGATCATCACGGGTGCTCCGGCCGGTCTCGACGCGCTGCCGCTGTGGGGCTTCGACGGCTCCTCCACCAACCAGGCCGAGGGCCACGCCTCGGACCGCGTGCTCAAGCCGGTCTTCAGCTGCCCGGACCCGATCCGCGGCGGCGACGACGTGCTGGTGCTGTGCGAGGTCCTGAACACGGACATGACGCCGCACGCCTCCAACACCCGCGCCGAACTGGCCGAGGTCTCCGCGCGGTTCGCGGCGCAGGAGCCGATCTTCGGCATCGAGCAGGAGTACACCTTCTTCGACGGCACCCGCCCGCTGGGCTTCCCCGAGGGCGGCTTCCCGGCCCCCCAGGGCGGCTACTACTGCGGTGTCGGCGCCGACGAGATCTTCGGCCGCGAGGTCGTCGAGGCGCACCTCGACCACTGTCTGAAGGCCGGTCTCGGCATCTCCGGCATCAACGCCGAGGTCATGCCGGGCCAGTGGGAGTTCCAGGTCGGCCCGCTCGCCCCGCTGGAGGTCTCCGACCAGCTGTGGGTGGCCCGCTGGCTGCTGTACCGCACCGCCGAGGACTTCAAGATCTCCGCGACCCTCGACCCCAAGCCGGTCAAGGGCGACTGGAACGGCGCGGGCGCGCACACCAACTTCTCCACCAAGGCGATGCGCGAGGGCTACGACGCGATCATCACCGCGTGCGAGTCGCTGGGCGAGGGCTCCAAGCCGCTGGACCACGTCAAGAACTACGGCGCCGGCATCGACGAGCGGCTGACCGGTCTGCACGAGACCGCGCCGTGGGACGAGTTCACCTACGGCGTCTCCGACCGCGGTGCCTCGGTGCGCATCCCGTGGCAGGTCGAGGTGGACGGCAAGGGCTACATCGAGGACCGCCGTCCGAACGCCAACGTCGACCCCTACCTGGTGACCCGCCTGATGGTGGACACCTGCTGCACGGCGCTGGAGAAGGCCGGTCAGGTCTGATCCGCCCGTAAACCCTGACAGGGGCGCCCGCCGTTCGCGGCGGGCGCCCCTGTCGCATGCCCCGGTGCGCCCCGCAGGCGCGCACCGGAGGTCCCCGACCGGGACCCGCACGCGTCCGGCTGTCCGCATACTGAGACAACGATTCGGCCTTCTCCGCGCCCACAACCCGCTGATCAGGGGCTTGACTCCGGCCCCAGCGGCCTCCGCAACGCAGACTTCACGCCAATGACACGTCCAACCCTTGAGAGGACTCTCGTGCCCGGCACGCACCTCTGCTTCAATGGGCGCATGGCCAGCTTCCAGAAGATCACCGCGACGGGTCGCCACGACCTCGAGCCCTTCTGGCCCTCCCGCCAGCACCACGACTTCGACCGGGTGTGTTGTCGCGCGATATCCGCGCGGGCCGAAGGCCGGGGTTACGGCTTCACAGGGCCCGCGCGGATATCGCGCGACAAC
>NZ_MUNF01000573.1 GCF_002154555.1 Streptomyces murinus
GAGCGACGCGGGTCGGATGAGCGGCGCAGGCCCGACGAGCAGCGCGGGCCGGGCGCGCGATGCGGGTCGGGTGTGCGATGCGGGTCGGGTGAGCGGCGCAGGCCCGACGAGCGGCGCGGGCCGGATGCGCGATGCGGGTCGGATGAGCGGCGCGGATCGGGGCCGGACGAGCGACGGAGGCCGGGCATGCGACGAACTCCGGGCAAGGGTTGAAGGCTGGGCGAGCGACGCGGGTCGGATGAGTGCTTCGGGACCGACGAGCGATGCGGATCGGGCGCGCGACGCAGGCCGGATGAGCGGCGCGGGCCGGGTGCGCGATGCGGGTCGGATGAGCGGCGCGGGTCGGGTGTGCGATGCGGGCCGGATGAGCGGCGCAGGCCCGACGAGCGGCGCGGGCCGGGTGCGCGATGCGGGTCGGATGAGCGGCGCGGGTCGGGTGTGCGATGCGGGCCCGACGGGTGATTCGGGTCAGGTGAGCATCGAGTTCCTCGGCATGACGCCGTTGATCCTGCTGACCCTGGTGCTCGTGTGGCAGGCCGTGCTCGTGGGGTACACCTTCACGCTCGCCGGGAACGCCGCCGACGAGGCGGTACGGGCCGGTACGGCGGCGTCGCCGGGCGGTGCGCGGCAGGCGGCCTGCTCGGCGGCGGGGCGCAAGGACCTGTCGGCGGCGTGGCGGGGGGACGCGACGGTGAGCTGCGGCGGGTCCGGGTATGTCACGGCCGATGTCTCCCTGAAGGTCCCGGTGCTCTTCCCGGGCCTGATCGCCTTCCCGGCGCGGGTGCACGGGCACGCCGGCGCGGTGGAGGAGGCGAAGGACTGAGATGCGGTACCCGAGCGGGCGTTATGACCGTCGTGATCGCCGTGAGCGTCGTGAGCGCGGCCAAGTCGCCATCGAATACCTGGGGTTCCTGCCCGTACTGCTGATCGTCGCCCTCGCCGGCATCCAGCTCGGCGCCGTCGCCTACGCCGCCGAGCAGGCCGGTACGGCGGCCCGTGCGGGGGCGCGGGCCGCCTCGTTGCGGCAGGACGCGCAGCAGGCGTGCGCGGCGGCGGTCGGCGGGGGGATGCGGGTGAGTTGTGCGGAAGGCGGCGGGGGCGGCTCCGTGACCGTGACGGCGACCGTCCGCATCCCGAAGATCGTGTGGAGCTTCGGGGACGCCACCAAGTCGGCGACCATGCCGCTCGACCATTGAGGAGCCGGTGACCATGAGCCTGCGGGCACGCATCAGCACTCCGGAGGAGCACGGCAGCCGGGGCGAGGACGGGCATCTGGTCGCCGCCTACCGGGCCAAGCTGCTGGAGGAGATCGACCTCGCGGAGATGGGCGCGCTGGCCGCCGCGGAGCGCCGCAGCCGTCTCGAACGGGTGCTCGGGCACATCATCAGCCGGGAGGGCCCGGTGCTCTCCACGGTGGAGCGCGCCCAGCTGATCCGGCGAGTGGTGGACGAGGCGCTGGGCCTCGGCATCCTCGAACCCCTCCTGGAGGACACCTCGATCACCGAGATCATGGTGAACGGGGCGGACGCGATCTTCGTCGAACGCGGGGGCCGCGTCGAGCAGTTGCCGCTGCGCTTCGCCTCCGCGGACCAGCTGATGCAGACCATCGAACGGATCGTGTCGACCGTCAACCGCCGGGTGGACGAGTCGAATCCGATGGTGGACGCCCGCCTGCCGTCCGGCGAGCGCGTCAACGTCATCATCCCGCCGCTGTCGCTGACCGGGCCCATCCTCACCATCCGCCGCTTCCCGCGCTCCTTCACCCTCCAGGAGCTGATCGGGCTCGGCTCGCTCGACGAACCCATGGTGTATCTGCTGGCGGGACTGGTGCAGGCGAAGTTCAACATCATCGTCTCGGGTGCGACCGGCACCGGCAAGACGACCCTGCTCAACGCGCTGTCCGGGCTGATCCCGCCGCACGAGCGGATCATCACCATCGAGGACTCCGCCGAACTCCAGCTCCAGCAGAGCCATGTGGTCCGGCTGGAGTCGCGGCCGCCGAACGTCGAGGGCAAGGGCCAGGTCACCATCCGCGACCTGGTGCGCAACTCGCTGCGGATGCGGCCCGACCGGATCGTGGTCGGCGAGGTCCGCGGCGGCGAGTCCCTCGACATGCTCCAGGCGATGTCCACCGGCCATGACGGCTCCCTGGCCACCGTGCACGCCAACAGCGCCGAGGACGCCCTCACCCGGCTGCAGACGCTCGCCTCCATGTCCGACGTGGAGGTGCCGTTCGTCGCGCTGCACGACCAGATCAACAGCGCGGTCGACGTCATCGTCCAGCTCACCCGGTTCGCCGACGGCGCCCGCCGGATCACCGAGATCGCGCTGCTGGACAGCCACGGCGGGGAGCCGTACCGGCTGGCCAGCGTCGCCCGCTTCGCGGCGGAGCCGATGACGGCGGACGGCCGGGTGCCCGGCGCCTTCGCCTACTTCCCGCTGCCGCGCCGCACCGCCGACCGCCTGCACATGGCGAGCCAGCCCGTCCCGGGCGCCTTCGGCGTGGCCCGCACCGCCGACCAGCTCGCCACCCGAGAAGCCAGGTAGGCCCCCACATGGAACTCCACACCCTCGTCCAGCTCACGCTCGGAGCGGCGCTGCTGACCTGCGTGCTCGCGGTGATCGGCGTGCACAGCTACGCCCGAGGCCGGGCCCGGCGGGCCGAGCTGGTGGACCGCCTCACGCACACCGGGCCACCGGAGTCCGGCACCGGACGCAGGCGGCACTTCCGCGATCTCGACCGGCGGCTGCGCCGTACCCGCCTCGGCCGCTGGCTCGAACGGCGCCTGGCCACCACCGGGTTGGACATCACGCCGGGCGAGTTCTTCATGGCCATGCTCGGTACGGTCGCCGTGCTCTGGCTGATCGGCCAGGCCGCGCTCGCGCCGTTCTTCGGGCCGATCGCCGGGCTGCTGGGCATCTGGGCGGCGGTGCAGTTCCTCAACTGGCAGCGGCGCAGGCGCATCGAGCGGTTCATCGGCCAACTCCCGGAACTCGCCCGCATCCTGGCCAACGCCACGCAGGCGGGGCTCGCCCTGCGCACCGCGATCGGCATGGCCGCGGAGGAGCTGGAGGCGCCGGCCGGGGAGGAACTGGTCAAGGTGTCCGACCAGTTGGCGATCGGCCATTCCCTGGACGACGCCCTCGGTGAACTCGCCGACCGGCTTCCGTCGCGGGAACTGGTCGTGCTGGTGACGACGCTGGTGCTGTCCAACCGGGCCGGCGGCCAGGTCGTCTCCGCGCTGCGCAATCTCACCGAGACGCTGGAGGAGCGCAAGGAGACCCGGCGGGAGATCCGCACGCAGCTCTCCCAGGTGACCATGACGTCGTACGCCGTGCCCGTTCTCGGGGTCGGCGCGTTGTTCCTGATGAACGGCGTCAGGGACGGCGCCCTGGCCCGGATGACCGGCTCCCCGGTGGGCCAGGGCTGTGTGCTCGTCGCGTTCGGGCTGTACGCGGTCGGTTTCGTCCTCATCCGGCGGCTCAGCCGCATCGACGTGTGAGGGAAGGAGGATCCGATGGCCTTGCTGCTGGCCCTGCTGATGGGCGCCGCCGTGTGGGGGATCTTCACCGGTGTGCGCATGTACCGCGCCGACGCCAAGCTCCCCGTCGACCTCGCCGTCGCCCTGGAGGTCGGCGCCACCCGCACCGGCGCGGTGGGCTCCGTGATCGACCGCATGGGCATGCGGTACGCGCCGCTGGTGCTCCGGCTGATGGGACCCCGGCTGGTCGCCCGGTACCGGCGTCGGATCGACCTCGCGGGCAACCCCGGGGGCCTGACCATCGACCGGTACGCCGCCCGCCGCGCGGTGTACGGCGCACTGGGCGGCGTCGGCTTCCTGGTGTTCCTGCTGCGCGGCCAGTGGTTCGTGGCGGTTCTGCTGCTGCTGTTCGGGGCGTTCTGGACGGAGGTCGGCATCTGGTCGGCGATCCGGGTCCGCCGGGACGTGATCGAGCGGACCCTTCCGGACTTCCTGGACGTGCTGGCGGTCGTGGTCAGCGCCGGGCTCGGATTCCGGCAGGCCCTGGACCGGGTGGCGTCCCGCTACGAGGGTCCCTGGGCCGACGAACTCCGGATCACCCTGCGCCAGATGGACCTCGGCATGAGCCGCCGCCAGGCCTTCGCGGAGCTGCGCCGGCGCAATGACTCCGAACAGGTCGCCATGTTCGTCACCGCGCTCCAGCAGGGCGAGGAACTGGGCGCGCCGATCGTCGACACCCTCGTCTCCCTGGCCAAGGACATGCGCCGCACGGACGCCCAGAACGCCCGCCGCAAGGCCGCTCGCGCGGTACCCAAGGCCACGCTGATGATCACCACCTTCATGGTCCCGGCGACGATGCTCCTCCTCGGCGCGGGCCTGATCCTGGGCTCGGGCGTGGACTTCGGTTCCCTTACGGGGAAGTGAGCGGCATGGGCCATGAAGGGGCGAGGAACGTGAGGGGGGTGCTGTCGGAGGG
>NZ_MUNF01000574.1 GCF_002154555.1 Streptomyces murinus
GGGAACGGGCGAGCAGTCGTGCGGGTGGGGTGGGGGTGCGGCGCCTGCCGGATCCAGCTGCCGTGCTCTGCCATGCTCGTCTTACCGCTTTTTACAAGCCGTGAAATTAGAGCCGCTCGACAATCTCCGTCAACCCCCGTGACACGGGGACAGCAGTCTTGACGGTATTGGTCTGCGCCAATACCGTCTGCTCGCACAGAACTCCACATGACTCAACACCGCGCATCGTCACCAGAGTTGACGATGCATCCGCCGGTTGGGGACGAGAGCCCGGCCGTCACCAGAGGCGGCACAGCGAACCGACGCGATCACGTCCTTCCTCGGAGGCCAGACCTATGCGACTACCCCCAAAGGCACCTCGCGGCGGGTGGAGGAGAGCGCTCTCTCTGCTTCCCGTCGTCGTGATGACGATGGCGGCCACGCTCACCACGACACTGAACGCCCAGGCGGCAGTGCCCCCCGCGCCGTCGGGCTTCACGCTCACGTGGAGCGACGACTTCAACGGCGCGTCCGGCACCGGCATCGATCAGAGCCTGTGGAAGTACGACACCGGGCCGGGCAGCAGCTTCGGCACCGGTGAGATCGAGACGATGACCAACAGCACCTCGAACGTCTACTACGACGGCCAGGGCCATCTGGTGCTCCAGGCCCTGCACTCGGGCTCCGACGCGCGCAGCGGATGGACCTCCGGGCGCGTGGAGACCCAGTCGGCGGGCTTCGGCGCCCCGGCGGGCGGGGTCGTACGCATCGAGTCCGTCCTCCAGCAGCCCAACGTCAACACCGCGAACGGCGCGGGCTACTGGCCGGCGTTCTGGATGCTCGGCGCGCCGCTGCGCTCCGGGGTGACCTGGCCGAAGTCCGGCGAGGTCGACATCATGGAGGACATCAACGGCCGCAGTTCCGTCTTCAGCACCCTGCACTGCGGTGTGAACCCGGGTGGGCCGTGCAACGAGTCGACCGGCATCGGCTCGGGTGAACGCGCCTGTTCGGGCTGCCAGACCGGCTTCCACGACTACGCGGCGGAGATCGACCGCTCGGTGTCGCCGGAGCAGATCAGGTTCTACCTCGACGGGAACAACTTCTACACGATCAACGCCAACCAGGTGGACGCGACGACCTGGTCCGACGCGGTCGACCATCCCTTCTTCATCATCTACGACCTGGCGATCGGCGGCGGCTTCCCGGACGCCTTCGGCGGGGGCCCGAACGCGGCCACGGTCTCCGGCGGCAAGCTGGTCATCGACTCGGTGTCCGTCTACAACAAGGCGCCCGGCTCCGGAGGCGGGGGTGGCGGCGGTTCGGTGAGCGGCCAGACGATCACCGGACCCGGCGGCAAGTGCGTGGACGTGGCGGGCGACGACACCGGCGGCGACGGCACCGCGGTCCAGCTCTGGGACTGCCAGTCGGCGGCCAAGGACCAGCACTGGACCTGGAGCGGCCAGACCCTCCAGACCCTCGGCAAGTGCCTGGACATCGCCGGCGGCAACAGCGCCGCCGGTACGAAGCTGCAACTCGCCACGTGCAACAGCGGCGGCTACCAGTCATGGGTGGGGCAACCCGACGGCACACTGCGCAACCCGACCAGCGGCCGGTGCATCGACTCGCCGTCGGGCGCCACCGCCAACGGCACCCGCCTCCAGATCTGGGACTGCAACGGCTCCGCCGCCCAGCAGTTCGCCATCGGCACCCCGATCTACGGACCGGGCGGCAAGTGCGTGGACGTGGCGGGCGACGACACCGGGGGCGACGGCACCGCGGTCCAGCTCTGGGACTGCCAGCAGGCGACGTCGCTCGACCAGAAGTGGACCTGGAACGGCCAGACCCTGCGCACGCTCGGCAAGTGCCTGGACATCGCGGGCGGGGTGAACGCGGCCGGCACGAAGCTCCAGCTGGCCAACTGCAACGGCGGCGGCTACCAGAACTGGGTCGCCAATGCCGACGGCTCGATGTCCAATCCGACCACCGGCCGGTGCATCGACTCGCCGTCGGGCGCCACCGCCAACGGCACCCGCCTCCAGATCTGGGACTGCAACGGCTCCGCCGCCCAGAAATTCTCACTGGCCTGAGGGAGCATGAGGAAGGACATCCCTGGCCGACATGAGGCAGGGCAGGCCGGAGGGCCGCACCCGACCGGTGCGGCCCTTCGGCGTATCGCCGCCGCGCGGCCGTCGTGGGACGGCTCTCAGCGGTAGTCGCCGGCCGGAGTCCACCACTTCTGCTGGGTGCCGCCCCAGCAGTCGAAGAGTTCGAGGTTCTTGTCGCCCCTGGTGCTGGACCCGTTCGCGACCTCCAGGCAGCGGCCGGACACGGGGTTGTAGATCTGGCCGTAGCGGCCCAGGACCCACTTCTGGTGCGCTCCCCCGTCGCACGGGTCGAGCCCGACGGGCGTGTGGTCGGCCGTGCCGTCCCCGGAGGCGCCCAGGCACAGGCCGTGGATCTGGAGGGTGTCGTCCTGGCCGATGGTCCAGTCCTGCGCGTCGCCGCCGTTGCAGTCCCAGATGTCGGCGACGGCCGGCGGCTTCGTGGCGTTGTTGTAGTCGTCCAGGCACAGGGACTGCCCGTCGCTGCCCTTGAGGCCGTACGTCAGAGGTGCGTGGACGGGTGCGTTCGGCGTCAGCCGCGCGTCGACGTCGCTGACCGAGGCCGTCGTGGAGCTGCCCGTGTTGCTGCTGACGATCTGCACACCGCGCAGGACGAAGGCGGACTTCGGGAGGTGCTCGGGGTTGACGTAGTCGACGTACTTGTCGAACAACTGGCTGAAGTCGTCGTCGATCGACGCCCAGGTGGCGTCCTTCATCAGGTCGGGGGCGCGCACCATGACCCGGCAGCCGTCGGGGCAGGTCATCGTCGTGTCGTCCCTGGTGTACCAGACGACACCGTTGCTGTCGGGCGCCTTGAACGTGCCGGGATCGTAGTGGACGACGGAGATCACGTCCGGGTGTGCCGAGCCGTGCTCGGAGTCCTCGAAGATGAGGTCCGTGGTGAGCAGCGCGCGCTTCTCGCCGCAGGTGAAGGGCTTGGTCTGCTGGATCTTCGCACGGTAGGAGACGTTGATCCGGCCGTCCGCGGCGGTGCGGTACGCACGGTCGGGCCCGGGTTTGAGCTGGGAGTCGGGGTAGGTGTAGCTGACGTTGGTCTCGTGCAGCCCGCAGACCCCGGAGGCGTCGTTCTGCATGGTCACCGTCTTGGCGGCGGTCCGGGTGGTGAAGGAATAGCCGGGTGAGGTGCCCCAGTTGGAGGTGTTCCAGCCGTAGGTGCCGATGTCCCAGGTGGGACGCTCGGGGCTCTTCCGGGTGAACTCCTCGGTACCGGCGAAGGCACCGCAGCCGGCGCTGCTGGTGCGTCCCGGATCGGGGGTCGTGTTCTTGTCCGGCGGGTCCTCCACGACCAGCGCGTAGCAGTCGTGCGCGGGGCCGGGGTCGTACAGCAGCGAGGAGGAGCCGGTGTCGGCCGCCGCGGGCTGCGTCAGGCGCGGCCACAGGGCCGGTACGAGGAGGAGCAGTGCGGAGAGTGCCAGTAGGGCGATTCTGCGGGGTGGGGCTGGTAGGGCCCTCATATAAGCGCTCCGATGGGTGGGAGGGGCCGCGCAGGACCAGGGGGCGTGACGGGCGGCGACCGGGACCGGGCCGCGGTCAGTTGACGGTGTTCACCTCGGCGGACCAGTACGACGGGAGGGTGTCCCACGGGTTGCCCCAGTCCTGGCCCGAGGGGCGGGAGTTGTCGTCGTCGGTGGCGTAGACGTAGCCCGCGTTGCGCTGCTTCGAGAGGGCGATGGCGTTCCGCATCCGCGGCTGGCTTCCCGTGGTGTGGATCAGGTGCCAGATCTTCGACGGGTCGGCCGATGCCTCCCAGGACTCGCGGTCGTCGCCGTAGTGGTTCACATAGTCGTCGTAGGTGCCCTCGAAGGTGACCAGTGTGTCGGCGGCCCCTGTGTAGCACTGCTCGGGCGAGGCCCCCGGGTTGATGACGACCTTGGCGTCGGCGTCCTTGCCCTTCACATAGGACTGGAGCCTCTTGTAGGCGTCGACGAAGGCGTTGGCGTCGGACGGGGTGCCGCAGGCGGTGAGGCCGTCGTCGAAGAAGATCCCGTCCAGGCCCGAACCGCCGTAGTAGCTGTACCACTTGTCGACGTTTCGCTCCGCGCCTTCGACCCAGTCGTCGATGGACGTGCCGCCGTCGGGCGCGGCCCCGCCCTTGGTGCCGAGATATCCGGAGTCGACGTATCCGATCACCTTCGTCCCGCCGTTGTGCGCCGTCCGGATGGCGTTCGCGTAGTCGCCGTCCTCGCTGTCGCCGGGTCCTGACCCCGGGTTGGCGACGGCCAGGCCCGCGCCGGGGGCCGGAGTGGACAGCTGTGGCCACAGATTGCCGGCACCCGAGTCACCCGAGTCACCCGAGTCAC
>NZ_MUNF01000575.1 GCF_002154555.1 Streptomyces murinus
CTTCCGGCTTCCGGCTTCCGGGCTAGAAGACCGGCGTGCCCGCCTGGGTCAGCTTCCAGTTGGTGACCGCGAAGTCGGCCGGGTCGAGGGTCTTGGTCGCGGTGACGTAGTCGATCATCATGTCGCGGATCTCGTTGGTGGAGCTGTACGCGATCTCCGCCGAGGCGATGTGCGGGTAGCCCGAACCGCCGTTGGCGCGGTAGTTGTTGACGGCGACCACGAAGACCTGGTCGTCGGCGACGGCGGTGCCGTTGTAGCTCAGGTTCTTGATGCGGGAGCCCTCGGGCTGGGCGATGTCGATGTCGTAGTCGACACCGGCCGCCGTGTCGTACATGTAGTCCCAGAAGCTGTTGGCGTTGGTGAGGGTCGCGGTGTCGACCTCGGTGCCCGCGGGGACCTGGATGTAGTACTTGGCCGCGTACTCCAGGTAGTCCTTGAGCTGGGCGCCCGTGAGCTTCTTGGCGTAGAGCGTGTTGTCGTAGATGTAGAGCCCGGCGATGTCCTTGATGGTGACGTTGCCCTGCGGGATGTCGGCGGTGCGGCTGAAGGGCGCCGCGACCGAGATCAGCGGGAGCGCGGCGTCGGCCGCGGACAGGCCGGTCCTGACCGTCTCGATCTGGACCTTGTGGATGAAGTCCATGATCGGCACGTCCTTCCAGCAGGACTCCGCCGCCGAGAGGTCCGCCGTGCAGGTGCCGACCGGGGTGTTGACGTACTTCACCACCAGCTCGTGGTCGGCCTCCAGCAGCTTCTTGATCTGCGGGTCCTCGGCCACCCCGTTGGGGTTGAGGGTCTGCGCCTTCTTGCTCGTCACCTTCCACTGGCCGTGGTGCAGTTCGAGCTCGAAGTCGAAGACGCTGAGCCGGTAGCCCCAGCAGTACGGCTCGGACAGCAGCACGTCCTCGCCGGTCTTGTCGTTCTTGACGGTGTACGACGGCACCTCGACATGGGTGTGGCCCACCAGGATCGCGTCGATGCCCGGGACCTGTTCGGCGACCAGGTTGGACGCGTTCTCGATGTAGGGGAGTTCGTCACCCCACGAGGAGGAGCCGTCCAGGCCGGAGTGGTCGGTCAGGAAGACCACGTCGCAGCCGAGGGCGCGCAGCCGCGGCACGTACTTCTTCGCCTGCTCGACCAGGCCGGGGAAGACCAGCTTGCCGCCGACGTTGTCCTTGTCCCAGATCGCGATGCCGGGGTTGGTCAGACCGAGGATGCCGACCTTGATGTCGGGGGCGCCGGGGACCTTGATGTGCTTGACGGTGTACGGCTCGAAGGCCGGGCGCAGCGTCTTGGCGTGCAGGGCGTTCGCGCCGAGCAGCGGGAAGTCGCACTGGTCCTCGAACTTGCGCAGCGTGTCGATGCCGTAGTTGAACTCGTGGTTGCCGAGGGCGGCGGCGTCGTAGCGCATGTGGTTCATGGCGACGGCCATGGGGTGCTTGGGGCCGCGCTTGCCGTCGGTGCCGGTGATCGGGTCGACCCGGGCGAAGTAGTAGGCGAGCGAGGTGCCCTGGATGATGTCGCCGGCGTCCACGAGCAGCACCCGGTGCTCGCCCTTGGCCTCGCGCTGCTGCTTGATGAGGGTGGCGACGCGGGCCACGCCGACCGAGTTGCCGGCCTTGTCGGTGTAGGGCGCGTCGGCGTAGTAGTCCCAGTCGAAGACATGGCCGTGCAGGTCGGTGGTGCCCAGGATGGAGAACGACCAGGTGCGCGGCGCCTTCTCGTGGCCGTGGCCGTGGCCCTGCTCGGCCGCCTCAGCGGTGCCGCTGCCCACCGCGCCCGCCGCGGCGACGGCGGCGCCGGTGACGGCCGACTTCTTCACGAACTCCCGGCGGTTCATGGGACTGTGGGTCATTCAAGGCTCCTGAGACTGGAGTTGGCGCGTGCAGAGGGGCGTTCCATGCGGAGGCTACCCGCGTAGATCGTGCTCGCGCCCTTCATCGCCGCAAACCAGGAAATGACCATGTCCAGGTCAAGGATGAGTCAGGCAGACCGCTTCCAGGAACAACGGGAAAACAACCGGTGTCCCCCATCCGCCACCCCCACAACCGCCCCTTCGACCGATGCCGCCCACGGCTGATCAATCGGGTGTCCAGGGGCCGAAAGCGCCGCCCGGCACCCGCGAGCCATACCCCGCCCGTCCACCGGCAGAGGCGCTTCGTCCATTCGTGGATCGTTACCGCAGTCCGGTTGCACTTGCTTCGTTTATTGCGAATAATTCGAGTACAACAGTGGAGGACGTCATGGGGACCGCAACAGGGAAAAAGCTCGAACCAGGCGTAGTCGACGCAGGCGACGCGCAGCGCGCACTGCGGCGGATCAACGAATACCTCTCACACACCGCTCACAGCGATGAGGACATCCAGGTACATCTGGAAACCGGGGCCGGCGACGAAGCGCTTGTGCTGCCACGGCCGGTGGCGGAGATGTTCGCATCGATGCTGGCGTCCCTGGCCAATGGCCAGGGCGTACAGATCCTGCCGGTCGACACCGAGCTGACCACCCAGCAGGCCGCCGACATGCTGAACGTGTCCCGCCCCTACCTGATCGGCCTCCTGGAGTCCGGGGAGATCCCCTTCCGGCTTGTGGGCCGGCACCGCCGCGTCCGCTTTGCCGATCTGCGCCAGTACCTGCGCGAGGACGACGCGAGGCGCAAGGGCGCCGCCGACGAACTGATGGCGCTGGATCAGGAGCTGGGACTGCTCTGACATGGCATTTGTCGTGATCTACGACGCGTGTGTCCTGTACCCCAACACACTGCGGGACCTGCTGATCCGGGTCAGCCAGAGAGGCTTCGTCCGCGCCAGATGGACGGAACTGATCCTGGACGAGGTGGACCGGAGCATCGAACGGGACTACAACATCGCTCCCGAGGCCCTGGCACGGCGTAGATCCCTCATGAATCAGGCGGTACCCGACTGCCTGGTCACAGGCTTTGAGCCCCTCATCGAGGGGCTCAAGCTGCCTGACACGGACGACAGGCATGTGCTGGCAGCGGCCATCCGGGCGGGCGCCCAGGTGATCGTCACGAACAACCGCAAAGACTTCCCGCCCGATTACCTCGCCGACTGGGACATCGAGCGAAAGTCGGCTGATGAGTTCATGATGGATCTCATAGGGCTGGACGATCGCGTCGTATACGCCTGTGTGCAGGAGATCGCCACCTCCCGGCGGCGCCCGCCGCAGACGTTCGACGATGTGCTGGGGCAGCTGGAGAAGTCGGGACTGACCCAGTCCGTGGCCGCCCTGCGCCGTGGGCCGGGAGCCGTGAGCTCGCCCACCTACTGAGGGTTTCGCGCAGCGCCTTGCGCAGCGATTCGAGTGGTGGCCGGTTGCCGCCATACCGCGGGCCGGGGAGTCCGACGGCCCGTGTGGTGGAACCGCACGGGCCGTCGGACTCCCAGGTCACAGGAACGAGTTGACCTCGATCGTCTCGTCCCGGCCCGGGCCCACGCCGATCGCGGAGATCGGGGCGCCGGACATCTCCTCCAGCGCCTTGACGTAGCTCTGCGCGTTCTTCGGCAGGTCGGCGAAGGTCTTCGCCTTGGTGATGTCCTCGGACCAGCCCGGAAGGTTCTCGTAGATCGGCTTCGCGTGGTGGAAGTCGGTCTGGGAGTAGGGCAGTTCCTCGACGCGCTTGCCGTCGATCTCGTACGCCACGCAGACCGGGATCTGCTCCCAGCCGGTGAGCACGTCCAGCTTGGTGAGGAAGAAGTCGGTCAGGCCGTTGACCCGGGTCGCGTAGCGCGCGATCACCGCGTCGAACCAGCCGCAGCGGCGGTCACGGCCGGTGGTCACACCGCGCTCGCCGCCGATCCGGCGCAGCGCCTCGCCGTCCTCGTCGAACAGCTCGGTCGGGAACGGACCGGCGCCGACCCGGGTGGTGTACGCCTTGAGGATGCCGATGACCCGGCTGATCTTCGTCGGACCCACACCCGCGCCGGTGCAGGCGCCGCCCGCGGTCGGGTTGGAGGAGGTGACGAAGGGATACGTGCCGTGGTCGATGTCGAGCAGCGTGCCCTGGCCGCCCTCGAAGAGCACGACCTTGTCCTGCTCCAGGGCCTGGTTGAGGATCAGCACGGTGTCGGCGACGTACGGCTTGATCTGCTCGGCGTAGCCCAGCAGCTCCTCGACCACCTGGTCGGCGGTGATGGCACGGCGGTTGTAGAGCTTGGTGAGGACCTGGTTCTTGACGTCGAGCGCGGCCTCCACCTTCTGCTGGAGGATCGACTCGTCGTACAGGTCCTGGACCCGGATGCCCACACGGTTGATCTTGTCCGCGTAGGTGGGGCCGATACCGCGACCGGTGGTGCCGATCTTCCGCTTGCCGAGGAAGCGTTCCGTCACCTTGTCGACCGTCACGTTGTACGGCGTGATGACATGCGCGTTGCCGCTGATGAGCAACTTGGAGGTGTCGACGCCTCGCTCGTTCAGACCGCTCAGCTCGGAGAGCAGGACCGAGGGGTCGACGACGACACCATTGCCGATGACCGGCGTGCATCCGGGAGAGAGGATGCCGGAGGGCAGGAGGTGGAGGGCGTACTTCTGGTCGCCGACGACGACCGTGTGGCCGGCGTTGTTGCCGCCCTGGTATCGCACCACATAATCCACCGATCCACCGAGCAGGTCGGTGGCCTTCCCCTTGCCCTCGTCACCCCACTGAGCACCGAGCAGCACAAGTGCGGGCACGCGCGTACACCCCTTCCGGGCGGGGCATGTCCAAGGTCAGGGGCGCGGGCGTAAGGTTCACCGCCGCGTGCCACCGCGACCGTCGTTGGCCGCACAACCGTCGGACCGGATGCCCCGGAATAGACGAAGCCCCTGGCGCAATAGCGCAAGGGGCTCTTGCACAAAGATGCTACCCGAGGAAGCGAGGCAGGACCGAGGTGGCGACTTTCGCGATGTCCGATCAGCTGCTGGTGATCATCGATCCGGGGGCACGGCAGACGGACGGGGAGTCCGTACGGATCGCGAAAGACGTGCTCAGCGCGGGTGCGGCGGCCAAGGTGTGTCTCCCGGAGGGCCCGGAGGAATTCGCCCGGGCACTGGGCCGTAGGGGTTCCCGCCGGCCAGTGGTGGTGGGCGACGACGCCGCCCTGATGCGCGCGGTGACCCTGCTGCACCGGGAGCGGGAACTGGCCGGATGTGTGCTGTCGGTGGTGCCGGTGGGCGAGACGCTCTCCCTGGCGGCGTCCCTGGGGGTGCCGACCGGGGCGGTGGCGGCGGCGCGGGCGGTGCTCGACGGCGCGGAGCGGCGCCTGGACCTGCTGGCCGACGACAGCGGCGGTCTGGTGCTCAGCGGGCTCGCCATCCCCCCGGCCCCGGTGCGGGTGCCCGCGCGCACGCCGATGGCGGCCGCCGCC
>NZ_MUNF01000576.1 GCF_002154555.1 Streptomyces murinus
GTGGCTCTGACCGCCTGACGCGGGAGCGGAAGCAGAAGCGGGGCGCCGGGATTCCGGCGCCCCGCTTCTCGCGTGTGCGGGCGCGCGTGCGACCGCGTGTGCGGGTCAGAACTCCCCGACGTCCACCAGGACCCGCCCGATCGTGCCGTCCTGCACGGCCCGTTGGGCCTCGGCCGTCTTCTCCAGCGGGTAGCGGTGCAGCGGCAGCCCCGCCGCCTCCCCCACCCGCAGGGCACCGGCCCCGACGGCCGCGGTGAGGTCGGCCACCGCCTGGGCCTTGGCCTTCGGCGGAACGGCGTACACCAGCAGGCCCTGCCAGCGGGTGCCCGCGATGAACTGGTCGAAGACCGGCAGGGTGAGGGTGTTGCCGCCGTCGTTGGAGTAGTAGACGACCGTGCCGCCGAAGGCGAGCACCGCCTGGTCCAGCTCCGCGTTCACCGCGGGCGCGACCTCGACCACCAGGTCCACCCCCCGGGGCGCGACGGCCCGGATCGCGGAGGCGGCGTCCTCGGCGCGGTAGTCGACCACGTGCTCGGCGCCGGCGGCGCGGGCCAGCCGGGCCTTCTCCGGGCTGCTGACGGTGGTGATCACCGTGGCACCGGACCAACGGGCCAGCTGGATCGCCGCGTTGCCCACGGCGCCCGCGCCGCCCGCCACCAGGACCGTACGGCCGGCCCAGGTGCCGGGGCCCAGCCGATCGGGTCCGCTGCCGGGCAGGGTGAGGGCGCGGTGGGCGGTGAAGCCGGGGATGCCCAGACAGGCGCCGAGGTCGTAGGAGGCGTGGTCGGGCAGCGGCACGGCCTGGGGCGCGGGCAGCACGACGTACTCCTGCGCGGTGCCGTCGGGGCGCATCCAGGCGGCCTCCCAGATCCAGACCCGGCGGCCCAGCAGCCCCGCGTCGACGCCCTCGCCGACGGCG
>NZ_MUNF01000577.1 GCF_002154555.1 Streptomyces murinus
TGACCTGGACGACCCGCGCCGATAGCCGATAGCCGGCGCGGGGAGTCCCCCACCCGGGGGGCACTTCCCGGCCCGGTCATCCTTCGGCCGGCCGGGGCGGCACCTTCGTACGGCAGAAGTCGAAGAAGCCCTGCTGGGCGGGGCCGATCTGGTCGACGTACACGCGGTCGAACCCGGCGTCGGCGAAGGCGCGCAGGGCGGCGGCGTGTTCGTCCGGCTCGTCCCCGCACACCACGTCGTAGCAGAGATGTCGATCGGGACCGGCTCTGCGGGCACGGTGCGGAGGCGGGCGTTCTCCGCGGTCGAGTGCGTGCCGTGGTGGTCGACCTCCTCGCCGGTGAACAGCCGGCGCATCACTCGCACCGCCGCCTCCAGCATCTCCGGGCGCACCTGCGCCGGGGGTCGGCGGTCGCCGGGGATGTGCTCGTTCGATGCCTCGCCCGGGGCCGAGGCCCAGCCGGAAGCGGCGCTCGGTCTGCACCGCGCAGGTGGCCGCCGGGTGCATCCGTACGGTCGGGCAGGTCACGGCGGTCTCGATGGACAGGCTCACGGCCTCGGAGAGCGCGCCGATCACCGACCGCACGAAGGGGCTCTGCCCCCGCACGTCGTTCCACGGGTGGAAGTGGCCGGAGATCCACAGCGCCCGGAATCCGGCCTGCTCGGCCGTCCGCGCCTCCTCCACGAGCCCGGTCGGCCCCCCGTGTGCTCCGCCCGGGTGAGCGGCCCCGCGTTTGGTTGGTCCGGCCCCGGATACGCGGGAAACCTCGCACGAGCCCACCGCCCGAGGCGTCCTCGCGGGTCGACCGCGCGTTTCGGTCCGGCCGTTCCCGCGCTCCGGCGATCCCGGGTGGCCCTTACGGACGCCCACCGACCGACGACCACGAATCTCGCGCAAGGAGAGCCATGGACACCGCCGAACTCGCCGAACTCGGACAGCAGTTGCGCGTCGACAGCGTACGGGCCGCCGCGGCGGC
>NZ_MUNF01000578.1 GCF_002154555.1 Streptomyces murinus
CGTGGCCGCCGGTGCCGCCGGTGCGCATCACCAGTGCGCCGGCGCGCGCCAGTTCGCCGACGGTGGTGAGCGGCCAGCGCACGGGCGGGGCCGGGTCGGCGGCCGGCGGGGTGAGGTCGGTGGTCAGGCGCAGGGTCTCGCCGAGGCGTTCGCGCACCGCGGCGAGCTGCTCGGCGCCGTCGGCCACGGCGGGCGGCGGCAGATGGCGGGCGGGCGCCAGGTCCACGTCGTCGTCGAGGAGTTCGATGACCGGCACCGAACGGGCGAGGCCCGGCCGTTCCGCCAGCCGTCCCGCGCGGGCGAAGGCACGCCAGGCGTCCAGGACGGCCTCGCGCACCGCCGCCCAGTCCGGACCGCCGCGTCCCTCCCCGGCGAACCGCCCGGTGTCCATGAGCAGCACCTCGGGCGCGGCCGGGTTCCGCTCGGGCCGGCGCAGCACCCAGATGTGGAGCGGGATGTTGTACGGCGGCGCCGCCCCGACCGGGAGCGCGAGCACCGCCCGCAGCGCGCCCCGGCGCAGCAGGTCGGCGCGGATCCGGCGCCCGGAGCGGCGGGAGGCGGCGGCCGGGGGCATCAGCAGGACGGCCGTGCCGCCGTCGGTGAGCCGGGCCAGGGCGTGCTGCACCCAGGCCAGCTCGGACTCGGTGCGGGCCGGGAAGCCGTACTCCCAGCGGGGGTCGTAGGCGAGTTCGTCGTGGCCCCAGTTGCGTTCGTTGAACGGCGGGTGGCACAGCACCACGTCGGCGCGCAGCTCCGGGAAGGCGTCGGCGCGCAGGGCGTCCCCGGCGGCGGCGCGCACGCCGGCGCGCGAGTGCAGCGCGAGCCGTAGCGCGGTGAGCGCGGCGAGGTCGGGGGCGCTGTCCTGGGCGTGCAGCCACTGCTCGGGGCGGGTGTCCACGGCCCGCAGCAGGGCGCCGGTGCCGCAGGCCGGGTCCAGGGCGGTACGGGCCGGACCGGCCAGGTCGGCCATGAGGGCGGCGAGTTCGGCCGGGGTGAGCGTGTACTGGCGGGGGTTGGCGTCCAGATGCCGGCCCAGCAGGAACTCGAACGCCTGCCGCGCCCCCACCTCGGCGGCGAGTTCGGCGGCGCCGCGCAGGAGGGGGACGGAGGGGAGGCTG
>NZ_MUNF01000579.1 GCF_002154555.1 Streptomyces murinus
GCCGTACGGCGGCGGCGTGGGCTCGTCGCTCCCGTAGGACGTGGGGGTCGGGGTGGGCTCGTCGCTGCCGTACGACGTGGGGGTCGGCGTCGGCTCGGGGCTGCCGTACGGCGGCGGCGTGGGGTCGTCATGGCCGTACGACGTCGGGGTCGGCGTCGGGTCCGGCTTGCCGTAGGAGACCGGCGGGGTCGGGTCGTCGTGCCCGTACGACGTGGGCGTGGGCGTCGGGTCGTCGTGACCGTACGCGTCATGGCCGTACGAGTCGTTGCCGTAACCGGTGGGGCGCGGGGTGACCGAATGGCCGACATTGGCACAGGAGTTGCCGAACGCGGGGTTCAGCAGCGCGGCCACGTCCACGGAGTTGCCGCAGACATTGACCGGCACGTGCACCGGGACCTGGATGCTGTTGCCGGACAGCACGCCCGGCGAACCCTGGGCCAGTGACTGCGCGTTGGAGTCGGCGAGCGCGGCCGTGCCGTACAACGAAAGCACGCCGGTCGCGGCAGCTGCGGCCACGACCATGCCCTTGCTGAGGGTCTGTCGCAATCTCGTAGTCTTCCTACTCGAACTGCTCGGAGATGTGGAAAAGCCGGCCCCGGGCCAAAAGGTCTATGGATCGACGGTCCGGGACCGGCCTGTACGCAGCCGGCGGGCTGGCGTGCGGTGGGTACCGAACGTCAGCCGTTGGCGCAGGTGTTGCCGAACGCCGGGTTCAGCAGAGCGAGGATGTCGACGGAGTCGCCGCACACGTTGACCGGAACGTGCACGGGGATCTGGATCACGTTGCCGGAGAGCACGCCCGGGGAGTTGGCGGCGACAGCCCCGGCCCCGGAGTCGGCGAAGGCGGGGGCGGCCCCGCCCAGCGCCAGGAGGGCACCGGCGACGACAGCAGCGCTCTTCTTCATGAATTTTCCCTTCTCTGACGGTCATGCCCCTATGAGCGGTCGAAACCGAGCGAGCACAGCCTTGAACGGCTCGCACCATGACCGGCAGGTTGTAAAACGAGGGATAGACAGCCGGAGAAACCCTGGAACGTGCTGGGCCCCCTAATTCACTCGAACGCCCCCGTAGAATTGACACCTTGGACGATTAACGGATAGGTGCTTCTTCGGGAAGAACGAAGAAACCGTCCGGGCGCCGCACCGGAAAATCGGTGCGGCGCCCGGACGGCACTCGGGGTGGAGCCGTTCAGCTGCCGGCGGAGCCGTTGCCCGCCAGGACGGAGATGTCGTCCGCGAGGTGCGAGAGCGGCTCGTCGTCCTTGGCCTGCGTCGAGTTCTCGGCGCACTGCTGGGTCTGCGGCGAGGACAGCACGGGGATGTCCTGGACGCCGATGTTGAGGGCGGCGAGGACCGACTGGACGTCCGCCTTCACCGGCGCACCGACACACAGGTCGTTGAGCGAGCCGCCCACCAGGGTGGCCTGCGGGCTCAGGTTGCCGGTGGTCACGGCGTTCCCGAACGACTCATGGGCGCCGACACCGCTGGCCGACGTGGTGCCCGTGTCGTTGCCGATGGCAAGCGCCTGAGGGGCCGCCGCCGCGGACACACCGATGAACGACGCGGCGACCGCAGCCGCGGCCATTGCCTTCTTCAGCATTTCGCTTTCCTTTCCGGGCTTTCGCCAAGACGCACGTTCCTGCCCTGGCATCAACCGGGCCGCCGCCGTTTGGTTGCGGGGCGTCACCCGTTCGGATCGTCCGGCGGCATGCGGGGAATTCACCGGTCATTCGCCGGCATCCGGTGACATGTGGGCCATTGGAGTGAACGAGGACAACCCGTGGGCGTGCCGAACCGTTGAACCAGATCGCTCCGGTGGACGGGGTGTCTTCAGAAGGGAACAGCAAGTGATCAAGAAGGTTCTGGCCACCGCCGCGGTCGCCTCCGCCGTCGTCGGTGCCTCCGCCGCCGCCGCGGCCCCGGCCCTGGCCATCGGCAACGACACCGGGACGACGTCCTACAGCGGCAACGGCGCCGCGCAGACGTACGGCAACTCGGCCACCTACGGCAACATGAGCCCGCAGATGGCGCTCATCCAGGGCTCGTTCAACAAGCCCTGCATCGGCCTGCCGGCGAAGGCGGACCTCCAGTCGCTGGTGGGCCTGGTCAACGTCGGCGTTCAGGACATCCCGATCCTGTCCTCGCCGCAGACCCAGCAGTGCACGGAGAACTCCACGCAGGCGAAGGGCGACGAGGCCCTGTCGCACATCCTGGACGACATCTCCGCCCTGTCGGGCAACGGCTCCGCCGGCAGCTGAGCAGTCGATCCCCGCGACGGCGGGTCACCGGTTCCCCGGTGACCCGCCGTTTCGACGTCCTGATGCCGGTTCGACCGGGGGACGTTCATCCATTCATCCGACCACACTGCTCCGAACGGGGCAAACGCCGCAACCACGGCACCGCCGGGGCAGTTGACGGTCACGCAGCTCCTCCCCGGAGTCCGCCTTTCGAAAGGGAACGAACATGAAGAAGCTGTGGGCAACCGCGGCCGTTGCCGCCTCCGTCGCCGGTCTCGCCGGTGCCGCGGCTCCCCAGGCCCTCGCCATCGGCAACGACCACGGCACCACGTCGCTCAGCGGCAACGGCGCCTCGTCGTCCTTCGGCAACTCGGCCACCTCCGGCAGCATGAGCCCGCAGCTCTCGCTGGTCGAGGGCTCGCTCAACAAGCCCTGCATCGGCCTGCCGGCGAAGATCGACGCCCAGTCGCTGGTCGCCCTGGTCAACGTCGGTGTCCAGGACATCCCGGTCCTGTCCTCGCCGCAGACCCAGCAGTGCACGGAGAACTCCACCGAGGCGAAGGGCGACGAGCCGCTCTCGCACATCCTGGACGACATCTCCGCCCTGTCGGGCAACGGCACCGTCGGCAGCTGACGGACGATCCCCCGCGGCGGCGGGTCACCGGTTCCCCCCGGTGGCCCGCCGTTTCGCTGTGTACGGGACCCGGCCAGGGCTTGGCAGACAGGCCCTAGGAGACGATGTCCTTGCGGGCGAACCCCCGGAAGGCCAGCGCGAACAGGACGAGCGCGCAGGTCACCGAGAGCGCGGAGCCCTGGATCATCCCGGACCACTCGGCATGCGGCTGGACGGCGTCGGCCCAGGCGAACTGCCAGTGCGCGGGCAGGAAGTCGCGCCAGTGGCCCAGCGCGGTGACGGCGTCCAGGACATTGCCGACGATGGTCAGCCCGACCGCGCCGCCGACCGCGCCGAGCGGGGCGTCCGTGCGGGTCGACAGCCAGAACGCGAGCCCCGCGGTGACCAGTTGGGACACGAAGATGTACGCCACCGCCACCGCGAGCCGCCCCACGGCCGTGCCGGGGTCCAGCTCACCGCCGGTGGGTATCTGGAGCGGTCCCCAGCCGTAGGCGGCGGTGCCGACGGCGAGGGCGACGACCGGCAGCAGCACCATCGCGGCGAGGCTCAGCCCGAGCGCCACGACCAGCTTGGACCACAGCAGCCGGGCCCTGGGCACGGGCGCGGCCAGCAGATAGCGCAGCGAGGACCAGTTGGCCTCCGAGGCCACGGTGTCCCCGCAGAACAGGGCGACCGGCACGACCAGCAGGAAGCCGGCCGAGACGAACAGGTTCACCGCGGCGAAGTTGGCCCCGGACGCGGTGGCCGTGTCCATCAGGGTGACCTGGCCGTCGCGCCCCGAGGGGTGGCCGACGGCGAAGGCGATGACCAGCACGAACGGCAGTACGGCAAGGAGCGCGCCCATGACCAGGGTGCGGCGCCGCTTGAGCTGGCGGACCAGCTCCACGCGCAGCGGCAGGGTGCCCCGGGTGCGATAGCCGGAGGCCACCTCGGTGAGCGTACTCATGCGGAACCTCCGATCAGGGTGAGGAACGCGTCCTCCAGGCGTCGGTGCGGGCCGACCGAGGCGACCGGCACCGAGAGCCGCACCAGCTCCACGACCAGCCGCTCGGCGGTGCCGCCCGCCGCCAGCCGGACCAGCAGCCCGTCGTCGGTGCGCACGGCGGAGGCGACGCCGGGCAGGGCGGCCACCTTCTCCATCACCGGCTCCTCCACGGGGCCCGCGGTGCCGACGAGCAGGGTGTCGCCGGAGCCGATGATGTCGCGCACGGGTCCGGCCTGGACGAGCCGGCCGCGGTCCATCACCACGAGGTGGGTGCAGGACTGCTCGACCTCGGAGAGGAGGTGGCTGGAGACGATCACGGTGCGTCCGGCGGCCGCGTAGCGGATCATCACCTCGCGCATCTCGCGTATCTGGGGCGGGTCGAGGCCGTTGGTGGGCTCGTCCAGGATGAGCAGATCGGGCAGGCCGAGCATGGCCTGGGCGATGGCCAGGCGCTGGCGCATGCCCTGGGAGTAGGTGCGCACCGCGCGGGCCAGTGCGTCGCCGAGCCCGGCGATCTCCAGGGCTTCGTCCAGGTGGGCGTCATCGGCGGGGCGCCCGGTGGCCCGCCAGTACAGCTCCAGGTTCTCCCGCCCGGACAGGTGCGGCAGGAAGCCCGCGCCCTCCACGAAGGCGCCGACCCGGGAGAGCACCGGGGCGCCGGGGCGGACGGCGTGCCCGAAGACGCGGATCTCGCCGTCGTCCGGGGTGATCAGGCCCATCAGCATGCGCAGGGTGGTGGTCTTGCCCGCGCCGTTGGGTCCGAGCAGCCCGAGCACCTGGCCCCGCTCGACGCGGAAGGACAGCTCGCGCACCGCGTACCGGTCGGCGGCTCCGGCGTACCGCTTGCTCAGGTCCTTGATGACCAGCGGGACCTCCGCCAGTGCGGGGTCGGGCGCGGGGGCGGTCGTACGGCGGCGGGCGGTCAGCAGCAGGGCGGCCGCGATGCCCGCTCCGGCGAGCGGCAGCCACCACACCCAGGAGGGCAGCGGGGCCGCGGCGGTGCGCACGGCGGGTGCGGTCGGGACGCTCAGCGCGCTCTTCAGGGTGACGGTGTAGGTGGCCGGGGCGGCTGGTGAGGCGTAGCCCAGGTCGGTGGTGGCGAGGACCAGGCGGAGCCGGTGGCCCTTCTCCACCTGGTGGTCGATCGCCGGGAGGGTGACCGTGACGTCCTTGCCGCTTTGGGCGCCGGTCACCCGGAGGGGCGTGACGAGCTGGGAGGGCAGCACCTGGCGTTTGCCGTCGGGGCCGACGTCGTAGACCTTGCCGAACAGCACGGCGTCGCCGCTGGTGGAGGTGATGTGGACGCGGGCGGTGGGGGTGCCGGTGATCTGGAGGGTGCGGGTGAGCGGCGCGGAGTCGAAGCGGGCGTACTGGCCGGGGAAGTCGAGGGCGGTGCCGAGGCCGAGCGCGGACAGCTGGCCGAGGCCGCCGGAGCCGCCGAGGCCGGGCAGCGCGGAGACGGCGGGCGGGCTCGCGCCGGCCGGGTTGATGATGTGCTGTGCGCGGCCGGACAGGGCGATGTCGTGCCGGTCGGCGCGCAGGCCCGGGTAGCTGTCCGCGCTCGCCCCGCGCAGCTGGGCGGTGCCGTCCGTGGAGTCGACGCCGCCGGTGCGGGTGACCCGGAAGGCGGGGCCGGTGTCGGCGGTCTTGTCGCCCTTCAGATACCGGTCGAACCAGGCGCGCACCCGGTTCTGCACACGGCCGGTCTCCAGGTCGCCGCCGTCATGGCCGCCCGCGACCCAGTCGACGTCGACGGGGGCGCCGTTGGCCTTGATGGCGTGCTCGGCGGCGTCGGCCTGGCCGAGCGGGAAGAGCGAGTCGGTCTGGCCCTGCACCAGCAGGGTGGGCACCTTGATGCGGGAGCCGACGGCGGACGGCGAGCGCTCCTGGAGCAGGGCGCGGGCGGCGGCGTCCGGGGTGCCGGAGGTGGCGACCCGTTCGTACATCCGGCACAGGGCGGGCTCGAAGCGGGCGCAGCCGCCGCCCTCGCCGAAGAAGACCCCGGCCCACAGCTTCTTGTAGACGCCGTTCGGGAAGAGGGCGTCGGCGAGGTTCCAGTAGGTGAGGGCCGGGGCGATGGCGTCCACCCGCCGGTCGTGGCCCGCGGCGAGCAGGGAGACGGCGCCGCCGTACGAACCGCCGGCCACGCCGACGCGGGGGTCGCCGGGCTTGTCGAGGCGCACCTGGGGCTGTTTCGCGAGCCAGTCGATGAGCCGGGAGACGTCGGCGACCTCGGTCTTCGGGTCGTTCAGTCCGATCTTGCCGGTGGAGCCGCCGAAGCCGCGGGCCGACCAGGTCAGGACCGCGTATCCGTCGCGGGCGAGGTCCTCGGCCTGCTGCCGCATGTCGTCCTTGCTGCCGCCGAAGCCATGGGCGAGCAGGACGGAGGGCCGGCGGCCGGCGGGGCCCGCGGTGAAGTACGAGGTGTCCAGGCGCACGCCGCCCGGCATGGTCATCATCCGGTCGGCGCGGTGCACGGGCTCGGGTCCGCCGGAGGCGGCGGCCGTCCAGGTGCCGGCGCCCGCGAGCACCACGACGGCGGCCGCGGCGGCCGGCAGCCGCCGCGGTCCCTTGAGCAGCCCTCGCAGCCGGGCCACACGAAGATCCATGCCTCAACGGTACGGGCCGCCACTGACATCCGCCGGACCCCCCGGGCTGAACCGGGGCCCCTCCGGGGGGAGTAGGGGCGGCGGGCCCGTACTTCATCCGCAGTAGTACGGCGCGGCCCCCGGTACCGGAGGTGAGGGGGGTACCGGGGGCCGCGCGCGCCGGGGAGGGCTCAGGCCTCCTGGGTGTCCTCGGGGATGGACACCAGCCAGCGGGTCTCCTGGCGCGGGCGGAGGTAGAGGGCCCAGTAGAGGGTGGCGACGAGGGTGATGCCACCGGTCCAGATCAGGTAGGAGACCTCCTGCTCGACCAGGATGTAGACCAGGACGGCGATCAGCAGGACCGGCATGGCGGGCCACAGCGGCATCCGCCAGGCCTTGCGAGTGCCGTGGTGGCCGCGGCGGGCGAGCAGGGCGGCGACGGCGACCAGCAGGTAGAGGGCGGTGACGGCGACGCCGGTCACGCCGTAGAGCGTGTCCAGGTTGACGAAGCAGAGGAACGCGCCGGGGACGCCCACGACCAGGGTGGCGACCCAGGGGGAGCCGAAGCGGCCGAGCTTGGACAGGGCGTTGTTGACCGGCGAGGGCCAGGCCTTGTCACGGGCGGAGGCGAACAGGACGCGGGAGTTCTGGATGACCATCACGATGCCCGCGTTGATGATCGCGAGGGCGACGCAGAGGCTGACGAAGGTGCCGACCGCCGAGTTGCTCCAGGCGATGACCATGCTGGAGATGTTGCCGCCGGTCAGGGCGGTCAGGTCGCCCGCGCCCAGGGTGATCGCGGTGACCGGCACCAGGATGACCACGCTGGAGATGGCCAGCGTCGCGAGGACGGTGCGGGCGACGTTGCGGCGCGGGTTCTCCAGCTCCTCGGAGAGGTAGACGGCGGTGGAGAAGCCCTGGGTGGCGAAGAGCGCGATGGCGAGCCCCGAGAGGACCATCATGGCCGTCACCGGGTTGACGTGGGCGTGCTCGCCGGCGATCTGGAAGGAGGTGAGGGAGCCCAGGCCGCGGTGGGAGTGGGCGAAGCCGAGGACGGCGACGACACCGGCCGCGATGACCTCAAGGACCAGGAAGATGCCGGTGATCCAGGCGTTGGCGCGCAGGTCGAGCAGGCCCGCGAGGGTGGCCGCGATCATCACGCCCGCGCCGGTCCAGGACGGGTCGAGGTGGACGATCGGGGCGAGGTAGTCGGCGGTGCCCATCGCGATGACCGGGGGGACGATCATCACGACGAGGAGCGACATCACGAAGGCCAGCCAGCCCGACAGCCGGCCCGCCAGGGTGGAGACCATCGCGTACTCGCCGCCGGCGCTGGGGATCAGGGTGCCCAGCTCCGAGTAGCAGAAGGCGACCGGGATACACAGCAGCGCGCCGATGGCGAGGCAGAGCGCGGTCGCCGTGCCGAGGCTGGAGAACAGGTCCGGCACGATCACGAAGAGCGTGGAGGCCGGTGTGACGCACGAGAGGGTGAGCAGAGTGCCGCCGACCACGCCGATGGAGCGCTTGAGCTTCTGAGGGCTGTCCGTGGCCTCGGGGAGGCTCGTCTCGACAGGGCGGAGCGTGTCGGTCATGCGGCGGAATCCGATCGACTCGTGTCGTGCGTGAGGGTGAGGGGTCGGGAGCGCTATCGCCTCCGGGCGGATCGTCGTCGTACGGTCGTCTTCGTCCGCTCCCGGCGCCCATAGGGAACCCCGACGAAAACCGCCACGTCAATGGGTGTTTACCTTCGGAATCCGCACCAAGGGCCCGCACCGCTGTGGATCAGATTCGCAGGCAACAAGGCCCCATTGATGCATCCATCAAGCCTGTATGTGATCTGACCTTGCTTTCGAAGGTCATCTCCTAGCAACCCCTTCGTCACCCGTTTCATCCACATGAACGGGAACCGCAGCCGACGTTTCAAAAAAATGTCAGGCCGTCCGGTATCCGGACGGCCTGACGAGGGGAGAGCGATGGTCCTGGGTCGCGCTCAGTGGTTGCGCGGGAACCCGAGGTCGACACCGGTGGGGGCGTCGGCCGGGTCGGGCCAGCGGGTGGTGACGACCTTGCCGCGGGTGTAGAAGTGCGTGCCGTCGTTGCCGTAGATGTGGTGGTCGCCGAAGAGCGAGTCCTTCCAGCCACCGAAGGAGTGGTAGCCCACCGGCACCGGGATCGGCACGTTGACGCCGACCATGCCGGCCTCGATCTCCAGCTGGAAGCGGCGGGCGGCGCCGCCGTCCCGGGTGAAGATCGCGGTGCCGTTGCCGAACGGCGAGGCGTTCATGAGGGCCACGCCCTCGTCGTACGTGTCCACGCGCAGCACGCACAGCACCGGGCCGAAGATCTCGTCCTGGTACGCCTTGGCGGTCGTCGGCACCTTGTCCAGCAGCGAGATGCCGATCCAGTGGCCGTCCTCGTACCCCTCGACCGTGTGGCCGGTGCCGTCCAGGACCACCTCGGCGCCCTCGGCGGCCGCGCCGGTGACGTAGGAGGCCACCTTGTCGCGGTGGGCGGCGGTGATCAGCGGGCCCATCTCGGAGGTGGGGTCGTTGCCCGGACCGATCTTGATCTTCTCGGCGCGCTCGCGGATCTTCGCCACCAGCTCGTCGCCGATGGCGCCGACCGCGACGACCGCCGAGATCGCCATGCAGCGCTCGCCGGCCGAGCCGTAGGCCGCGGAGACGGCCGCGTCGGCCGCCGCGTCCAGGTCGGCGTCCGGCAGCACCAGCATGTGGTTCTTGGCGCCGCCCAGGGCCTGCACGCGCTTGCCGTTGGCGGAGGCGGTGGTGTGGATGTAACGGGCGATCGGGGTGGAGCCGACGAAGGAGACGGCCTTCACGTCCGGGTGCTCCAGGAGCCGGTCCACGGCCACCTTGTCGCCCTGCACCACGTTGAACACGCCGTCCGGGAGCCCGGCCTCGGCCAGCAGCTCGGCGATGCGCAGGGAGGCGGAGGGGTCCTTCTCGCTCGGCTTGAGCACGAAGGTGTTGCCGGTCGCGATGGCGATCGGGAACATCCACATCGGGACCATCGCCGGGAAGTTGAACGGCGTGATGCCCGCGACCACGCCGAGCGGCTGGCGGATCGAGGCCACGTCCACGCGGCTGGCGACCTGCGTGGACAGCTCGCCCTTGAGCTGGACGTTGATGCCGCAGGCCAGGTCCACGATCTCCAGGCCGCGGGCGACCTCGCCGAGCGCGTCGGAGTGCACCTTGCCGTGCTCGGCGGTGATCAGCTCCGCGATCTCGTCGCGGTGCGCGTCCAGCAGCGCCCGGAACCTGAAGAGGATCGTGGTGCGCTGTGCCAGCGAGGACTGGCCCCAGGTCGCGAAGGCGTCCTTGGCGGCGGCGACCGCGGCGTCGACCTCCTCGACGGAGGCGAACGCGACCTTGGTGGTGACCGCGCCGGTCGCCGGGTCGGTGACCGGCCCGTACGTGCCCGACGCGCCTTCGACGGTCTTCCCGCCGATCCAGTGGTTGACGATCTTCGTCATGCCCAGAGACTCCTTGTTCACAGATGGCGGCGTCGGGTCGAGACGTGCCGTTCGTACTGCTCACGTGCCGTGACCGCGGGGGTTCGGGTCGCGCTCGCGGCCACAGGAACATCCCACCAGGCCTGTGCCTCGGGCGCGCCCGACACAGTGTCGGACGTTTCGGTCTCGACGTAGACACATGTGGGAGTGTCGGCCGCCCGCGCCTCGGCGAGCGCCGCGCGCAGTTCCCGGACGCTCCCCGCCCGCAGTACCCGCATCCCCAGGCTGGCCGCGTTGGCCGCGAGATCGACGGGCAGCGGGGCCCCCGTGTAGGTGCCCTCCTCCGTCCGAAACCGGTACGCGGTGCCGAACCGCTCGCCGCCCACCGCCGCCGAGAGCCCCCCGATGGACGCGTACCCGTGGTTCTGCACCAGCAGCACCTTGATCGCGACGCCCTCCTGGACGGCGGTCACGATCTCGGTCGGCATCATCAGATACGTGCCGTCGCCGACCAGCGCCCAGACCTCGCGCTCGGGCGCCGCCAGCTTCACACCGAGCGCGGCCGGGATCTCGTAGCCCATGCAGGAGTAGCCGTACTCCAGGTGGTACTGGTCGCGGGAGCGCGCCCGCCACAGCTTGTGCAGATCGCCGGGGAGCGAACCGGCCGCGTTGATCACGATGTCCGACGCGTCCACGAGGGCGTCCAGCGCGCCGAGTACCTGCGGCTGGGTCGGCCGCGCGTCGGGGTCGGGGCTCGCGAAGCAGGCGTCGACACGCCGCTCCCAGCGCTCCTTGCCCGCCGTGTACTCGTCCGTGTAGGCGCCGTCCACCTTGTAGGACGCCAGCGCCCGGGTCAGCTCCTCCAGGCCGGTGCGGGCGTCCGCGACCAGGGGCAGCGCGGCCAGTTTGTGGGCGTCGTGGGGTGCGATGTTGAGGTGCAGGAAGCGGACGTCCGGGTGCTGGAAGAGGGTGCCGGAGGCGGTGGTGAAGTCGGTGAAGCGGGTGCCGACGCCGATCACCAGGTCCGCGGTGCGCGCCAGTTCGTCGGCGGTCGCGGTGCCGGTGTGGCCGATCCCGCCGACGTCCCGCGGATGGTCGTACCGCAGTGCGCCCTTGCCCGCCTGGGTGGATGCCACGGGGATGCCGGTCGCCTCGGCGAACGCGGCGAGGGCCGCCTCGGCGCGGCTGTGGCGGACCCCGCCGCCCGCGACGAGCAGGGGGCGGCGGGCGGCCCGGACGGCGGCTGCCGCGCAGGCCAGTTCGACGGGGTCCGGGCCCGGGCGCCGTACGGTCCACACCCGCTCGGCGAAGAACTCCTCGGGCCAGTCGTACGCCTCCGCCTGCACGTCCTGCGGCAGGGCGAGGGTGACCGCGCCGGTCTCCACGGGGTCGGTGAGCACCCGCATGGCCGCGAGCGCGCTCGGGATCAGCTGCTCGGGGCGGGTGATCCGGTCGAAGTAGCGGGAGACCGGGCGCAGCGTGTCGTTGACCGAGACATCGCCCGCGTACGGCACTTCCAGCTGCTGGAGGACCGGGTCGGCGGGGCGGGTGGCGAAGACGTCGCCGGGGAGCAGCAGGACGGGGAGGTGGTTGACGGTGGCGAGGGCGGCGCCGGTGACGAGGTTGGTGGCGCCGGGCCCGATGGAGGTCGTCACCGCGTGGGCGCTGAGGCGGCCGCACTGGCGGGCGTAGCCGACGGCCGCGTGCACCATGGACTGCTCGTTGCGGCCCTGGTGGTACGGCATCACGCCCGCGTACTCGACCAGCGCCTGCCCGATGCCCGCGACGTTTCCGTGGCCGAAGATGCCCCAGGTGGCGCCGATCAGCCGGCGGCGCTCGCCGTCGCGTTCGGTGTACTGGGCGGTGAGGAAGCGGACGAGCGCCTGGGCGACGGTGAGCCGGGTCGTCATCGGTAGCCCCCGGTGGTCTCGGTGTGGTCGGGATGGAAGCGGATCCGCCACTCCCTGTTCTCGCCGGGCCCGGCCATCACGTTCAGGTAGTACATGGCGTGTCCCGGCTGGGCGACGGAGGGGCCGTGCCAGCCGTCGGGGACGAGGACGGCGTCGCCGGAGCGGACCTCGGCGAGGACGTCGGCGCCGCCCGGGCGGGAGGGGGACACCCGCTGGTAGCCGAGGCCGCCTGGACCCTCGATCTCGAAGTAGTAGATCTCCTCCAGTTCGCATTCCTCGCCCGGCCGGTGCTCGTCGTGCTTGTGCGGCGGGTACGAGGACCAGTTGCCGCCGGGGGTGAGGACCTCGACGGCGATCAGCCGGTCGCAGTCGAACGCGTCGGCGGCGGCGAAGTTGCGCACCCGGCGGGCGCAGGTGCCGCTGCCGCGCTGCTCGACGGGAACCTCCGGCGCGGGGCCGTAGCGGGCGGGGAGTCGTCGCTCGCACTTCGCTCCTGCCAGGGCGAAGCGGCCTCCCGCGCCGGAGGCGATCTGGACCCGGGCGTCACGGGGCGCGTACGCGAAGTCCGAGGCCCCCGCGAACACGCTGTCCCGACCCAGGAGTTGGAACTCGCTTTCCTCGATTCGAACGGTACATCCGCCTTCCAGCGGAAGCACGATCCACTCGCTGTTCCCGGTGATGAACGTATGGCTACCACCCGGGGACAACTCGACGATGCGCAGGGCGCTGTACGTCCAACCGGCGCGCTCGGGGCGGATGTCGAGGGCGTACTCGGCGCTCGCCGCGGTACCTCGGGGCAGATACAGATCGTCGCTGGTCATGCGGCCTCTCGCAGCAGTGCGGTGGCGGTGTCCACGGCGGCGGCCACATCGCCGTCCGCCGGGTACAGCAGCGAACGGCCGGCCACCAGGCCGCGCACGGTGGGCAAGTGGAGCGCGCCGCGCCACTTCTCGTGGGCGGCCCTCCGGTCGGCGGGTGCGTCGCCTGTGTCACCGCCGAGCAGTACGGCGGGGAGGGTGGAGGCGGCCAGGACGCGGGCCATGTCCCGCGGGTCCTCGGTCACCGGCACCTTCAGCCAGGTGTAGGCCGAACTGCCGCCGAGGCCCGAGGCGATGGCGATGGAGCGGGTGACGGCCTCGGCGGAGAGGTCGTTGACGAGTGCGCCCGCGGGGGTGCGGCGGCTGATGAAGGGCTCCACGAAGACCGGGAGCCGGCGTGCGGCCATCGCGTCGACGGCACGGGCGGCGGACTCCAGGGTGGTCAGGGAGCCGGGGTCGGTGTAGTCGAGGCGCAGCAGCAGCTTGCCCGCGTCGAAGCCGAGGCGGTCGATGTCCTCGGGGCGGTATCCGGTGAACCGGTCGTCGAGTTCGAAGCGCGCGCCGCGCAGCCCGCCGCGGTTCATCGAGCCCATGACCACCTTGTTCTCCAGGGCGCCGAGCAGCAGCAGGTCGTCCAGGATGTCCGCGGTGGCGAGGACGCCGTCGACGCCGGGCCTCGACAACGCGAGGCAGAGGCGTCCGAGCAGGTCGGCGCGGTCGGCCATGGCCAGTTCACGGTCGCCGACGGCGAGGGCGCCGCGGGCGGGATGGTCGGCGGCGACGATCAGCAGCCGACCGGTGTCGTTCAGCAGGGGCCGGCGCCGCCGCCGGGCGGCGGCCTCGGCGATCGCCTCGGGGTTTCGGACGCGGACGCGGACCAGGTCGGCGATGTCGACGGGGGGTCGGGGGGTGTCCGGGCTCGGGCCTCCGGCCGGGCGCGGATCTCCGCCCGGACGCGGATCTCCGGCCAGGCGCGGGCCTCCAGCCAGGCGCGTACGGGAGGCGCGGGCATCGGCCGGGCGTGCGCCTTCGTCACAGCCCGCGCCCTCTGAACGGCCCGCGCCACCGGTCCCGGCCGCGCCCTCACTCCGGGCCGTGCTCCCGCCATGGCCCGTGCCCCCGGCGCCATCACCGCCACGGCCCACAGGCCCGGCGCGGCCCTCAGCCCGGACCAAGCCATCGCTACGACCGTCCGCCCGGGCCACGCCCTCGGCCCGACCCGCACCCTCGATACAGCCCGCGCCCTCCGAACGGCCCGCACCACCACTCTCACCCGCGCCCTCGCTCCGGGCCGCTCCCCCGCTCCCGTCCGGGGCGCCGGTCCCGTCCCAAGTGCCGCTCCGGGCCGGGGTGTCGTCCGTGTTCATCGCACGGCTCCGGCCGCGAGGGCCGCGGCCACCTCGTCCGAGGTGGGCATCGCGGAGGAGCACTCCAGGCGGGAGGCGACGATGGCGCCGGCCGCGTTGGCGCTCCGCAGGGTGGCCTCCAGGTCCCAGCCGGCCAGCAGTCCGTGGCACAGGGAGCCGCCGAACGCGTCCCCGGCGCCGAGGCCGTTGAGGACGGTGACGGCGAGTGGGGGCACCTCCACCACCGCGCCGTCCGCGCCGACGGCGAGAACCCCCTTGGGCCCCTGTTTCACCACCGCGAGCCGGACTCCCGCGTCCAGCAACGCCCGTGCGGCGGCGTGCGGTTCGCGGGTGCCAGTGGCGATCTCCACCTCGTCCAGATTGCCGACGGCGACGGTGGCGTGGCGCAGGGCCTCGGCGTAGAAGGGGCGGGCGGCCTCGGGGTCGCGCCAGAACATCGGCCGCCAGTCGAGGTCGAAGACGGTGGTGCCGGCCCTCTTCCGGTGGGCGAGGGCGGTGAGGGTGGCCGTACGGGAGGGTTCCTCGCTGAGCCCGGTGCCGGTCACCCAGAAGACGCGGGCGGCGGCGATGGCGTCGAGGTTCAGCTCGCCCGCCTCGATCTCCAGGTCGGGGGCCTTGGGCCGGCGGTAGAAGTACAGCGGGAAGTCGTCCGGCGGGAAGATCTCGCAGAAGGTGACGGGCGTGGGGAGTCCGGGCACGGAGGTGACCCAGCGGTCGTCGACCCCGAAGGCGCGCAACGCGTCGTGCAGATAGGTGCCGAAGGGGTCGTCGCCGGTACGGGTGATCACGGCGGTGGTCCGGCCCAGCCGCGCCGCCGCCACCGCGACGTTGGTCGCCGAGCCGCCGAGAAACTTGCCGAAGGACGTCACCTGCGCGAGCGGGACCCCGGCCTGGAGCGGATACAGGTCCACTCCGATCCGGCCCATGGTGATCAGGTCGTACGCCATCGGCTCCCCTTCGTCACGGCTCCCCCGGTTCGTCACGACTCCCCCGGCTTTCTAGTCCTGCCCACGGAACACTGTCAATGCTTTGTCCGGACATTCGGACGATGAGAGGTCCGGTACTCGTTCCCGGGTCCGGGGCCGGCCATGCGCGCGCCCGCGCCCCACTTTGCGTCAGCCGTGTCACAAATACCCCTCTTCTGTCACACATGTCGCGCCTACGCGGGCACCGCGTCACACCCGGTCGACAGGGGCTGACCGTTGGTGACGGTGCGTCGTTGTCCGGGCGCAGGCTTGATGATCGCCAGCGCAGCGCCCGGTTCCCCCGACGGCCGTCCCCGGCCGCCGCCGCGGTGCGCGCGGGGAGGTGCAGCTCATGACCGACCGCCGGCTCTGGTCCTACAAGGAGATCGCGGCGCACATCAAGGTGCAGCCGGACACCGTGCGGTCGTACCGCAAGCACGGGCTGCTGCCGCCACCGGACCATGTGGAGGGCGGCAAGCCCTACTGGTACGCCGACACCGTCCGCGCCTGGGTCGCCTCCCGGCCGAGCAGTCGCGGCCGCCGCCCCGACTGAGGGCGCGCCGCGCGTCCCGTCGCCTACAGCGCGGTCACGACCACGGCTCGATGACGGTCACCCCGGCCCCCGGCGCCTCCCCCATCCGGGCGAGGGCCGCCGGGGCCGCGTCGAGCGGGACGGCAGAGGTCACCAGAAGGTCCGGGCGCAGGACGCCGGAGCGGATCAGCTCCAGCATGCCGGGGTAGGTGTGCGCGGCCATGCCGTGGCTGCCCAGGAGTTCCAGTTCCAGGGCGATCGCGCGGGCCATCGGCACCGGGGTCGTGCCCTCGGCCGAGGGCANNGGCACCGTGCTCGCGTCCAGGCAGTGCGCCGCGCCGAATCGCCGCGCCAGCTCCAGCGCCCCGGGCGCGATGTCGACGGCGACCACCCGTGCCCCGGCCGCCGCCGCGATCATCACCGCGGACAGGCCGACCCCGCCGCAGCCGTGCACCGCGACCCACTGACCGGCCGCGGCCCGCCCCTGCTGCGCCACGGCACGGAAGG
>NZ_MUNF01000058.1 GCF_002154555.1 Streptomyces murinus
ATCCGCGCGAGCCCCCGCGCCAAGGGCCCCGCCTCGCAGGGCGGGATCGCCTCGGCGCGGGGGCTCGCGCGGATGTACGCGGCGATGATCGGGGAGGTCGACGGCAAGGCGCCGCTGCTGAAGGCGGACACCGTCGCCGAGTTCGGCCGGATCCACTCCGCCGGCTACGACCTGGTGACCCGCGACCACCGGTCCTTCGGCCTCGGCTTCCAGGCCACCGCCGACCTCTGGTACCCCTTCCTGGGCGCCGGCTCCGTGGGCCACAGCGGCGCCAACGGCACCCAGGCGTTCGCCGACCCGCACGCGGGGCTCGCGTACGGGTACACCCGGCGACGGTTCACCTTCCCCTACGGGGCGGCGCCGGAGAACGAACGGCTGGTACGGGCGGCGCACCGGGCGGCGACGGCCGTCGGGTGACGGCCCTTGCGGGTGGGGACGCGACTCCCCACCCAGCGGCCCGGCGCGCCGGGGGGCACGGGCCGACCTCGATCGCGACCTCGCCGCCCGAACCCGGCGGCCAGGCCCGCCGGGGCTACGCCTTGACGACCATCTTCCCCGTGTTGTCACCCCGCAGCAGCCCCAGGAAGGCCTCCACCGTGTTCTCGATGCCGTCCACCACGGTCTCGCGGTACTTCAGCCGCCCCGAGGCCACCCACGGCCCGATCTCCCGCACGAACTGCGGCTGGAGATCGCGGTGGTCGTTGACGAGGAAGCCCTCGATCCGGCCCCGGGTCTGGATCAGCCGCGCCAGGTTGCGCGGGCCCGGCGCGGGCTCGGTGTTGTTGTAGACCGAGATCATGCCGCAGACGGCGATCCGGCCATCCCGTCGCAGGGAGCCGATCGCCGCCTCCAGGTGGTCCCCGCCGACGTTGTCGAAGTACACGTCGATGCCGTCCGGCGCGGCCTCGCGCAGCTGCTTCGACACCGGGCCGTTCTTGTAGTTGAAGGCCGCGTCGAAGCCGTACTCCTCCACTAGCAGCCGCACCTTCTCGTCCGAGCCGGCCGAGCCGATCACCCGCGAGGCACCCTTGAGCTTCGCGATCTGCCCCACCTGGCTGCCGACGGCCCCCGCGGCGCCGGACACGAACACGATGTCGCCCTCCTTGAAGGAGGCGGTGCGCAGCAGCCCCGCGTACGCGGTCAGACCGGTCATGCCGAGCACCCCGAGGTACGCCGACAGGGGCGCCGCCTCCGGGTCCACCCGCACGGAGCGCTGCGCGTCCACCACGGCGTACTCGCGCCAGCCGAGGGAGTGCAGCACATGGTCGCCGACGGCGATCCCCTCGGCGCGGGACTCGATCACCTCGCCGACCGCGCCGCCCTCCATGGCCTCGCCCAGTTCGAACGGGGCGACGTATGACTTCGCGGCACTCATCCGGCCCCGCATGTACGGGTCCACGGAGAGGTACGTGTTCCGTACCAGGATCTGGCCCTCGCCCGGGGTCGGGAGGGGCGTCTCCACGAGCGCGAAGTCCTCGGGCTTCGGCCAGCCGACGGGGCGGCTGAGCAGGTGCCATTCGCGGTTGATGTTCGTCGTCATCGCGGCGGTGCCTTTCATTTATTTCATCACCTGAAACAATGGTTAGGCTGAATATTTCATGTTGTCAAGTAAAGGGGTAGGCTGGAGGGCATGGCACCACCGCATCCCCGCCGTCCGGACCAGCTGACCCTGGACGTCGTAGAACTGATCGCCGAGGTCGTGGCCCGCTATCACGCGGACTACGACGAGGCGGCGGCCGAGCACGCCCTGACCGGCGCGCAGGCCAAGCTCCTCAGCCTGCTGTCCCTCGGGCCGCTGCCCATGCGCAAGCTCGCGCAGAAGCTGAAGTGCGAGCCGTCGAACGTGACGGGGATCGTGGACCGCCTGGAGGCCCGGGGCCTGGCCGAGCGCCGCCCGGACCCCGCCGACCGCCGGATCAAGATGGCCGCGGCCACGGAGGACGGGCTGCGGGTGGCCCGCGATCTGCGGGAGGGGCTGCACTTCGCGCGGGAGCCGCTGGCCGGGCTGTCGGCGGAGGAGCGGGGGATTCTGCGGGATCTGCTGCGGCGCATGCTCGACGCGTAAGGTTTCCGCCATGCGTGATCTAGGGGCGGGATTCAAGTACCTGGTCGAGGGCCAGCGGTGGGTGGCCCGGCACGGCCGGCAGTACGGCTTCGCCCTGCTGCCGGGCCTGATAGCACTGGTCCTCTATGTGGCCGCGCTGGTCGCGCTGGCGCTATGGGGCGAGGACGCGGTGACCTGGGCCACCCCCTTCGCGGACCACTGGTCGAGCCCCTGGGGCACGCTGTTCCGCGGCTTCCTCACGGCGGTGCTGTTCGCGCTGGGCCTGCTGCTCGCGGTGCTCACCTTCACCGCGGTGACCCTGGTGATCGGGCAGCCGTTCTACGACAACCTCTCGGAGCGGGTCGACGCCTCCGCGTCGCCCGACGGTACGGCACCCCGGTCCGCGCTTCCCTTCTGGCGGGAGCTGTGGCTGTCGGCCCGCGACAGCGTCCGCATCCTGATCCGGGCGACGGTGTGGGGCGTCCTGCTGTTCGCGCTCGGCCTGCTGCCGTTCGTCGGCCAGACGGTGATACCGGTGCTGGGCTTCTTCGTGACGGGCTTCTTCCTCGCGGAGGAGCTGACCTCGATCCCCTTGCAGCGCCGGGGCCTCGACCTGCGCACCCGCCTCACCCTGCTGCGCTCACGCCGCCTGCTGGTCTGGGGCTACGGCACCCCGCTCGGCCTCGCCTTCCTGGTCCCCTTCGTCGCCGTCTTCCTGATGCCGGGCGCGGTGGCCGGCGCGACGCTGCTGGCGCGGGACCTGCTGGGGGAGGAGTCCGGGCCGGAATCCGGTTCGCCGGAACCCGAGCCCGCCGCCCAGGAGCAGACCACGGACCGCTGATCACGCTTCCGGCCCCGTACGGCAGACTCCCGGGCCGCAGGTGCCGAGTACGGGGGAGAGCCGACGTGTTTCCAGGTCGGCAGCAGGGGTGCCCGCCGTACCAGGCGCCCTCGGCGCCCGTCCAGCACATCGGTGAGACCCGGATGCGGCTGGACCCCCATCTCACGCCCGGTCACTGTTCCGGATGCGGGGACCGCGCCGCCGGTTGAGGCTGGTCACGGCCGACGCCCGGCGCAGTCCCGCCGCGCATCTGCCGGGCGCGCGCAAGGCCGCCGGCTTCGCCGCGTATCTGAACGGCCTGCTCGTGCTGCTGTCGCTCGCGGGAACCGGCTGGCTCCTCTACAAGGGCGTCGGCTGGGGCGTCTACGGCAACTCCTTCGGATTCGGCGCCCTGATGACCGCCGCGGCGCTGCCGTCCGGCATGGCGATCGGCGCCGCGAGCACCCTGCCGCAGCTGCTCCAGGTCATCCCCGCCGGGGCGAAGGTCGGGCGCAGCCTGTACTCGATCATCTTCGCGCTGGCGACGACCGTCGCGGGCGAGGGCGTGAAGGGCGGCGAGGTGGAGCAGGCCGCGGCCGGCATCGGCACCATGCTGATCTGCGCCGCCGCCATGACCCTCCTCAAGCGGGCGGCCGCCCGGATGCGCGGCGAGCACCCGGGGCCCCTGCGCGGCGACCGGGACTGACATCAACCCGTCTGCTCCATAAGGGACTTCAGACGGGCGTCGTCCGGAACCGGCGGCGGTATTCCGTCGGGGTGGTGTCGAGCCTGCGGCGGAAGGACCGGACGAGCGTGTCCAGGGTGCCGAACCCGCAGGCCGCCGCGACGCGTTCGAGGGTGGCGTCGGTGGACTCCAGCTGATGGCGGGCGCGTTCGACGCGGACCGACTCGATATAGGCGTGCGGGGTCGTACCCAGCTCGTTCTTGAAGATCCGGGTCAGCTGCCGGTCGCTGATGTGGGCGTGCTCGGCGAGCTGGGTGACGGTCAGCGGCTCGGCGATATGGCGCAGGATGTAGTGGCGCAGATCCTCGATCCGCCGGGTCGTGGACGCCTGCTCCAGCGGCACGCTGAACTGGCTCTGCCCACTGGGCCGTTTCAGGTACATCACCAGCTGCCGGGCGACCCGCAGCGCGACGGCCTCGCCGAGGTCGTCGGCGATCAGCGCGAGGGACAGATCCAGACAGGCGCTGATACCGGCGCCGGTCCACACATCGCCCTGCCGGATGAAGATCGGGTCGGCGTCGACCTCCACGGCCGGATGGTCGGCGGCGAGCTGCTGCGCGGTCGACCAGTGCGTGGTGGCCCGCTTGCCGTCGAGCAGCCCGGCGGCCGCGAGGATGTGCGCCCCGACGCAGACCGAGGTCATCCGCCGGGCGCGCGCGGAGAGTTGCCGTACCCGCCGTACGACCAGCGGGTCCACCGTCGGCCGCAGCCGGCCGTCGTCGCCGGGCTCGACCGCCCCCGGCACGATCACGGTGTCGATGCTGCGGGACGCCAGCGCGTCGAAGGTGACATCGGGCAGCACCCGGACCCCGGCGGCCGTGACGACCGGGTCCATGGTCTCGGCGGCGAGCACGACGTCGTACGCCGCGGCCTCCTCCGTCTCCCGGCGGGCCAGATGGAAGACCTCCGGCGGCCCCGTGACATCGAGCAGGTCCACCTGGTCGAAGAGGACGATCACGATCAGCTGGTCGACGGTGTGCACAGGCCCCCCGGGCAACGGAATACGACGGTGTCGGTTTCTGCATGCTAGACGTCATTGCCGACGTATGGGGAGGAGCCATAGCGTCAAGGGCACAGGCCGCCGCACCGCGCGCCGCCTCCCAACTCCCGATCCCCCCAGGTGGTTTGCCATGCCCAGAACGACTCTGCGTCAGCTCAACGGCTTCGACGAGACGCCCCCGAAGCTCGCCGACTCCACGCTGGTCCTGATCGACTACCAGAACACCTACACCACCGGTGTGATGGAGCTGGACGGCTGGCAGCCCGCCCTGGACGCGGCCGCCCGGCTGCTGGAGCGCGCCCGCCGGGAGGGCGCCCGGGTCATCCACGTCGTCAACGACGGCGGCGCGGGCACCCCCTACGACATCCGCGCCGAGATCGGGCAGATCCACCCGAGCGTCGCCCCGGCCGACGGCGAGTCCGTCGTCGTCAAGCAGGCCCCCGACGCCTTCCACGGCACCGACCTGGGACAGCTGGTGGACGAGGCCGGCCGCGGTGACCTGGTCATCGCCGGCTTCATGACCCATATGTGCGTCGCCTTCACCGCCCAGGGCGCCTTCCTGCGCGGCAACCGGCCCACCGTGGTCGCCGACGCCTGCGCCACCCGCGCACTGCCGGTCGCCGGGAAGGAGGTGGACGCCCACGGCGTGCACCTCAGCGCCCTGGCCACCATCGCCGACCTGTACGGGGTCGTCGTCGCCGGTCAGGAGGACATCGGCTGATGAACACCACGCGCCGTACCGCCGCACTCGGCCTCGCCGCCCTGCTCACGGCCACGCTCGCCGCCTGCGGCTCCGACTCGGACTCCGCCTCCCCCAGGAAGGAGTCCGCCGCGCCCGCCGCCCGGACGAACGTGGCCAAGGACACCACGACGCTGCGCAAGCTCAACGGCTTCAGCGAGACCCCGGCCACGCTCTCCGACGCGACGCTCATCCTGGTCGACTACCAGAACACCTACACC
>NZ_MUNF01000580.1:0-260 GCF_002154555.1 Streptomyces murinus
CTCCCGCGCCCGTCGTGGGTGCCCCCCGGCCGCTCAGTGCCGCACCCGCGCCCGCACCGAGGGTCTCCGAGACCACCACCGGCTGGCCCAGCGAGTCCGTCCCCGCGACCACCGCCACCCCCACCCCGCCCCGCGGCTTCGACGCCGTGGCCGAAGAGGTGCTCGGGGACGGTCCGGTCACCGAGACCGTGGAGGGGGCCGAGCTGCTCACCGAACCGATGACGCGGATCAACGAGGCCGTGCGCGCGGGCCGGATCGAG
>NZ_MUNF01000580.1:380-6107 GCF_002154555.1 Streptomyces murinus
TGTGCAGAGCGCCGCGACCGCCTGGCGTGCCGTACGGGACCCGGAGGAGGGGCTGCGGCTGGGCCGTGACCTGATAGACCTCTGGGCCGATCTCGCCGCCGAACCGGGCCCCGCCGCCGACGACCCCCGCCCCCTGGAATCCGCCCGCGCCCGCATGCTCCGCCTCACCGACCGGGCCTCCCGGGCCGACCGGACGGCCGAGCACGGAGCGGCGTGACCGCACCGCGCACGGCCGCGGAAACGATCAGGCGTCGACCGAGGCCCCACCCGGAGCCTCGGCACGGGGGGGCGAAACCGGCCCAGCGCTCGGGCGGCATGGCCTCGTGGAAGTAGAGGGTCCCACCCCAGGTAGGGGCCAGGGAGCCGCAGCCCTCGCCGGCTGCGCTCCCGTTTGTGTGAGCGCTCGGCTCAGGACAGCGGCAGGTCCACGAGCATCACGGCGTAGACCGGGGAGTCGGGGAACGGCTGGTCCTCCCCGATCTTTCGGTACCCCCAGGACTCGTACAGGGCTTGGACCTTCGGGTGCGTCACGTCCACGAGCAGCACCGCGAAGTCATCGTCCTGGGCATCCATCAGCGCCCGGTGCAGCCGCTCCGAAACGCCCTTGCCCCGCCACGGCATGCGGACTTGAAGCTCGGAGAAGTGGAAGGTGCGGGACTTCTCCGGCGCCGGGTTCAGGCGCTCCCGCCACCACTCCCGGCCCTCCGCGCCCGGAGCGCCGTACGCGAAGCCCACCGGCTCATCGCCTTCGTACGCGATCACGCACGAGAAGCTGGGGTTCCCGCCCCAATGGTCCACGAACCACGGGAACTTCTGCTGGAATTCGTCGTCCTCGATCACATCGGCGTATACGTCCCGCTGCATGTCGATCAGCGTCTGCCGGATCTCCGGAAGGTCGTCGTGGCCGTAGTGGCGCAGTTCCAGGGCGGGGGTCGTCATCGAGCTTGGCTCCATTCGGATCGGTAGCGGTCTTCCCACTCGCGCGCGGTACCGGAGCCCGGCGCAAGGGTGGTCAGGCCTCGCATGAAGTCTCCGAGGTATGAGCGCATCCGGCCGGGCAGGGTGCTGCCGCGCATGAGCGTGAACACCTGCTCCGCCGTGGCACACGCCTGGTCCACGTCACCCTGGTGAAGCTGGGTCAGAGCGAGCTGGAGGGTAGCCAGCGCACGGTTCCGCCGGAGCTCCTGGGGAAGAGCGGCAAGGGCGCGGTGGGATGCCGCTTCCGCGCCCGCTGGGTCCCCGATGTCGTCCCGGACGTACGAGGTGATGGCCAGCAGCTCAGCGGGGCCATAGAAGGCAACCCAGGTTGGGCGCGGGTTGTCCAGGGCCGACTTCGTCAGCGCTTCTTCGGCGTACCCCAGCGACCGCAGGGCGGATTGTCGGTCCCCGGAAGACGCGTGCCCGATGGCCGTGCGGGCGTGCGCGAGGGAGGCGAACAGCGGGTCTCGGCGCGCGGCGCGGGTGGCCTGGGCCGCCTGCGCGGCATGCACGGCTTCGGCGAAGTGCTGTCCCTGGCGGGCCAGCATGGCGTGCGTGTTCCACACGCGGAGTTCAGCTTCAGCAGCGGCGCCCAGTCCGGCGAGGTGCAGTGCTCGGTTGAGGTGGTCCCGGGCACGGTCGCGCTGCCTGGCATCCACGGCCGACCAGGCGGCGGTGGCCGTATAGTCGGCGGCGACGCCGTACAACCGCTGCCGGACGCGTTGGGAGGCGGCCCGCTTCTGTAGCTCCAGGGCTTTGGCGGCGCCGGCGAGGGCGGCACGTTCCAGGGCCTCGTGACCGCCCGTGGAGGCGTCCAGGGCCGTCAGGGCGTCCAGGCCACTGCGGAGCCGAATCACGTCGGTGGTCCCGACCGCGTACGGCCGGGTGGCGACCAGAGACACGGCGGCGGCCGTGCCGGTGGCGGCGGTGAGGAAATTCCTGCGGTTCACAGGGTCCTCCGTCCTGGTAGGGCTTCGTCGGCCCGCCGGAGGAACAAAGCCAAGCTCCTCGGCGGTACGGTCGAATACTGCCTCTAGGGCTTCACGCTGCCGAGAATGAGGCCAACGGGTCTTTCCGGTCAGCCAGTTGCGTACGGTCCGGTCACCCACGGTCCCCGCGTGGCCATGCGCTCGCAGGTGATCACTCACCGCCTCCCCCAACTCCACCTGCGTGAGCCCCGCTTCGGCGAGCGCGTCCGCTAAGTGCCTGTTCTCGTCCACGGCTTCAAGGTAGCGAGATCGCAGGATCGCCGCGCTGGAGCGGGTGCGAAATTTCCGGTTGCCCGCGTATCACGGCGGCCGGACATTTCCTCACAGGCTGTCACAGTCCGTCGTTCACTGAACGTGGACCGCCCCCGGAAGGGACAGTGCGGCGGCTCTCTGGAGCAGCCCCGCCTTGCCGCGAGTGGCTGTACCTCCCGCTCACCGACGAGGGGCCCTGATGACCGTGACCACCACTCCCAAAACAACCGGAAACCCCGGCTACAGCGAGACCTTGCCACGCGATCCCAGGAGCGCGGCCACCGCCCGTCGCCTGGTGCGCACGGCCTGCGCGGCGTGGGGCCTGCGCGGGACGGCTGATGACGGCGCCCTGATCGTCTCCGAGCTGGTGTCCAACGCCGTGCGGCACGCCCGGCGGGAGTCCATCCGCGTCATGGTGGAGCGCACCGCGCCGGACAGGGTCCGCGTGGCCGTGTCGGACTTCTCTCACGCGCTGCCCGAACTGTGCACGCCGAAGGACGACGAGGAGGGCGGGCGTGGCCTGGCCCTCGTGGCGGAGCTGGCGGCCGACTGGGGCACGCACGAGCGGCGCTGGGGCAAGGTCGTGTGGGCGGAGCTGGAGGGACGCGGATGAGCGACGACGAGCCCTCCGGCCGCAGCCTGGCCCGGGCCCACCTGTCGCAGTTGATCGAGTTATTCGGCACGGACGGGTGCCTGCGGATCAGCACCGACCCCTCTGAGCCCGACCCGGCCGCCGTCGCGGGAGAGCCGGAGGGGGACGAGCAGACGTGACCGCGCCCCAGGGCGCGGTGAAGCCCCGGCCGGTGAACTCCGCCGAAACCGGGCCCCGCCCGCCGATGACCCCGCCCCCCGGAATCCGCCCCGCGCGCATGCTGCGCCTCACTGACCGGGCCTCCTGGGCCGAGCGGGCGGCCGAGCACGGAGCGGTGTGACCGTCCCGCGCGCACGAGGGGTAACGACCAGCCCGCTACGGGCCCCTACGGTTCCTCGGGTGTCGGGGTCACGCGTCGACCGAGGCCCCACCCGGAGCCTCCGTCCGGGGCGTCCCGAGCCGGGCCTCCGTGGCCTTCGACTCCAAGACGGCCAGGGTCTTCCTCGACCGGCGTGCCGAGTGCAGGGCGCTGCCCGTGAGCAGCAGCAGGGCCACCCACACCAGGGCGAAACCGGCCCAGCGCTCGGGCGGCATGGCCTCGTGGAAGTAGAGGATGCCCAACACGAACTGGAAGACCGGGGCCAGATACTGGAGCAGTCCGAGCGTGGACAGCGGTACGCGGATCGCCGCCGCGCCGAAGCAGACCAGCGGCAGGGCGGTGACGGCACCGGTGGAGGCGAGCAGCGCCCCGTGCCCCGCGCCCTCGGTCGTGAAGGTCGAATGCCCCTGCGCGCCGAGCCAGAGCAGATAGCCGAGCGCGGGCAGGAACTGGATCGCGGTCTCGGCGGCCAGTGACTCGACGCCGCCGAGCCCCACCTTCTTCTTCACCAGTCCGTAGGTCGCGAAGCTGAACGCGAGGCAGAGCGAGATCCACGGCGGGCGGCCGTAGCCGACGGTCAGGACGACGACCGCGGCGAACCCGGTCGCCACCGCCACCCATTGCAGGGGCCGCAGCCGCTCCTTCAGCAGCAGCACGCCCATGGCGATGGTGACCAGCGGATTGATGAAGTACCCGAGGGACGCCTCGACCACATGGCCGGCGTTCACGGCCCAGATGTACACGCCCCAGTTGACGGTGATCACCGCGGCGGCCACGGCCACCAGCGCCAGCCGGCGCGGCCGGCGCAGCAGTTCGCCGGCCCAGGCCCAGCGCCGTACGAACAGCAGGGCCCCGGCGACGAAGAGCAGCGACCACACCATCCGGTGGGCGAGGATCTCCATCGCCCCGGCGGGCTTCATCAGCGGCCAGAACAGGGGGACCAGGCCCCACATGCCATAGGCGGCGAAACCGTTCAGCAGACCTGTGCGGTGCTCACCCTTGGACGTCCCGGGCACGGGCCCTCCCTCCGCTTCTCCTGCGCCGACGCGCGCGGGCACGAAGGTAACGCCGCGCGCCCCCGACTGTCATGTCCGTATCGCCATACGGTCATGACAGCCGGGGGCGCGCAGGGGAAGGCGCAGGTCAGGCGCCGGTCAGTCCTTGAACGCGGCCTCGACGGCCTGGGCCAGCGGGGTCGTCGGGCGGCCGATCAGCCGGGAGAGGTCGCCGGAGTCGACCACCAGCTCGCCTCGTTCGATCGAGGGGTCCACCCCGGCGAGGACGGCGGCCAGCGGCTCGGGCAGCCCGGCGCCGACGAGGATGCCCGCCATCACCTCTTCGGTGACCGCGTTGTAGACGATCTCCCGGCCCGCCGCACGGCTCAGCTCGGCCGCGTACTCGGCGAAGCTCCACGCCTCGTCGCCGCCCAGCTCGTACGTCCGGTTCTCGTGGCCCTCGCCGGTCAGCACCGCGACCGCGGCGGCCGCGTAGTCGGCGCGGGCGGCCGAGGAGACCCGGCCCTCGCCGGCCGCGGCCACCACGGCACCGTGCTCCAGCACCGGGGCGAGCTGCTCGGTGTAGTTCTCGTGGTACCAGCCGTTGCGCAGCAGCGTGTACGGCAGGCCGGAGGCGAGCAGCACCTTCTCGGTGGCCCGGTGGTCGTCGGCCAGCGTGGCCTTCAGGCTGCCCGGGGCGCTGGTGTACACGAGCAGCGCGACACCCGCCGCCTTCGCCGCCTCGATCACCACGGTGTGCTGCCGCACCCGGTCGTTGGCGAACTCGTTGCCCGAGATCAGCAGGACCTTGTCGCCCGCGGCGAACAGGGTGTCGAAGGTCTCGGGGGCGTTGTAGTCGGCGACGGCCAGTCGGACGCCACGCGCCGCGAGGTCCGCGGCCTTCTTCTCGTCGCGTACGACAGCGGTGATCTGCTCCGCCGGAACCTTCTCCAGCAGCTGCTCCACGACGTGCCGGCCGAGGTGTCCGGTAGCTCCGGTGACGACGATGCTCATGGTCTCTGACACTCCTTGCGAGGGGGCTATGGCACTAACCATACGGCTAGCGCTAACTAAAAGAAAGTGAACCCTCGCCCGGATATCGCTTCGGACATCGCCCCGGCCATCGTCCGGGCGTGCGAAGAGGCCCGGGAACGGTCGTCCCGGGCCTCGTGAAGCGGTGTGCCGGTATCGGCGGTATCGGCGGGTGGGGTCAGCCGACGACCGTCCAGGTGTCGCCGCCCGCGAGCAGCGCGCCCAGGTCGCCCTTGCCCTTCTGCTCGATCGCGGTGTCCAGCTGCTCGGTCATCTGCTCGTCGTAGACCGGCCGTTCGACCGAGCGGAAGACCCCGATCGGGGTGTGGTGCAGGGTGTCCGGATCGGCCAGCCGGGAGAGGGCGAAGGCGGTGGTCGGGGACGCGGCACCGGCGTCGTGGACCAGCAGCTCCGCCTCGTTCTCCGGGGTCACGGTGACCACCTCCAGGTCACCGGTCCGCCGATCGCGTACGACACCGCGCGCCCCCTCGGCCCCGAAGCGGATCGGCT
>NZ_MUNF01000581.1:0-645 GCF_002154555.1 Streptomyces murinus
CTCCCCACCCCCGGTCACCCCCCTCGACGTAGGCTTGGCCGCATACCCCTTTTCACCTCCGGAGCACCTTTTTCGTGAGCGAGCAGTCGCGGCGCGGTCATAAGCCCGCCAAGCCCTATCGGCGTCCCAAGAAGGACCCCGTCCGCATTCTGGCCTTCGAGGCGCTGCGGGCGGTGGACGAGCGGGACGCGTACGCCAACCTCGTGCTGCCCCCGCTGCTGAGGAAGGCGCGGGAGAAGGACGACTTCGACGCGCGGGACGCCGCGCTCGCGACCGAGCTGGTGTACGGGACGCTGCGCAGGCAGGGCACGTACGACGCCGTGATCGCCGCGTGTGTGGACCGGCCGCTGCGCGAGGTCGACCCGCCGGTGCTTGACGTGCTGAGCCTCGGCGCGCACCAGCTGCTCGGGACCCGGATCCCGACGCATGCCGCGGTGTCCGCCACCGTGGAACTCGCCCGGGTCGTGCTGGGCGACGGGCGGGCCAAGTTCGTCAACGCGGTGCTGCGCAAGATCGCCCAGAACGATCTCGACGGCTGGATCGAGAAGGTCGCGCCGCCCTACGACGAGGACCCCGAGGACCACCTCGCCGTCGTGCACTCCCATCCCCGCTGGGTCGTCTCCGCGCTGTGGGACTCCCTGGGCG
>NZ_MUNF01000581.1:702-21438 GCF_002154555.1 Streptomyces murinus
CTGGCCGAGGGCGGCGAGCCGGGCGCGGTCGAGGCGGTGCGCGAGGGCCGTGCCGGGGTGCAGGACGAGGGCAGCCAGCTGGTCGCCCTCGCCCTGGCCAACGCTCCCCTGGAGGGGCCGGACACCAAGTGGCTCGACGGCTGCGCGGGGCCCGGCGGCAAGGCCGCTCTGCTGGGGGCGCTCGCCGCCGAACGCGGTGCGATGCTCCTCGCCTCGGAGAAGCAGCCGCACCGGGCCGGTCTGGTGGCCAAGGCGCTGGCCGGCAACCCGGGGCCGTACCAGGTCATCGCGGCGGACGGCACGCGGCCGCCGTGGCGTCCGGGCAGTTTCGACCGGGTGCTGGTGGACGTGCCCTGCACCGGGCTCGGCGCGCTGCGCCGGCGGCCCGAGGCGCGCTGGCGCCGGCGTCCTGAGGACCTGGACAATTTCGCTCCCCTCCAGCGCGCCCTGCTGCGCACTGCGCTCGACTCGGTGCGCGTCGGCGGCGTGGTCGGCTATGCCACCTGCTCTCCGCACCTCGCCGAGACCCGGGTGGTCGTCGCCGATGTGCTCAAGCAGTACCCGGACGCCGAACTCGTCGACGCCCGGCCGCTGCTGCCCGGGGTCCCCGCGCTCGGGGACGGCCCGGACATCCAGCTGTGGCCGCATGTGCACGGCACTGACGCGATGTACCTCGCGCTGATCCGCAGGACGGCCGGCTGACGGTCGCGAAGAGCGGCTGCGCGGTTCTCATTTCACCGCATGCGTCGGCTTCGTCGCTGTCGGTTATCCACAGGCACGGGTGGATCATCCGATGAACAGCGGATCAGTATGATGAACGGTCTCGCCTGTGGACAGGCGCGAACATCAGTGCCTCGGACATGGCAGTCTTGGGGCATGGCCGCGCAGATCAACCCCAGCATCCTGTCCGCCGACTTCGCACGCCTCGCGGAGGAGGCCAAGGCTGTCCAGGGCGCCGACTATCTCCACGTCGACGTCATGGACAACCATTTCGTCCCCAACCTCACCCTCGGCGTGCCGGTGGTGGAGTCCCTGGCCCGTGCGACGGACACCCCGCTGGACTGCCACCTGATGATCGAGGACCCCGACCGCTGGGCTCCGCAGTACGTGGAGGCGGGCGCCTCGTCCGTCACCTTCCATGTGGAGGCGGCCGCCGCCCCGGTCCGCCTCGCCCGCGAGATCCGCGCCAAGGGTGCGCGCGCATCCATGGCGCTCAAGCCCGCGACACCGATCGAGCCGTACGAGGACCTGCTGCCGGAACTCGACATGCTGCTGATCATGACCGTCGAGCCGGGCTTCGGTGGCCAGGCCTTTCTCGACATCATGCTGCCGAAGATCCGCCGCACCCGCGAGCTGATCGCCAAGCACGACCTCCAGCTCTGGCTCCAGGTCGACGGCGGAGTCTCGGCGTCCACGATCGAGCGGTGCGCCGAGGCGGGCGCCGATGTGTTCGTGGCCGGCTCGGCGGTCTACGGGGCGCAGGACCCGGCGGAGGCGGTGCGTGCCCTGCGCGCCCAGGCGGAGACGGCCACCGCCAAGGCGTCCTGGGCATGCGACCACTGAGCCACGGCTACGTGAACGGTTGAGAGAACGCCGCCCATCAGGGCGGATCAGTTGCGCCGAATCTGCAAGGATGAACGGCGAATCCAGAGTGTGAACAGCAGTGAGGAGATCGCCGTGTCGGGTATGTCGGCGGGCCGGTCAGCCATGCGGATGGGACCCGCTGAGCTGGTCCAGGCGGCGGCCATGGCCCGCCGCTTCTACCTTGAGGGCAAGTCCAAGATCCAGATCGCGGAGGAGTTCGGCGTCAGCCGCTTCAAGGTGGCCCGGGTCCTGGAGACCGCTCTCGAACGGGATCTCGTACGCATCGAGATCCGCGTACCGGCCGAGCTGGACGCCGAGCGCTCCGACGCGCTCCGCGCCCGCTACGGCCTGCGGCACGCCGTCGTGGTCGAGTCCCCGGCCGAGGCCGAGGAGACCCCCGATCCCGAGAACCTCGGCGAGGTCGCCGCGGACCTGCTCGGCGAACTGGTCAACGAGGGGGACGTGCTCGGAATGGCCTGGGGCCGGTCCACCATCCATATGGCGGCCGCGCTCGACCGGCTGCCGCCGTGCACGGTGGTGCAGCTGACGGGTGTGTACGACGCCGGTACCTCCGAGCGCGGCTCGGTCGAGGCCGTGCGCCGTGCCGCGCAGGTGTCGGGCGGCGACGCCCACCCGATCTACGCGCCGATGCTGCTGCCGGACGCCGCCACCGCGGCGGCCCTGCGCAACCAGACCGGGATCGCCCGCGCCTTCGAGTACTTCGACAAGGTCACGGTCGCCTGCGTCTCCATCGGTTCCTGGGAGCCGGGCATCTCGACGGTGCACGACATGCTCAGCGACGAGGAGCGGGCGCACTACGCCTCGCTCGGTGTCGCCGCCGAGATGGCCGCGCATCTCTTCGACGCCGAGGGGCGCCGGATCGGGCGGGACCTCGGGGAGCGGTGCATCACCGTCAAGGCCGACCAGCTGCGCCGTATCCCGGAGGTCGTCGCGATCGCCGGTGGCCAGCGCAAGGCGTCCGCGATCGACGCGGTGCTCCGCTCCGGGCTGGTCACCAGCCTGGTCACGGACACCTCGGCCGCGGACTACCTGATGACGGCGGGCCCGACCCCGAAGCCCGCGCTGAGCCGCCAGGACCCCGACGGGCAGTAAGGGGACCCGAGGCGGCCCCTGAACGCCGTCGGCCGTCGGCCCGCCGAGACCGGGCCGGCGGTACGACCGCGATGCCGCCGGGCCGGTGACAGGGCCCCGCGATGGCCCCGCGATGCCCCCGGCCGGGCGTGTCGGTCGGGGGCATCGTCCTGTCGTCGTACCCCCGGCCGCCATGACAGCATCGTCCGCATGCTGTCGTCGTTCCGCTCCGTCCCCCCACCGTCCGAACGGTCCCGGCCCCGGGTGCCGGGCGGGTCTCCGTCCCGGCCCCTGTCCCTGTCCCGGCTCTTCGCGGGGCTGCTCGTCGTCCTCGCCGTTCTGCTCGCCGGGTGCTCCCCGACGGCGACGACCGGCAACGGTACGACGGGAACGCGTACCGGCGCGTCCTCCGGATCCGTCGCCACGCCCGGCTGGGCCAAGGGCATGGCGACCGTGCCCGCGTCGCGGTTGCCGGCCGAGGCGCGGCGGACGCTGGCGCTCATCGATCGCGGCGGCCCCTACCCCTACTCGCGGGACGGGATCGTCTTCGGGAACTTCGAGCGGCATCTGCCGAAGCACCAGCGCGGCTACTACCACGAGTACACCGTGCGGACACCGGGCTCACGGGACCGCGGGGCGCGGCGCATCATTACCGGGCAGGGCGGGGAGTTCTACTACACCGATGATCACTACAACTCGTTCCGGGCGGTACTGAGATGACCGACAACCTCATGGACCGCCGGGTCGTCACCCTGGACCTCGCAGGGGTCACGGACAAGTCCGGCCTGATGGACGCCGTGGCACGCGCCCTGCACCTGCCCGACTGGTTCGGCCGGAACTGGGACGCCCTCCTCGACAGCCTCTCCGATCCCTCGGTCTGGCCGCCCGAGGCCGCGGGACGCGGGCTGCTGCTCGTCGTCACGGGATGGGAACCGTACGCACAGTCCCGGCCCGACGAGTGGCGGGTGGCCCGCGAGGTCTTCACCGAGGCGAGCGAGCGCACGGCACCGCTGACGGTGGCTCTCGCCCTGGCCTGACAGCCGCCGCACCGGCCGCCGCACCGGAGGTCGCACCGGCCGCCGTGCTGTGCCCGGCGACACCCGTCCGGCCGACACCCGCACAGCGCGGCATGCCAACTCCCCTTTGCCGATAGGCTCGTGGTGATGCCGAGCGATGCGGGACGGGGGCCAGTCAGACGTGGTGTATCAGGTTCCGGCGGAGCCGGCGCACTTTGTGGACCGTGAGCGGGAGCAGGCGCGCGCCCGGCAGCTGGTCATGGAGCGGCGGCCCGCCGAGGACGGCGGCACCCGCCCGCTGTGTCTGCTGCTGCGCGGCCGCGCCGGCACCGGCAAGACCGAACTGGCCTTCCGTCTCGCCCGCGCCCTGCACCAGCAGCACCCGGACGGCGTGCTCTACGTCGACCTGGACGATGTGCGCCGCGACGGCGCCGTGGAGGTCGCCGACATCCTCGGCGAGCTGCTGCGCGCCCTCGGCGCGGAGTGGATCGCGCCCGTGTTCCGGGAGCGGGCCCGCCAGTACTGGTCCCTCACCCACGGCAAGCGGCTCCTGCTCGTCATCGACAACGCCCGCCACGGCACCGAGGTGGAACCGCTGCTGCCCGCCTCGGGCGACAGCCTGGTGATCGTCACCAGCCATGGGCCGCTGTACGACCTCCAGGCGGGCGCGGCCACCGAGTTCCCGCTGGCGCCGCTCGACCCCGCCGACGCCCTGGAACTGCTGGAACGGGTCACCAAGGACGCCCGCCTCGCCGTCGAGCCGGAGGAGACGCGCCGGCTGCTCGACCTGTGCTCGGGACTGCCGGCCGCGCTGCACATCGCCGGGAACTGGCTGCGCCGCCACCAGGAGCCGCCGCTGGCCCGGCTCCTGAACCGGCTCGGCACCGAACTGAGGGAGAGAGGCATCCCCGTGGTCGAACAGGTGTGGGACGCGGCCTACGACAGCCTCGGCCCTGCCGCGGCCCGCCTCTACCGGCTGCTGGGTCACTTCCCCGGCCCCTCCTTCACCCTCGCCGCCGCCGACGTCCTGCTCGGCCGGGACCTCGACACCACCGAGGACGCGCTCGCCGAACTGCGCGCCGCCGGACTGCTGGACGGCCGGGGCACCGACGGCCGCGAGCGCCTCCCGGAGCTGCTGCGCGCCCACGCCCGCCGCCGCGCGGAGACGTACGGCGACCAGGGCGAGCGCGAGGAGGCGCTGCGGCGGCTCGTGCGCTGGTATCTGCGCCAGGCCCAGCGCGCGGACCTGACCGCGGCCGGACCGCGCCTGCAGACGGCGGCCGAGGCGCCGCCGGTGCCCGGCACCCGTGATGTGCTCTTCGAACAGCCCGGGGACGCCCGCGGCGAGGCGGCGGCCCGCGCCTACCACTGGCTGGAGGCCGAACGGCACGCCCTGTTCGGCTGCGTCCGCCTCGCCCACACCGTCGGTACCGCCGGAGACGCGGACTGGGGCCTCACGGAGGCCGCCGCGCTCTGCGAACCCCTGTGGACCCACTTCCTCAACCATCCGCACTACGGCGACCACATCGACGCGTTCCGCAGGGGCGTGGCCGCCGCGCAGCAGGCCGGTGATCTTCCGCTGCTGGTCCGGATGCGCTGCCAGCTGGCCCGGCCGCTGTGGGAGCAGGGGGAGTTCGAGGAGGCGGAGCGGCAGCTGGCCCAGGCGTGGTCGACGGTCCGGGGCGCCTTCGGCACCTCGGAGCCGGAGCGCAAACTGGCTGCCTCCACCCGCGAGTTCCTGGGCATGCTCGGCTCGGCACGCGGCAACTGGGCCGACGCGGCACGGGAGTTCGAGGCGTCCGGGGCGGTGCACCAGGAGATCGACAACGCCTACGGCGTCACCCTCCAGCGGTACCGGCTCGGCGAGGCCCTCGCACACCTCGGTGAACTGGAGCGCGCAGCCACGCTGTTGGAGCGGAGCCGGGACGAGTTCGCCGCCGGCGGCCGTACCCGGCTCACCGGGCGCGCGGAGTTCGCCCTCGGCGGGGTGTACGCCAGGCTCGGCCGCGGCGAAGAGGCGGGTGCGCGGTACCGGGCGGCGCTGGAGGGGACCCGCGCCGTGCGGGGCGTGCGGGACGAGGCCCGGGTGCTGGACGCCCTCGCGGAACTCGCCGCGAGCCTCGGCGAGGAGCGCGAGGCGGAGGAACACCGCACGGCGGCCCGGGAGTTGTGGGAGCGGCTGGGGCTGCCCGTGGCCGGGTCAGACCGGTAGGGCGGCCTCTTCGGCGGTGGCCGGGGCGAGGTGGGCCACCACCTTGTGGGGGCCCACCGAGCAGACCAGCGGGGTGCCCTGCTCGCCCCGTCCCGTGAGCAGCGCGGCATGCACGGCCGACAGGACGGCCACCGGATCGACGGGCGTGGCCCGGTGTGCGCCGTCGCCCGGGCCCAGCCGCACGGACAGCAGCGGGCCCGAGCGGGCGCGCAGCAGGCAGTGGGTGGGGGAGAGGACGATCGCGGCGGTGCGGTGGCCGCCGGGGTGGTCCGCCAGGGTGCGCAGGGTCCACTCGCCGGCCGGTTCGGTCCAGGCCCCGGGGTGCTCGCCCGCGCGGCGGTGCAGCAGGGCCGCGCTCTGGGCGAACCGGCGGTGCGCGGCGCCCACTTCGGCGGACAGGTGGTGCGCGGGCGCGGGCGGTACGAGATGCGCCGGGTGCCGCAGTACCCGCGGGCTCCCCTGGTCGTCGTACTCGATACGGACCGCGAAGGCGGCGGGTGCGAGCGGTGCCGGTGCCGGGTCGGGGAGCAGGCGGGGCAGCACGGGGCGGTCGGGCGGGGTGAGGTCCAGCAGGTCGTACAGGGTCTCCCGCAGCCGGTCGAGCGCCCGGCCCTGTTCGGCGAAGGCCGGTGCGGCGAGGGTGCGGCCGCTGCCCGGGCGGTGGGCGCGGACCGCCCCGGCCAGGCGGGACGCCGTGTCGGTGCCGGGGAGGTGCGGAGGGAGGTGGGGGACGCCGGTGAGCAGGGCGGACATCGGGCTCTCGGGAAGGAGTTCCCGGCCGCCGTCGTAGGCGCCGAGCAGAGGGCGGTCGAGGGCGGCCGGGTAGAGGGCCGCCGAGCCGTGGTCGGTGATCAGGAGGTCCGCCGCGACGGCCACCGACGCCCATTCCTCGTGCACCGCGGGCAGGATCAGACCGGCCTGGCGGGCGGGGTCCAGGTACTCGGCGAGGTCGAGCGTCCCGCGCCGGGCGCGCTCGTTCGGGTGCAGGACCAGGGCGAGCTGGTACTCGTCGTGGGGGAGGGCCGCGGCCAGTTCGGCGGGCAGGCCCGGGCGGCGGCCGATCAGGGACTCCGGGCCCCAGGTGGAGAGCAGCACGACGAGGGTGCGGGCGCCGGTGCGCAGGGCGGCGCGGTAGCGGTCGCGGCGGTCCTGGGACTCCAGGAACCGCTCCAGCAGCGGGTCGCCGACGACCGTCGAACGGGCCGCCACCGAGGGGCTGAGCGGCGCCAGCCGGGCGATCTGGCTGGGGTGGGAGAACAGATAGCGGGTCGCCAGCGGGGCGCCGTCGGGCCGCAGCAGATGGGCGGGGTCCAGTCCGGAGGCGGAGTCCTCGGTGCCCTCGCCCGGCACCGACTTGTTGAACCCGGCGCCGTGCGGGAGCAGCACGCGGGGGCCGTGCAGGGCGTGCAGATCGCCCTTGGGGCTGGCGGCGAGGATCAGCGCGAAGGTCTGTTCGACGGCCTCGGCCCAGGGGAGGGTGCGGCCGCCCGCGCGGTCGATGGCGCTCAGCGCGTCCAGGGAGAACGCGGAGCCCGGGACGAGGGTGAAGCAGCGGTGCACCCGGTCGTCGCCCGCGAAGACGGGGAGCGTGTCGAGCAGCCGGTGCAGGGCGTTCTGCGACCGCGCGGCGAACAGGACGGCGCGCTCGTCGCCCGTCGCCCGCCCGTCCTTCACCCGACTCTCCCGTCCACTCGGCGCGCTCGTCTCCCACGGGGCGCCGGTGGCGCGCCGGGCCGGCCAGGTGATCGTACCGAGGACGGCCGAATCGGCCCGGCGGTATGCCGTGTCCATGCAGAATGCACTCCATGAACGAGTGGCTCATCGCCCTGCTGGCCGCGCTCATCGGCGCCGGCGCCGCGCTCGGCGGCAGCGTCATATCGGCGCGCTCCACCCGGGAGGCCGGGGAACGCCAGGCGGCGGCCGCCCTGGAGGCGCTGCGGCTGAGCACCGCCGAGCAGCGGGCGGCCCGCGTCCACGACCAGCGGCGGCAGGCGTACGTCCGGTTCCTCGAAGCGGTGGGCGCCGTCGCCGAGACCCGGCGGACCGGCGAGGGGCGGCCCGGGGACCGTACGGACCTCCAGCGGGCCCATGACCTGGTACTTCTGGAAGGACCCGGCGAGGTGGCGGCCGCGGCCGCGGCGCTCCTGGAGCAGGTGCGGCGCGACGCCCGCCCGGACGCGCTGGACCGGGCCCGCGAGGCATTCCTGGAGCAGGCGCGCGCCGCGCTGCGCTGACCGGGAGGGGGCTTCGGCGGATCCTCCGAAGCGGGACCGGTCACCCTGGAGGTTCCGCCCGGGGACGCGCGGGCCCGGGTCATGGGAGAATGAAGTACGTGCTCTTTTCCCCCTGGCGCACCCGTCGGGGGGTCACCTCTGAACGACTGGGATGTGCAGCACGTGCGTTTCCTCAACGACATCCGGCCCACGTACGACCTGACGTACGACGACGTGTTCATGGTGCCGAGCCGCTCCGCCGTGGGCTCCCGGCAGGGCGTGGACCTCAGCTCGCCGGACGGCACGGGAACGACCATCCCGCTCGTCGTCGCCAACATGACCGCCATCGCCGGCCGCCGTATGGCCGAGACCGTGGCCCGCCGCGGCGGCCTCGTGGTCATCCCGCAGGACATCCCGAACGATGTGATCATCGACGTGGTCTCCTGGGTGAAGAGCCGCCACCTGGTGCTGGACACCCCCATTGTGCTGGCCCCGCACCAGACCGTCGCCGACGCCCTCGCGCTGCTGCCCAAGCGGGCGCACAACGCGGGCGTGGTCGTGGACGGCGAGCGGCGGCCCATCGGCGTCGTCACCGACGCGGACCTCTCCGGCGTCGACCGCTTCACCCAGCTCGAAGTGGTCATGTCCAAGGACCTGCTGCTGCTGGACGCGGACATCGACCCGCGCGAGGCCTTCAACACCCTCGACACGCACAACCGGCGCTACGCCCCGGCCGTCGACAAGGACGGCCGGCTGGCCGGCATCCTCACCCGCAAGGGCGCCCTGCGCGCCACCCTGTACACCCCGGCCGTGGACGCGAACGGCAGGCTGCGCATCGCCGCCGCCGTCGGCATCAACGGCGATGTGGCGGGCAAGGCCAAGGAACTGCTCGACGCGGGCGTGGACACCCTCGTCATCGACACCGCGCACGGCCACCAGGAGTCGATGATCAACGCGATCAAGGTGGTGCGGGCCCTCGACCCGCAGGTGCCGATCGTCGCGGGCAACATCGTCTCCGCCGAGGGCGTCAAGGACCTGATCGACGCGGGCGCCGACATCATCAAGGTCGGGGTCGGCCCCGGCGCCATGTGCACCACCCGGATGATGACCGGCGTGGGCCGCCCGCAGTTCTCCGCGGTCCTGGAGTGCGCCGCCGAGGCGAAGAAGTACGGCAAGCACGTCTGGGCCGACGGCGGTGTCCGCCACCCGCGCGACGTGGCCATGGCGCTCGCCGCCGGCGCCTCGAACGTGATGGTGGGCTCCTGGTTCGCCGGTACGTACGAGTCCCCGGGCGACCTCCAGCACGACGCGAACGGCCGCCCCTACAAGGAGTCGTTCGGCATGGCGTCCGCGCGCGCGGTGCGCAACCGCACGTCGGAGGAGTCGTCGTACGACCGCGCCCGCAAGGCGCTCTTCGAGGAGGGCATCTCCACCTCGCGGATGTTCCTCGACACGGCGCGCCCGGGCGTCGAGGACCTGATCGACTCGATCATCGCGGGCGTCCGCTCCTCCTGCACCTACGCAGGCGCCGACTCGCTGGAGGAGTTCGCCGAGCGCGCCATCGTCGGCATCCAGAGCGCGGCCGGATACGCCGAGGGCAAGCCGCTGCACGCCAGCTGGAGCTGATCCCGCGCCCTTCGGCCCCCGCCGCGACCGGCGGGGGCCGAAGGCGTCCGGTAACCGGAGCGCGGCGTTCCGGTACCTGACGTACCGTGGATGCGATGATCACGCGTCAGCAGCCGTCCGCGGGCCTCGGTGCACGTCTGATGCGCCGCAAGCCCGTGGAACTCCTGGTCGCCGAGGGCGGCCACGGCGAGGGCGGAACGCTGCGGCGCTCCCTCGGGCTGTGGCAGCTGACCATGATCAGCATCGGGGCCACACTCGGCACCGGCATCTTCGTGGTCCTCGGCGAGGCCGTCCCCAAGGCGGGCCCCGCCGTCATCCTGTCCTTCGTGCTCGCCGGTTTCACCGCGCTGTTCTCGGCCCTGTCCTACGCCGAACTCGCGGGCACCATCCCGGTCGCCGGCTCCTCCTACTCGTACGCCTACGCCACGATGGGCGAGCTGATCGCCTGGGTCTGCGGCTGGTGCCTGCTCCTTGAGTACGGCGTCTCGGTCGCCGCCGTCGCGGTCGGCTGGGGCCAGTATCTGAACGAGCTGCTGGACGGCACCGTCGGCTTCACCTTCCCGGCCGCCCTGTCCGCCCCGCCGGGCCACGGCGGCGTCTTCAACCTGCCTGCCCTGATCGTCGTCCTGCTCGCCATGGTGTTCCTGCTCGGCGGCGCCAAGGAGTCCGCGCGGGTCAACACCGTGATGGTCTGTGTGAAGATCGCCGCGCTGATCCTGTTCTGCGCCGTCGGCCTCATGGGCGTGCGGGCCGGGAACTACACGCCCTTCATGCCGCTCGGCATGGCCGGGGTCAGCGCGGCCGGCGGCACGCTGTTCTTCTCGTACATCGGCTTCGACGCGGCCTCCACCGCGGGCGAGGAGGCGAAGGACGCGCCGCGCGACCTGCCCCGAGCGATCATGCTGTCGCTGGTCATCGTGACGGCCCTGTACGTGCTGGTCGCGGCCGTCGCGGTCGGCGCCAGGCCGTGGCGCTCCTTCAGCGGCTCCGAGGCGGCGCTGGCCCAGATCATGCGGGACGTCACCGGACAGCGCTTCTGGGCGACCCTGCTGGCCTTCTGCGCGGTCATCGCCATCGCCAGCGTGGTGCTGACCGTGCTCTACGGCCAGACGCGCATCCTGTTCGCCATGTCCCGCGACGGCCTCATGCCGAGGGTCTTCGAGCGGGTGGACCCGAGGAGTGGCACCCCGCGGGCCAACACCGTCATCGTGTCCCTGTTCTGCGGCGTCCTCGCGGCGGCGGTCCCGCTCGGGCAGCTGGCCGACGCCACCAGCATCGGCACGCTGTTCGCCTTCGCGCTCGTCAATGTGGCGGTCGTGGTGCTGCGGCGGACGCGGCCGGGGATGCGGCGCACCTTCCGGGTGCCGCTGTCGCCGCTGCTGCCCGCGCTCGGCTTCTTCTTCTGCGTGTGGCTCATGGGGAGCCTGTCCAGCGTGACCTGGACGGTGTTCGGTGTCTGGCTGGCGGTCGGGCTCGTGTTCTACTTCGTATACGGCTTTCGCCGGTCCCGTCTCGCGAAAAAGTAAGTGAACCACCCGCTGTGTTGAACGATCTCGACGAACGTATCGTGCACGCCCTCGCCGAGGACGCCCGCCGCTCCTACGCGGACATCGGGCAACTGGTCGGACTGTCCGCGCCCGCGGTGAAACGGCGGGTGGACCGCTTGCGGGCCACCGGAGCGATCACCGGATTCACCGTGCGGGTGGATCCCGCGGCGCTCGGCTGGGAGACCGAGGGGTACATCGAGATCTACTGCCGCCGCAACACCTCGCCGGAGACGATCCTGCGGGGCCTGGAGCGGTACCAGGAGGTCGTGGCGGCGTCGACGGTCACCGGAGAGGCGGACGCGATCGCGCAGGTCTTCGCCTCCGACATGCGGCACTTCGAACGGGTCCTGGAACGGATCGCGGGCGAGCCGTTCGTGGAACGGACGAAGTCCGTACTGGTGCTGTCACCCCTGCTGCGAAGGTTCTCCTCGGGCGCGCCGGGGTGAGCGGCGCGGGCGGAATCCAGCTCGGGGGGACCTACTCCGCCGTCTTCCGCGACAGCGCGTTGTTGCCGATCGAGTTGTGCACGCTGAACGTCACCGCGTCCGGGCGGTAGCGGTCGTCCGACCACTCCACCGGGCGGCCCTCCCGGGTCGTCGTCACGCGGCGCACCCGCAACAGCGGGCTCGTGCGGCGGACATGGAGCAGTTCGGCGTCGCGCGCACCGCAGGCGACCGCGTCGATGATGTGCTCGCCGTAGGCGAAGACCAGCCCGGTGTCGTCGTACAGGCGCTGGGTGACCGAGGGGCAGTCGGGCTCGATGGACTCGACGGCGGGGGAGATCCAGTCGGCGTAGACCGTGCGTTCGAGCAGGACCGGGTCGCCGTCCAGGCCGCGCAGCCGAAGGACGTGCAATACCGGCGTGCGCAGCGGGAGTTGGAGGCGGACGGCGTCCTCGTGGGTGGCCGGGCGGTAGGTCTGCTCGACCACCCGGCCGGTCGCCTCACGGCCCATCGCACGGGCCCACTGGGCGAAGCTGCGCAACTCCTCGAAGCTCTGGCTGCGGCGGCTCGCGAGGACCACGCGGCGGGCGCCCTGACGGGAGCCGATCAGCCCCTCCGCGGTGAGCGCGGCGACGGCCTGGCGGACCGTGCCGCGCGAGACGCCGTAGTGGGCGGCCAGCTCCGACTCCGAGGGCAGCCGGCTGCCGACCGTGTACTGCTCGCGGTCGATCGCACGGCGCAGCTCGTCGGCGATCTCCTCGTGTCGCGCCGTCATGCTTCCCCTCTGCGTAGGCGGCTGTGCACAGCGTGACCAGCCTAATCGACGTTTCACAGTGTGCTGGGCGAGCCGTAACTGTGCAGGGAAACAGCGGCTGATGTTCCCTCCGTGTTTACGAACAGGACACCGAAGCCGGGCGTACTGAGGCCGACTTGTTCAGACAAGTTTGTCGAGCGGGTCTACACACCCTCGTAGCACCTCACCCCCGTGCTTCCCCTGGAGAGACCGTGAAGTTGTCCCTGCCGAGAAACGCCGTGCTCGGCGGCTCCCTCGCCGTCGTCGCCGCGCTCGCGCTGAGCGCCTGCGGCGCCGCCCCCGACAACGCGTCGACCACCACCAAGGACGGCAAGAGCGCCGCCACCGCCGCCTCCGCGGCCGACTTCGGCGGCATGGACGCCCTCGTCAAGGCGGCCAAGAAGGAGGGCTCGCTGCACATCATCGCGGTGCCCCGCGACTGGGCGAACTACGGCGCGATCATCGACGCCTTCCAGAAGAAGTACGGCATCAAGATCCAGGACGAGAGCCCCGACGGCTCCAGCCAGGACGAGATCAACGCCGTCACCTCCCGCAAGGGCCAGGACCGCGCCCCCGACGTCCTCGACCTCGGCAGCTCCTTCGCCCTCAGCGCCGCCCAGCAGGGCCTGCTCGCCCCCTACAAGGTGTCCTCCTTCGGCGACATCCCGGCCGGCCAGAAGGACCCGCAGGCGCGCTGGTACAACGACTACGGCGGCTACATCTCCATCGGCTGCGACGCCAAGCGCGTCAAGGAGTGCCCGACCACCTTCAAGGACCTGCTCAAGCCCCAGTACAAGGGCCAGGTCGCGCTCAACGGCAACCCCACCAAGTCCGGCTCGGCCTTCGGCGGCGTCTACGCGGCGGCGCTCGCGAACGGCGGCTCCTTCGGCGACATCCAGCCCGGCCTGGACTTCTTCGCCAAGCTGAAGAAGAACGGCAACTACACGCCGGTCGAGTCCACCCCGGCCACCGTGGAGAAGGGCGAGACCCCGATCTCCATCGACTGGGACTACCTGAACGCCGGCTACGCCGACGAGTTCAGGTCCAAGGGCCTCGACTGGAAGGTCGTCGTCCCGAGCGACGGCCAGTACGCCCAGTACTACTCCCAGGCCATCACCAAGGACGCCCCGCACCCCGCGGCCGCCCGCCTGTGGCAGGAGTTCCTGTACAGCACCGAGGGCCAGAACCTGTGGCTCAAGGGCTACGCCCGCCCGGCCCTGATGACCTCCATGGAGTCGGCCGGCACCCTCGACAAGACGGCCGCCGCCAAGCTGCCCCAGGTCACCGGGTCGGCGTCCTTCCCGACCGAGGCCGAGCAGAGCAAGGCCAAGACGGTCATCGCGCAGGGCTGGGGTAAGGCCGTCTCCGGATGACCACCGCTCTCCCGCATACGGACGTGGCGCCCGTCGCTTCGGCGAAGCGGCGGCGCCGCGCCCCGGGCTGGCTGGCCGTGCTGCCGCTGCTGGTCTTCACCGCCATCGCCTTCGGCCTGCCCGCCCTCGCGATCCTCGACGGCGCCTTCACCACGAAGGACGCCACCACCGGCGCCACCTCCTACACCGGCGCCAACATGACGGCCTCGCTGCACGGGGCGTACCTCACCGCCCTGCTCGGCAGCGTCAAGCTGTCCGCGGTCTCCGCGGTGCTCGGCGCCCTGTTCGGACTGCCGCTCGCCCAGGCCGTCGCCGGCTCCCGCTCCCGCGCGCTGCGCGAGGCCGTGCTGACCGCCTCCGGTGTGCTCGCCAACTTCGGCGGCGTTCCGCTGGCCTTCGCCTTCGTGGCCACCCTCGGCAACGCGGGCGTGCTCACCCTGCACCTCGGCCTGAAGGACAGCGGCTGGGACCTGTACAGCTTCTGGGGCCTGGTCCTCGTCTACCTGTACTTCCTCATCCCGCTGATGGTCCTCACCATCACCCCGGCCCTCGACGGGCTGCGCGCCCAGTGGCGGGAGGCCGCGCTGAACAACGGCGCCACCGGCGTGCAGTACTGGCGGCACGTGGCCCTGCCCGTGCTCGCGCCCTCCCTGCTCGGCGGATTCGTGCTGCTGTTCGGCAGCGCCTTCGCCGCCTACGCCACCGCCGCCGCGATGGTCGGCAGCGCGGTCCCGCTGGTCACCCTCCAGATCGCCGACGCCCTGTCCGGCAACGTCCTGGTCGGGCAGGAGAACGTCGCCCTCGCCCTCAGCCTCGACATGGTCCTGGTGGCCGGCCTGGTGATGGCCGTGTACCTGCCCCTGCAACGCCGGAGCGCCCGATGGCTCGACGCCTGACCCCCTGGCGGTGGGCCGTCCTCGGCCTCGCCGCCCTGTACTTCCTGGTCCCGCTCGCCGCCTCCGTGGTCTTCACGGTGGACGACCCCGACGGCATCAGCTTCGACGCCTACACCAAGATCCTCTCCACCGGCGGCTTTGTCTCCAGCCTGCTGCTGTCGCTGGAGCTGGCCGTGGCCACCGTCGTGGTCGTGCTGCTGCTGATGGTGCCCGCCGTGGTCGCCCTGCGGCTCGGCGCGCCCCGGCTGCGCCCGGTGGTCGAGGTGGTCTGCTCGCTGCCGCTGGTGGTGCCGCCGATCGCGTTCGTCGCGGGCATCGTCAGCGTGCTCAAGTGGGGCCCGGACCATCTGTCCAAGACCCCGCTGTTCCAGACCTTCGTGGCGATCCAGAACCCCAGCTTCCCCGTCGTCCTGGTCCTCGCCTACGTCGTGATGGCGCTGCCCTTCGTGTACCGGGCGCTGGACGCGGGCCTGCGCGCCATCGACGTACGCACCCTGGTGGAGGCCGCCCGCAGCTGCGGCGCCTCCTGGCCCAAGGCGCTGGTGCGGGCCGTACTGCCCAATCTGCGCGGGGCGCTGCTGAACGCGGCCTTCCTCACGCTGGCGCTGGTCCTCGGCGAGTTCACCGTCGCCCAGCTGCTCGGCTACCAGCCCTTCGCCGTATGGATCTACAACGTCGGCAGCGACCAGGCCCAGATGTCCGTCGCCGTGTCCGTGCTCAGCCTGCTCGTCACCTGGGCCCTGCTCCTCGCGCTCGCCGGTGTCGGCGGCGGACGCAACCGAACCGCTCCTTCCCGGGGATGACAACACACCATGACCGCCACCACACTTGAGAAGGCCGCCACCGAGCAGGCCGCGACCGTCGAATTCCGCGGTCTGCGCCGCGAGTTCGGTGCCACCGTCGCCCTCGACGGGCTCGACCTCACCGTCCGCCCCGGCGAGTTCCTGGCCCTGCTCGGCCCCTCCGGCTGCGGCAAGACCACCGCCCTGCGCATGCTCGCCGGGTTCGAACACCCCGACGCCGGTGCGGTACTGGTGGACGGCCGGGACATCACCCGGGTGCCGGCCCACCGCCGCGACGCCGGGATGGTCTTCCAGTCGTACAGCCTCTTCCCGCATCTCAGCGCCGTCGACAACGTGGCCTTCGGGCTGCGCATGCGGGGCGTACGCGCGGCCGAACGACGTTCCAGGGCGGCCGAGTTGCTGGAACTGGTCGGCCTCGGCGACAAGGGGGAGCGGTTCCCGCACCAGCTCTCCGGCGGCCAGCAGCAGCGCATCGCGCTCGCCCGCGCCCTCGCCCTGCGCCCCCGCGTCCTGCTGCTCGACGAGCCGCTGTCCGCGCTGGACGCCAAGGTGCGGCTGAGCCTGCGCGAGGAGATCCGCCGGCTCCAGCAGGAACTCGGCATCACCACCCTGTTCGTCACCCACGACCAGGAGGAGGCCCTGTCGATCGCCGACCGGGTCGCCGTGATGCGCGCCGGACGGCTCGAACAGTGCGCCGAACCCGCCGAGTTGTACGGCCGCCCCGCCACCGCCTTCGTCGCCGAGTTCGTCGGCACCATGAGCCGGATCCCCGGCGAGCTGAAGGACGGCACCGTCGAGGTGCTCGGACAGCGGCTGCCCGCCGACGGCGAGGCGGCGGACGGCGCGGTGGACGTCCTGGTACGGCCCGAGAACCTGCGGGTGCGGGCCGACGAGCAGGGCGGTGCCCGGGTCGTCGCCACCGCCTTCCTCGGCGCGGTCGTCCGGCTCACCGTCCGGCTCGCCGACGGCACCGAGGCCAAGGCCGACCTGCCCGCGCACGAGGCCGCGGGGCTGGGCGCCGGAGCCGCCGTCACCGCATCGCTGCCGGAGCGCCCCGTGCTCGTGGCCGCCCGCACCGAGAACTGAGGACAGACACCCACGTGACCACCCCCCACAACCCCCGACTCCCGCTCCAGGCAGTCCTGTTCGACATGGACGGCACGCTCGTGGACACCGAGCACCTGTGGTGGGAGGCGGTCGAGGCCGTCGCCGGCCGGCCGCTGACCGAGGCCGACCAGCCGGACGTGCTCGGCCGCCCGGTGGAGCACACCGCCCACTGGCTCGCCGACGCCACCGGGCGGCCCGCCCCCGACCTCGCCGCCGGACTCCACCGCGAGTTCGCCGACCGGGTCCGCGCCGGGATCGTGCCCCGCCCCGGCGCCCTCGCCCTGCTGGACGCGCTCGCCGCCCGGGGCGTACCGACGGCGCTGGTCACCGCGTCCCCGCGCGCGGTCGCCGACGTCGTCATCGAGGCCCTCGGCGCCCACCGGTTCGCCCTCTCCGTCACGGCCGACGACACCGCCCGCACCAAGCCCGAACCCGAGCCCTACCTCGCCGCCTGCCGCGCCCTCGGCGTCGAGCCGGCGGCCTGCGTGGCCGTCGAGGACACGGTGACCGGGGTGGCCTCGGCCGAGGCCGCCGGGTGCGCGGTGCTCGCCGTGCCCTCGCTCGCCCCGATCGGCGCCGCGCCCGGCCGCACCGTGCGTGCCAGCCTGGCGGGAGTCACCGTCGAGGAGCTGAGTGCCATGACCGCGCCCGCACTGACCGTCCTGAGCTGGAACCTCTGGCTCGGCGGCGCGAAGGTCGACGACCACCGGGCCAAGCAGATCAAGGTGATCCTGGACAGCGGCGCCGATGTCGTCGGGCTCCAGGAGACCGCGGGCACCGCCGCCCAGGAGCTGGCCGAGGCCCTCGGCTGGCACCACCACCGGGCGGGCGAGAACCTCGGCGTCATCAGCCGCCACCCGATCACCGCCCGCTTCGGCGACCCGGACGTCGGCTTCTACGGCGCCACCGGCGTCCGCGTCCAGGTCGCCCCCGGCCGCGCGGTCGACGTATGGACCGCGCATCTGCACTACACGCCGTACGGGCCCTACGAGTCGGCCTTCGACGGGCTGCCGGCGGCCGAGCTGATCGCCCACGAGGAGGTCCGGCTCGCCCAGCTGCGCGAGGCGCTGGAACGGATCGAGAAGGCGTCCGAGGAGGGCGTCCCCGTGGTCCTCACCGGCGACTTCAACTGCCCCTCGCACCTGGACCGGCCCGAGGTGGCCTGGCCCGTGACGAAGGCCGCGCAGGACGCGGGGCTCGCCGACTCCTACCGCCAGGCCCACCCCGACCCCGCCGCGGCACCCGGGCACACCTGGTCGCCGATCCACCCGGTGCACGAGGACGGCAGCGGCCGGGCCGAGCCGCAGGACCGGATCGACTACGTCCTGCACCGGGGCCTGACCGTCCGAGGCGCGCGCACCGTGGTCACCGGGGACCCCCGCCCCTGGCCGGACGTGGCCGAAAACGAATGGCCCTCCGACCATGCCGCGGTCCTCGCCTCCTTTGCGTTTCCTGTGAGCTGACCTGGGGTTATCGGAGGTCACCGTTGCTATTCGAGGTGACCGTCCCGTAAGTTGTGCGAGCTCTCTACTGACTGGTAATACCGGTAGGTCTTTCATGCGCTGGCCCCTCGGCCGTCCCACCACCGTCCGCACCCGGATCGTGGCGCTCGCGCTCGCACCGGCCGTCGCCCTGATGGCCCTGTGGGGCTTCGCCATGGTGTCCGTCACCGCGGAGCTGCGCGCGCTGATCCGGGTCCAGGGGGTGTACGGCGACTTCGGCACCCCCGTGGACACCGCGGTCGGGCAGATCCAGATCGAGCGCCGGATGTCCGCCGCCTATCTGGGCGCCGGCGGCCGGGACGCCGCGGGGGCGGGCCAGCTGCTCGGCCAGCAGCGCCGTACCGACCAGGTGGTCGACGCCATGCGGCAGGCGATCCGCGGCGGCGACCGGAGCCGGCTCACGGCGCGCCAGCGGCAGTCGCTGGACGCGATGCTCACGGCCACCGACCGGCTGGACGGGCTGCGGCAGCGGGTGCTCACCCGGAAGATCGGCTGGGACCAGGCGGTCGAGCAGTACAGCGCGTTGATCGAGCCCACCTTCGATGTGCAGTCCACGCTGACCGCGCTCCAGGCCGGGCAGCTCGCCCGGGAGACCGAGACCGTCTTCGAGCTGGTCCGGGTGCGCGAGTTCGTCTCCCGCGAGGACGCGCTGGTCGCCGGCGCGCGGGCGGCGGGTACGGCGCTGACGCCGGGCCAGTACAACGCGCTCACCCAGACCATCGAGGACCGGCGCGTCTTCCAGCAGACCTATGTGCCCGATCTGCCCGCCGACTCCCGGGCGCTGTTCGAGAAGTTCCAGGACGGCGCGCTGTACCGCTCGCTGAACCAGGGCGAGGACGCGCTGCTGCGGGCCGGGGCCGGCGGGGCGGCCCAGGCGGTCGCGGCGGACAGCTGGCGCTCGACCGTCGACCGGATCGTCAAGCAGTACCGCGATCTGTGCACCGAGGCCGGTGACAACTCGGCCGCGCGCGGGCGGGCGTTCGCCTACCAGGAGCTGACCAAGGCGGCGATCGCCGGTGCCGCGGGACTGGTCGTCGCCGGGCTGTCGCTGTGGTTCGCGGTGCGCGGCGCGCGGCGGATCTCGCGTCGCCTGGAGGCACTGCGGGACGCCGCCGATGTGCTCGCCGGGCGGCAACTCCCCGATGTGATGCGCCGGTTGGGCGCCGGTGAGGAGGTGGACGCGGTGGCCGAGGCGCCGCCGCTCGCCGCCGCAGGGGACCGCGACGACGAGATCGGGCAGGTCGGCCGGTCCTTCAACACGGCGCGGCTTGCCGCGGTCGAGGCCGCGGTGAAGCAGGCGACGCTGCGCCGGGGCCTGTTCGCGGTGCTGCTCAACATCGCGCGCCGCAACCAGGCGCTGGTGCACCGGCAGTTGAAGCTGGTGGACACGCTGGAGCGGCGCACCGAGGACCCCGACGTGCTGCGCGAGCTGTTCCGCATCGACCATCTCACCACCCGTATGCGGCGGCACGCGGAGAGCCTGATCATCCTCTCCGGCTCGGCGCCCGGCCGCCGTTGGCGCCGGCCCGTGCCCATCGCACAGGTCGTCTCCTCGGCGGTCGGCGAGATCGAGGACTACGCGCGGGTGGTGGTGCCGCCGATGCCGGACACCGGGATCGCGGCGGACGCGGTCGCCGACGTCGTCCATCTCTTCGCCGAACTCCTGGAGAACGCCACGGTGTTCTCGCCGCCGCACACCCAGGTGACGCTGCGCACCGGGCGGGTTGGCGGCGGCTTCGTGCTGGAGATCGACGACCGCGGGCTCGGCCTCGACGCCGAGGCGCACGCACACGCCGGGCGCACCCTCACCGACCCCGACGCCTTCGACCCCACCCGCCACGACCGCCTCGGCCTCTACGTCGTCGGCCGCCTCGCCGCCCGCCACGGCATCGACGTCACCCTCCGGGACTCCCCGTACGGGGGTACGACCGCGGTGGTCCTCCTCCCGGAGTCGATCCTGGCGGAGACCGGCGGGACGGACACCCCGCAGGACACCGAGCCGCCGACCGCGCTGCCGGGGACACGACCCGAGCCCGGCGGAGCGCGCGTACCGCTGCCGCCCGAGTCCCACACCGAGGTACGACCGCTGCCGTCACGACGCGGGAACGGTCCTGCGGGGTCCGAGACGCCGGTCGCGTCCGGGGCCGGCACCGGGCGGCCGGGTGCGCGTGAGTCCGGGTCCGGATCGGATACGGCGGGGCCCGAGGCCGTGCCGACCGGGGGGTCGGGTGTGTCCGGGGCTGGTTCCGGGTGGGATGCGGCGCCTTCCCGGTCTGCGTCGGTCGGCACGTCCGGTGTGTCTGAGACTGGTGCCGGGTGGCTGATGTCGTCCGAGCGTTCGGGTGCGCGTGTGTCGGGGGCCGAGTTTGCGTCGGCTGGGGAGTCGGGTGCGTCCGGGGGCGGCGCCGGGTGGCAGAAGTCGTCCGGCCGGCCGGGGCCGCATGAGTCGGGTGCCGGGCGGAACGGGGCGGGTTCTGAGTCTGGGTCGGTCGGTACGTCCGGTGTGTCTGAGACTGGTGCCGGGTGGCT
>NZ_MUNF01000582.1 GCF_002154555.1 Streptomyces murinus
TGCTGGAGGTCATCTGGGAAGCCCTGGAACATGCCGGGCTGCCTCCCGATCGGCTCGCGGGCTCCGCGACGGGAGTCTTCACCGGGCTCAGCTACAACGACTACATGGACCAACTCGCCGGTCAGCCGACGGAGTTGGAGGGCTCCATCCTGACGAACGGTCACTGTGTGGCCGCGGGCCGCATCTCCTATCTCCTCGGCCTGCACGGCCCCAGCATCGCGCTCGACACCGCGTGCTCGTCCTCCCTGGTGGCCTTCCACCTGGCCTGCGAGGCACTGCGCCGCGGTGAGTGCGACCTCGCCCTGGCCGCCGGCGTCACGCTCATGCTCGCCTCCCGTATCACCCGGTCCTTCGTCAGGATGGGCATGCTCTCCCCCACCGGGCACTGCCGCACCTTCGACGCCGCCGCGGACGGATTCGTGCGCGGCGGCGTCGAAGGTGCGGCAGTGCCCGGTGGGGGAGAGCATGCCCATCCTGACGAAGGACCGGGTGATACGGG
>NZ_MUNF01000583.1:0-372 GCF_002154555.1 Streptomyces murinus
GGCGGGGGCCTGAGCGCTCAGGGAGCACCAACCGGGGCCGAGCCGCACCGGGTCCGGGCTGTCCGGGAGTTGAACTCCGGGGCCCGCGCTGCCCGATGGCCCTGAACCGGCACCGGCACCGGCTCCCGCTCGGCGTCCGCTCAGCGTCGGTCCCGGTCACGCCTCGAAGCGGTACCCCATTCCCGGCTCCGTGATCAGATAGCGGGGATGGGCGGGGTCGTTCTCCAGTTTGCGGCGGAGTTGGGCCATGTAGACGCGCAGGTAGTTGGACTTGTTGGCCTGGGTGACGCCCCATACCTCGTGCAGCAGGTGCCGTTGGGTGATCAGCCGGCCGGGGTTGGTCACCAGGATCTCCAGGAGATGCCATTCCGT
>NZ_MUNF01000583.1:377-15372 GCF_002154555.1 Streptomyces murinus
GCGGCGCGCAGCCGGGCCAGCAGTTCGTCCATGCTGAACGGCTTGGTGACGTAGTCGTCCGCGCCCGCGTCGAGCGCCGCGACCTTCTCGCCGGACGCCTGCCGGGCGGACAGCACGATGACCGGCGCCCGGGTCCAGCCGCGCAGCGTCCTGATGACGTCGACGCCGTCCATGTCGGGCAGCCCGAGGTCCAGCAGGACCACGTCGGGTCTGCGCGCGGCGGCCAGGCGCAGGGCGGTGGCTCCGTCGGGGGCGGCGTCGACGCCGTAGCGGCGCGCCCGCAGGTTGATGACGAGGGCCCGTACGAGCTGCGGGTCGTCCTCGACCACGAGCACCCGGGTCATGGGGGTCACTCTCCTGTCGTAGAGGTCGTGGAAGCCGTAGAGGGAGCTTCGGGGAGAGCCGCGGGAGCCGGCGCCGCCGGGATGTCTCCCGGGGCGCCGGCTCCCGTGTGGCGGGTGGGGCCGGGACGTCAGCGCGCCGCAGTGAGGTCCCGTAGCGCGATGTTGAGTTCGAGGACGTTGACCTGCGGCTCGCCCACGAAGCCGAGGGCGCGGCCCTGGGTGTGCTGCTTCACCAGCCGTTCGACCCGCGCGACGGACAGGCCGTTGCGCTCGGCGACCCGGTGCACCTGGAGCTCGGCGTACGCCGGGGAGATGGCCGGGTCGAGGCCGGAGCCGGAGGAGGTGACCGCGTCGGCCGGGACCTGGGCGGGCCGTACGGTGTAGCCGGGCACGGAGTTGTCCTTGACGACCTTCGCCCGGGCGTCCTCGACGGCCTTGACCAGCTTGGGGTTGTCGGCCGCCAGGTTGGTCGCCCCGGAAAGGATCAGCTTGTAGCGGGTGTTGACGGAGTTGGCGCCGAGGCCGGCGGCGGGCCGGGGCTGGAAGTACGCGAGGGTGTAGCCCTGTTGGCCGATGAGGGAGGAGCCGACGACCTTGCCGTGCGAGGTGATCTCGGAGCCGTTCGCCCTGCCGGGGAACAGCGCCTGGGCGACACCGGTGACGGCCAGCGGGTAGAGGACGCCGGTCACCACGGTCAGCACCAGCAGGGCCCGCAGGCCCGCCCAGAGCAACCGGGCGGTGTTCGTGACGGAGTTGTTCATGGCGATCAGCCGATTCCGGGAATGAGGGAGATGAGCAGGTCGATGAGCTTGATCCCGATGAAGGGGGCGATCAGACCGCCGATGCCGTAGAGGCCGAGGTTGCGGCGCAGCATCTTGTCCGCGCTCATCGGCCGGTACTGCACGCCCTTCAGGGACAGCGGCACCAGCGCGATGATGATCAGCGCGTTGAAGATGACGGCGGACAGGATCGCGGAGTCCGGCGAGGACAGCCGCATGATGTTCAGCTTGTCCAGGCCCGGGTAGACGGCCGCGAACAGCGCCGGGATGATCGCGAAGTACTTCGCCACGTCGTTGGCGATGGAGAACGTGGTCAACGCGCCCCGGGTGATGAGGAGTTGCTTGCCGATCTCGACGATCTCGATCAGCTTGGTCGGGTTGGAGTCGAGGTCGACCATGTTGCCGGCCTCCTTGGCGGCCGACGTGCCGGTGTTCATCGCGACGCCGACGTCGGCCTGGGCGAGCGCGGGCGCGTCGTTGGTGCCGTCACCGGTCATCGCGACCAGCTTGCCGCCGGCCTGCTCCCGCTTGATGAGGGCCATCTTGTCCTCGGGGGTGGCCTCGGCGAGGAAGTCGTCGACGCCCGCCTCCTGGGCGATCGCCTTCGCGGTCAGCGGGTTGTCGCCGGTGATCATCACGGTCTTGATGCCCATGCGGCGCAGTTCCTCGAACCGCTCGCGCATGCCCTCCTTGACCACGTCCTTGAGGTGGATGACACCGAGGACGCGGGCGCCGCGCCCGTCGTGCACGGCGACGAGCAGCGGGGTGCCGCCGGCCGCGGCTATCTTGTCGGTCAACTCCTGTGCGTCCGCCCCGACTTCGCCGCCCTGTTCACGCACCCAGGTGATGACGGAGGCGGTGGCGCCCTTGCGGATCCGGCGGCCGTCCATGTCCACGCCGGACATCCGGCTCTGCGCGGTGAACGCGATCCACTCGGCGTGCTCCAGCTCGCCCTGGTGGCGTTCGCGCAGCCCGTAGCGCTCCTTGGCGAGGACGACGACGGAACGGCCCTCGGGGGTCTCGTCCGCCAGCGAGGACAGCTGGGCCGCGTCCGCGACCTCGGCCTCGGTCGTCCCGCGCACCGGCACGAACTCGGCGGCCTGGCGGTTGCCGAGGGTGATGGTGCCGGTCTTGTCCAGCAGCAGGGTGGAGACGTCACCGGCGGCCTCGACGGCACGGCCCGACATGGCGAGCACATTGCGCTGCACGAGCCGGTCCATGCCGGCGATGCCGATCGCGGACAGCAGCGCGCCGATGGTGGTCGGGATCAGGCAGACCAGCAGGGCCACCAGCACCACCATGGTCAGGTGGGTGCCCGCGTAGTCGGCGAACGGCGGCAGGGTGGCGCAGGCCAGCAGGAAGACGACGGTCAGCGAGGCCAGCAGGATGTTGAGCGCGATCTCGTTGGGGGTCTTCTGCCGGGCCGCGCCCTCGACCAGGCCGATCATGCGGTCGATGAAGGTCTCGCCGGGCTTCGTGGTGATCTGGATGACGATGCGGTCGGACAGCACCTTGGTGCCGCCGGTGACGGCGCTGCGGTCGCCGCCGGACTCGCGGATGACCGGGGCGGACTCGCCGGTGATCGCCGACTCGTCCACCGAGGCGACGCCCTCGACGACATCGCCGTCACCGGGGATGATGTCGCCGGCCTCGCACACCACCAGGTCGCCGATGGTCAGCGCGGTGCCGGGGACCTGCTCCTCGGCACCGTCCACCAGCCGGCGGGCGACGGTGTCGGTCTTGGCCTTGCGCAGGGTGTCGGCCTGGGCCTTGCCGCGGCCCTCGGCGACGGCCTCCGCCAGATTGGCGAAGATCACCGTCAGCCACAGCCAGGCGCTGATGGTCCAGCCGAACCAGTCGCCGGGGTCCTTGAAGGAGAACGCGGTGGTGAGGATCGAGCCGACCCACACCACGAACATCACGGGCGACTTCACCATCACCCGGGGGTCGAGCTTGCGCATCGCCTCGGGCAGGGACTTCAGGAGCTGCTTGGGGTCGAAGAGGCCCGCTCCGACACGGCTCTCGTCGGTCTTGTGCCCGGTGGGCGCGTCCTGGTGGGGCGCAAGGGTGGGAGTGGACATCGCGTCCTCGTGGGATTCCGTTCGGGTCGTCATCACGCCAGCCCTTCGGCGAGCGGGCCCAGCGCGAGCGCCGGGAAGTAGGTGAGACCGGTGACGATCAGGATCGCGCCGACCAGCAGGCCGGTGAACAGCGGCTTGTCGGTGCGCAGGGTGCCGGTGGTGGCCGGTACCGGCCGCTGCCCGGCGAGGGAGCCGGCGAGCGCGAGCACGAACACCATCGGCAGGAACCGGCCGAACAGCATCGCGAGCCCGGTCATGGTGTTGAACCAGTCGGTGTTGGCGTTCAGACCGGCGAAGGCCGAGCCGTTGTTGTTCGACGCGGAGGTGAAGGCGTACAGCACCTCGGAGAACCCGTGCGCGCCCGGGTTGAGCATGGAGTGCGGCGGGGTCGGCAGCGCCATCGAGGCGGCGGTGAGGACGAGGACCAGCGTCGGGGTGACAAGGATGTAGCAGGCGGCGAGCTTCATCTCGCGGCCGCCGATCTTCTTGCCCAGGTACTCGGGGGTCCGCCCGACCATCAGACCGGCGATGAACACCGCGATCACGGCCATGATCAACATGCCGTACAGGCCGGAGCCGACGCCGCCGGGCGCGATCTCGCCCAGCATCATGCCGAGCATGGTGATGCCGCCGCCGAGGCCGGTGAAGGAGGAGTGGAAGGAGTCCACCGCGCCGGTGGAGGTGAGCGTCGTCGCCACCGAGAAGATGGCGGAGCCGCCGACGCCGAAGCGGGTCTCCTTGCCCTCCATCGCGCCGCCCGCCGCCTGGAGCGCCGGGCCGTGGTGGGAGAACTCCGCCGCCATCATCAGCAGGGTGAAGCCCACCCAGATGGTGGCCATCGTGGCGAGGATCGCGTAACCCTGCTTCACCGATCCGACCAGCACACCGAAGGTGCGGGTCAGGCAGAACGGGATGACCAGGATCAGGAAGATCTCCAGGAGGTTGGTGAGGGCGGTGGGGTTCTCGAAGGGGTGCGAGGAGTTGGCGTTGAAGTAGCCGCCGCCGTTGGTGCCCAGTTCCTTGATGGCCTCCTGGGAGGCGACCGCTCCGCCGTTCCACTGCTGGGAGCCGCCCATGAACTGGCCGACCTCGTGGATGCCGGAGAAGTTCTGGATCGCGCCCGCGGCCACCAGGAGTACGGCGGCCACGGCGGCCACCGGCAGCAGGATCCGCACGGTGCCGCGCACCAGGTCGGCCCAGAAGTTGCCGAGTTCACCGGTGCGGGAGCGGGCGAAGCCGCGCACCAGGGCGACCGCCACCGCCATGCCGACCGCGGCGGAGACGAAGTTCTGCACGGCCAGACCGGCGGTCTGCACCACGTGCCCCATCGTCTGCTCGCCGTAGTACGACTGCCAGTTGGTGTTGGTCACGAACGACACGGCCGTGTTGAACGACTGCGCCGGGCTGACCGAGGAGAACCCGAGCGAGCCGGGCAGCATCCCCTGGAACCGCTGGAGCAGGTAGAGGAAGAGGACGCTCACGGCCGAGAAGGCGAGGACCCCGCGCAGATAGGCGGGCCAGGTCATCTCGGCGTCCGGGTTCGCGCCGATGCCCCGGTAGATCCACTTCTCCGCCCGCAGGTGCTTGGGGGAGGTGTAGACCCGGGCCATGTAGCCGCCGAACGGGATGTACACGAGCGCGAGCACGCCGATCAGGGCGAGCAGTTGCAGGAAGCCTGCGAGTACGGGGCTCACCGTCAGAACCTCTCCGGGAAGATCAGGGCGAGGACGAGATAGCCCAGCAGGGCGACGGCCACGATCAGGCCGACGATGTTCTCGGCGGTCACAGCTTCGTCACCCCCTTGGCGACGAGAGCCACCAGCGCGAACGACACGATCGTGGTGACGACGAAGGCCAGATCGGCCATCGTGAACTCCTGGAATGAGGTGCGAAAGAAAGCGGACGGTTAGAGGAAAACGCCTCCCTGGCCGGTTCTGGTCGTCGTTGACGGCCCTCTTACGGCGGCCCCTTCGCCTTTGACGGGTCTCTTACGGGGCGTGATCCGTACTGGTCAGTAGGCCCTTGGCGCACGTTGGCCGGTTCACAGCCGGAAGCGCAGCCGGCAGATCACCGCGTCCGTCTCCCGCCGTACCGCGTGCGCCACGACCGCCCCCCGCTGGTTCTGCAACAGCCGCTGCCACAGCCGCTCCGGTTCCGCCTCGGGGATCAGTACGGTCACCCGGGTGCCGGGCTCGGCGGCGGCCACGGCACGGACGTACGCGGCGATCGGGCGGCCCAGGCCGTGCCGCTCGGGGGTCAGACGCACCAGCTCGACGCCCGGGTCCCAGTCCCGCCAGGAGCGTGCGAAGGCACGGTCTCGCACCCGGTCCTCGGGGTCGGGGGCGCACACGCTGACCGCCCGGACCTCGTCGCCGAGGGAGGCCGCCGCGGTCAGCGCCTCCGAGGTGAGCCGGGACAGCGCGGAGACGGGCACGATGACCAGGGAGCGCTCGCGGTGCGGGGCCCGCGGGAGCAGGCCGAGCCCGAGGCGCGCGTCGATCCGGCCGTAGGCGCGGTGCACGGCCTCGAAGGCGGCGACCAGCGCGGGCAGCGCGAGCACGATCAGCCAGGCGCCCTCGGTGAACTTGCTCGCGGTGACGACGACCGCGGCCACGCCGGTGAGCAGCGCGCCGCCGCCGTTCAGCAGCGCCTTGCCGCGCCATCCGCGGCCCCGCTGCGCGCGCCAGTGCCGGACCATGCCGACCTGGGCGATGGTGAAGCCGACGAAGACGCCGATGGCGAACATCGGGACCAGGGTGTTGGTGTCGCCGCCGGAGAACACCAGCAGCGCCGCCGAGACCACGGCGAGCGCCAGGACGCCGTGCCGGTGCACCTGGCGGTCGGCCTTCAGGGCGAAGACGTGCGGCGCGTGGTCGTCGCGGGCGAGCAGCTTCAGCAGGACGGGCAGTCCGCCGAAGGAGGTGTTGGCGGAGAGGGCCAGCAGGATCATCGTGGCGAACTGGATGACGTAGAACGCCGCGTTGTGGCCGAGGGCGGCGTCCGCCAGCTGGGCGAGGACGGTGACGCCCGCGACCGGCTGGAGGTGGAAGCGGCCGATCAGCACCGACAGGCCGATCAGCATCAGAGCGAGTACGGCGCCGAGGGCGATCTCCGCCCGCTGGGCGCGGCGGGTGCGGGGCACCCGGAAGGAGGGCACGGCGTTGGCGATGGCCTCCACGCCGGTCAGCGCGGCGCAGCCGGAGGCGAAGGCCTTCAGCAGGAGCAGGGTGCCCACGGTCGTGGCGTTGTCCGCGACGACCGAGGCGTGTCCGGCCGCGCTCGCCGTGCTCACCGGGTGGTCACGGAACAGTCCGACGGCGATCAGTACGAAGATCGCGCCGACGAACACGGCGGTCGGCACGATGAACGCGCGCGCCGACTCCACGATGCCGCGCAGGTTGACGCCCGTGATCAGGGCGAGCACCGCGAGGCAGAGCCAGAGCCGGTCGCCGTACAGGCCCGGGAAGGCGGACGTCAGGGCGGCGACGCCCGCGGTGACGGCGACGGCGACATTGAGGACGTAGTCCAGGACCAGGGAGGCGGCGGCCACCAGGCCGGTGCGGGCGCCGAGGTGTGCCCGGGCGACGGCGTAGGCGCCGCCGCCGTCCGGGAAGGCGGCGATGACCTGCCGGTAGGAGGCGACCAGCACCGCCAGCAGGGCGGCGATGGCGAGCGTCACCGGCAGCGTGAAGCCGAGGCCGCGCGCGCCGGCCCCGGCCAGCACCAGGACGATCGCCTCGGGGCCGTACGCCACCGACGCCATCGCGTCCAGCGACAGTGCCGCGAGGCCCGTGACGGCGGTCAGCCGGTGCCGCTCGCCGGTATCGGGCGGTTCCTCGCCGCCGGGGACGGCATCCGGCTCGGTGGTCAGGACGGACATGGGCGCGTGCTCCTCATCGGTTCGGCCGCGCGCCGGGACGGGGGCGCGCGAGGGCACCCAGCGTCTGCCCGCTCCCCCGCCCCCGCCGACCTCTCCTGTCGCCTTCTTCGCGCTCGACGTGCCTGCTTTGACGGGACGTTGACGGATCGGCGCGGCCACGCCCCCACCAGCCGCGTACCGGTCCCGAGGTGTCCGGCGCCGCGCCCGTCCGGTCGTCGGTGTCCGGGTTCCGGGTTCCGGGTGTGCCGTACTCGAAGCGGCAGGCGCGCAGCCCGAGCAGTTCGGTCAGCTCGGTGCGGACGTGGCCGACGACGGTGTCCGCCGAGTGGACGGACCGGACGAGGTCGGCCGTACGGTGGATGCGCGCCAGGTGGGCCGCGTCCGTCACCGTGGTGGTGTGCGACTTCCTTGCCGGGGCCGGGCCGTGCCGTGGACGTGTCCGGTGTTCCCGGCGCGGCCCCCGACCGGCAGCGAGACGACCATCGTGAGCCCCCCGCCGGGCGTGTCCTCCGGGCTCAGCGTGCCGTTCATCGCCTCCGTCAGACCGCGGGCCAGGGCGAGGCCGAGGCCGAGGCCGGTGGTGTTGTCGGTGTCGCCGAGGCGCTGGAAGGGCTCGAAGAGGCGCTCGCGGCCGTCGGCGGGAGGCCGGGACCCCGGTCGACCACCCGCAGTTCCACCCGTCCGGCCAGGGCGCTCGCCGTGATCAGCGCCTTCTTCCCGGCGGGCGAGTGCCGCGCGGCGTTGCCGACCAGGTTGGCCAGCACCCGTTCCAGCAGCGGCGGGTCGGCCAGCACCGGCGGGATCCCCTCCAGATCCGCCGCCTCGGCGCCCGGTTCGTCCGCCAGGACGATCGGCAGCACCTCCTCGAGGGAGGTCTCCCGCAGGTTCAGGGTGAGCGCCCCGGCCTCCAGGCGGCTGAGGTCGAGCAGGTTCTCCACCAGGCGGTTGAGCTTGGCCATGGACTCGTCGGCGGTGGCGAGGAGTTCCTCGCGGTCCTCGGCGGTGAAGGCGACGTCGCGGCCGCGCAGCGAGGTGACGGCGGCCCAGCCCGCGGCCAGCGGGGTGCGCAGATCGTGGCCGACGGCCCGCAGCAGCGCGGTGCGCAGCCGGTCCGCGGCCCGCACCGGCTCCACCTCGGCCGCCGCCTCGGCCAGCCGGGCGCGCTCCACGGCCGAGCCGACGTGCGCGGCGAACGCGGCGAGCACCCGCCGTTCGGAGGAGGAGAGGGTACGGCCGCGCAGGGCGAGGAAGGCGCCGGGTCCCGCCGGTACGGCGGTCACCCCGGGCGTGTCCGGCGGCTCGTCCAGGAGGTCAGCGGAGTCCATGCCGAACGTCTCCCGGGTGCGCTCCAGGAGCGCCGGGATGGTCGCCTCGCCGCGCACGATGCTGCCCGCCAGCGAGGACATGGTCTCCGCCTCGGCCGTCGCCCGCGCCGACCGCCGGGACAGACGCAGGGAGCGGTCCACGACGGCGGCCACCACGGCCGCGACGACCACGAACACGGCGAGCGCCACGAGGGCGTTGGGCTCGGCGAGCGTGAACGCGCCGACGGGCGGGATGAACCAGTAGTTGAGCAGCAGGGACGCCGTCATCGACGCGATCACCGCCGAGGCGACCCCGCCTATGCAGGCCACGCCCACCACCGTGAGCAGGAACAGCAGGGCCTCGCTGGTGAGGTTGAGGGTGCCGCGCAGCTGGGCGAGGACTGCGGTGAGCAGCACCGGCAGCACCAGCCCGGCCACCGGTCCCGCGATCAGCCGGACCGGGGACAGGGTGCGCCGCCGGGACGGCAGCAGGGTGCCGCGCCCGGCCCGCTCATGGGTGACGCGGTGCACATCGATGTCGCCGGACAGCGCGGTGACGGTCTCTCCGGTGCCGGGCCCGGTGAGGAAGCGGGCGAGCCGGCCCCGTCTGCTGGTGCCGAGGACCAGCTGGGTGGCGTTCTCGGCGCGGGCGAACTCCACCAGGGTGGCGGCCACATCGTCGCCGACGACCGAGTGGTAGCTGCCGCCCAGGTCCTCCACCAGCCGCCGCTGCCGGGCCAGCGAGGCGTGCGAGACACCGGCGGCGAGTCCGTCGCTGCGGGCCACGTGCACGGCGAGCAGGTCGCCGCCCGCGGACCGGTCGGCGATGCGGGCGGCCCGCCGTACCAGGGTGTCGCCCTCGGGGCCGCCGGTCAGCGCGACGACGACCCGCTCCCTGGTCTCCCAGATCCGGCCGATGCCGTGCCGGGAGCGGTACTCCTGGAGCGCCTCGTCCACCCGGTCGGCCACCCACAGCAGCGCCAGTTGGCGCAGCGCCGTCAGATTGCCGGGCCGGAAGTAGTTGGCGAGCGCCGCGTCGATGGCCTCGGGCGGGTAGATGTTGCCGTGCGCCATCCTGCGGCGCAGCCCCTCGGGCGGCATGTCGACCAGCTCGATCTGCCAGGCGCGGCGCACCACCTCGTCGGGGACGGTCTCGTGCTGCGGCACTCCGGTGATCTTCTCGACCACGTCGTTGAGGGACTCCAGATGCTGGATGTTGAGCGCGGTGACGACGTCGATGCCGGCGGCGAGCAGCATCTCGATGTCCTGCCAGCGCTTGGCGTTGCGGCCCTCGCCGGGGACGTTGCTGTGCGCGCACTCGTCCACGATCGCCACCTGCGGGCGCCGCGCCAGGACCGCGTCCAGGTCCATCTCCTCGAACCGGCCGCCCCGGTAGGAGCAGGCGGCGCGGGGCACGCGCGCCAGGCCGTCGAGCATCGCCTCGGTGCGCGGCCTGCCGTGGCACTCGGCGAAGCCGACCACCACGTCCGCGCCGCGGGCGGCGCGCCGCCGCCCCTCGTCGAGCATCCGGTAGGTCTTGCCGACCCCGGGGGCCGCGCCGAGGTAGACCTTCAGTCGTCCGGGCCGTACGTCACTCATCGCCGCCGACGCGCTCCGCTCACTGATCCGGCTCCCCGCACGGGAGGGTTCCTTCTCCCAAGGAAGCGGCCGGGCGTGGCGGGCGGTGCGGCCGTTAGCGCTTCCTTGGCGGCGCGCCCGAGGACCTTGACGTCGTTTTGACGGAGCCTGGGCGCAGCGGCCCGCGGGGAACACCCCGGGGCGGCGGTGCGTTGATCACGCTGAGGGAAACGGAGGGCCCAGGCGGTGCACGGAGAGTACAAGGTGCCCGGCGGCAAGCTGGTCGTCGTGGATGTGGAGACGGACGGCGGCGTGCTGCGCGACGTCCGGGTGGCGGGGGACTTCTTCCTGGAGCCGGACGAAGCGCTGGACGCGGTGAACGGCGCGCTGGAGGGCGCCCCCGCGGGTACCGACGCGGCCGGGCTCGCCGCGCGGATCGAGGCGGCGCTGCCCGCGGGCACGGTGATGTACGGGCTGACGGCGGAGGGCATCGCGATCGCGGTGCGCCGCGCGCTGGCGCACGCCACCGACTGGACCGACTACGACTGGCAGTTGATCCATGAGGGCCCCCAGTCCCCGGCGCTGCACATGGCCCTGGACGAGGTGCTGACCGCCGGGGTGGCCGCGGGCCGGCGTCCGCCGACGCTGCGGGTGTGGGAGTGGGGCTCCCCCGCGGTGATCATCGGCAGCTTCCAGTCGCTGCGCAACGAGGTGGATCCGGAGGGCGCCGCCCGCCACGGCATCGAGGTGGTGCGGCGGATCTCCGGCGGCGGCGCGATGTTCGTGGAGCCCGGCAACACCATCACGTACTCCCTGTCGGTGCCCGAGTCCCTGGTGCACGGCCTGTCCTTCCAGGACAGCTACGCCTATCTGGACGACTGGGTGCTGGCCGCGCTCGCCGACATGGGCATCCGGGCCTGGTACCAGCCGCTGAACGACATCGCCACCGAGCAGGGCAAGATCGCGGGCGCCGCGCAGAAGCGGGTCGTGGGACCCGGCGGCGGTCCGGGCGCCGTGCTGCATCACGTGACCATGTCGTACGACATCGACGCCGACAAGATGACCGAAGTGCTGCGCATCGGCCGGGAGAAGCTGTCGGACAAGGGGACGCGGAGCGCGAAGAAGCGGGTGGATCCGCTGCGCCGGCAGACCGGTCTTGCCCGTGAGGCCGTCATCGACCGCATGATCGACTCCTTCCGCGCGCGCTACGGCCTCGCGCCGGGCAAGGTGACCGACGAGGAGCTGGCGCGGGCCAGGGAACTGGCGCGGACGAAGTTCACCACCGGGGAGTGGACCGCCCGGGTGCCGTGACCGCTCCCTCACGCAGCGGCACGATTCAGGTGCGGGTCAAGGCATGCCCATGCCCCGATCAAGCCGCTGTATGGGTTCCGTGCATGTCCAGGTCACCGGCCCCGACATAGCCGGATTTGCCCCGCCGTCCGCTGGCTACCGTGGTCGGGCCTGAATCGGCCACGCACGACCACGGGGAAGAGGTGACGGCGGTGACGGCGCCGATACGTTCACGCCTGCTCGATTTCGTGGAGGCGGAGCCCGGACCGCCGGGCGGAGAGCTTCCGGAAGAGGGGGCGCGACCGCGGCGTTCGGCGTTGTCGGACCTGGCGGAGTCGGCGCCCGCACCGCGCGCGGCCTCGGACGGCCGGCCCGCGCCCAGGCCGGGAGTACCCGCCTACCACACGCCGGTGTTCGTGCCGGCGCATCCGAGGTCCGTCGCGGCCACAGGCTCGGACGGCCGCCCGGCGCGTGTCCCCTTCGTCGTCTTCGAGCTCTTCGAGCATCCCGCGCACGGCATGGCGGCTCTCGCCTTCACCACGCTGGAGAAACTGGTCGAGGCGCTCGGCGAGGCACAGCCCTGGGCGGCCACCTCGCTCGGCCCGCTGGCCGAGGGCGTGGCCGACCGGGATGTGACGGTCCTGCTGGACCCGCGACTCGCGCCCGGAGAACCCAACTGGCGGCCGGAGGACCTGGCCGCCTACGCACAGGAGGTACGCCGGTGACGGCCGACTTCAAGGTCATCTACGACGACCTCAGCACACTCGCGAAGACCTTCCACGACCAGGCCGGCGACTACCGCAAGCTCGCCCCGGACGTGTCCCCGGCCATCGTCAGCGGCGGCGACCCGGCGCTGGACTCCGCGATCAAGGAGGTCGCCGACCTCATCATCGCCCTGCACACCGGGCTCGCCGACCGCATGGACGACCACAGCGACAAGGCCGCCTACGCACGGGACTCCTTCCACCGCCACGACATCGACATCCACGGTCTCTTCGACGACCTCACCCCGGAGGACTGGAGCTGATGGGCGACAGCTGGGTGGGCGGCGACATCGGCGGCCTCCACACCATGGCCACCACGTACAAGAACGCCAAGGAAAAGCTGGAGGGCGTGGTCAAGCCTCTGAGCAAGGCCGTCGACAAGCTGGCGAGCGACGCGAGCTGGAAGGGCGAGGCGGCCGAGGCATTCCGTTCCATGTGGAGCGAGGACGCGGTCACGGCGGCCGGGTTCGCCGAACTGGTCCACGCGGCCGGTGAGATCATCGGAACGCTCGCCGACGACCTCACCACGTGCGAGACGTCCCTGCAGAACGCCGAGCACGTCGCGGCCCGCAAGGGTGTGGCGACGGACCCCAAGGGCGCCCCGGTGCCGATCATGACGGCGAATCCTCCGAGCGCGGACGACCAGAAGACCATCTCCGCGATGAACGAGTACGCGAAGGTGCGCAACGGCATCCTGCACACGGCGCAGCACGCGCGGCTGGTGGCGGCGCAGCAGTTGCAGGCGCTGTACGACCAGGTGACCAAGAAGGACGACTCCGTGTCCCCCGGGGACAAGGTCACCCTCTACGACGCGCTGCGCGGGCTGTACGCGTACGACGCCGAGGACGCGCGGGCCGGTGGCAAGAAGGCGCGGGAGAAACTCGACGACGCCAAGCAGGCGGCACAGGACGCCAAGAAGGAGCTGCGCGCCGAGCGCAAGGCGTACCAGAAGGCGGGCAAGGCACTGCCCAAGGACCTGCCTGAGAAGAGCGCCTACCGCGACGCGGTCACCAAGGTCGACGCGCTGGAGGACGACATCGCCCGCGCCGAGCACGGCAGCACCAAGTTGCCGTACGACCGCGCCCTGAACGTCAAGCTCGTCGACGCCGCGGAGGCGCTGCGCCTCGGCAAGGGACTTGAGGCAGTTCCGGACGTGCTCAAGGAACTTCCCGTGCTGGACATCGCCGCGGCCGGTACCTGCGGGCTGCTGGAGGCCAAGGACGACCACGACAAGGGGTGGTCCTGGCAGCGGTCCATCGCCACCGACGAGGGAGCCAACGTCGGTGGTCTGGTCGTCGGCGGCGTCGTGGCGGGCGCTCTGCTGCCGGCCGAGGCGCCCGCCGTGGCCGTGGCGGCGGTGGGTGTGGGAGCGGCCGTTCTCGCGACCGGGGTCATCGACCACTCCCTGCACGAGCACTGGAGCGAGGACATCCACGATCACGGGGTGATCGGCGGCGTCGCGGTGGGCACCGGGCACGTGCTCAGTGACACCGGGAAGGATGTCGGACGTATGGGGAAGGACATCTGGCATGGCGTCAAAAGCATCTTCTGAGACGCGTCCGGCGGGAGGCCGAGCCGAGATTCCGTCCCTGCCTCAGCTCGGCACCACCTGGTACGAGCACGGCGCCCGCTATTGGCTGCGCCGCGCATGGATCGCCTTCGGTCTCCTCGTCGTGTCGGCTCTCCTGGTGTTCTTCTCGCTGAGTCTCTACGACGGGTTCACCGGCGAGTGGTCGCCGGCCGCGCGGACGGCGGCGGACCGGGTTCAGATCGCCGGCTCGTGTGTGGCCGTGGTCTGGGGATGGCTGAAGCAGCGCCGGGACCACCGGGCGGGCCTGCTCGATCCGCCCGGCCCGCTGGACAGCACCTCCGCGCGGCGCGACCACAACCGGCGTACCCCGGGACTGGTCGCGGCCGGGCGCGGCCTCTTGCTCGTGCTCGCTCCGGTCATGCCGATGGTGGCGGCCTGGTGCGTCGGCTGGTTCCTGGCCCACCTCACGGTGCGCCAGTACCCGAGCGAGGTCGGCGCCCGCCGCTGGCTGGAGGCGCAAAAGGGGCGGAGCGGTACGTCCCGAGGGTGAGTCCGTGACCGCCCGGACACCCAGCGAGTTCACGCTTCCACCGCACAGGCAGTCGTGTGACACTGTCGTCCCCGTCCCCCCTCCCACGAGATGTGCGCCGTGCGTTCTCTGCCTCTGCCGCTCGCCCTCACCGCCCGACTGACCCCGGTCGCGGTCCTCGCCTGCGCCGGGTGGGCGCTGTCCACCGGCCCCGCCGCGCCCCAGGCGGCCACCGGGCACCGGTCCGGGGCGAGCACACCCGACCGGTCGTCGTCCTCCGCCGCGCCCTCCGCCTCGGCCGCGGCGAAGACGTACTCCACCGCCTCCTCGCCCTGCTCCGCCGTGTCCGCCTCGACCGTCGGCGACCTGGTGCCCGGGGCGAAACCGGCCGGCAAGGAGATCCCCTCGACCGACCCGAAGCTGCGCCGCACCTGCTCGTGGAACGCCCTGCACGGCTACGCGTACCACTGGCTCGACATCTCCTACGAGATCAGCGGCTCCGCGGACGAGGCCAAGCAGGAGTTCCAGCAGCAGGTGAGCCGGAAGAGCGGCGGCGGGACCGTGCCGGGGCTCGGGGACGGCGCGTACTCCGTGGTCAACCTGTCCACCGAGGACAAGCAGCAGACCCGCGAGGGCGTGGTGATGGTGCGCGTCTCCAACGCGCTGGTGGTGGTGACGTACAGCGGCAGCGACTTCGACACCAAGAAGGCGCCGGGGACGGACGAGATCAACAAGGGCGCCATCAAGGTGGCGCGGGCGGCGGTCGGGGCGCTCGGGAGCGGGCAGTCCGGCTCTGGGTCCGGGTCCGGGTCCGGGTCCGGGTGATCGTGGTCCTGCCCGCCCTCCGTTAGGGCGCCGCGTTCCCGGGTTCCTCCTCGATTCCCCGCACGACGAAGTCGACCTCGGGGCCGAGGTC
>NZ_MUNF01000584.1 GCF_002154555.1 Streptomyces murinus
GAGCAGCTGCGGAGCTGGGGGATCCTCTCGGACGCGGCCACGCACGTGATCGCCGAGCTGGCCGCGAACGCCGCGACCCATGGCCGGGTGCCGGGACGGAACTTCCAGCTCACGCTGAACGTCGTCGGCGACACGCTCCGCGTCGAGGTGACCGACACCCGCCGCGAGTGCCTGCCCGCGACCCAACACCCCTGCGCGGAGGCGGAGTCGGGGCGCGGACTGCTCATCGTGGAGGCGCTCGCCGACCGCTGGGGCGTGTCGTCGGACGTCGTGCCGCGCAAGACCGTGTGGGCCGAGATCACCGTCCCGGTGGGTGCCTAGAGGCCGGGGATCACGGCCCGCTCGGCACCACAGGACGGTTCTCGCAGCCGAACTCCCTCTCCACCGCACCGGCGAACCGTGCAGAGGGAGAGGACGCTGGTGCGGGGCTTCTGGTCGCGTACGACGATCCGGCACAGCTCGGAGCCGCCGAACATGGTCACCTTGTCCTTGTCGCCGCTCCAGGACCTCGCGTCCTCGCGGAAACGGGCGCCGGCCCCGTCGAGGCCGGCCGCGCCGAGCAGCGACCTGCATGTGGCCGCCGTACCGTCGTCGCGCTTCCCCGTGTCCCCCGACCCGCACCCCGCGGCCGCCAGGAGCAGGGCCAGGGCAGGCGGGTACGGCCATCGGCTTGCGCACGCCTACCAGCCCCGCGCGTCGTCGGTGTCGCTGTCGTGGGCGCTCATGTGTTCGTGCTCCGCGTAGTTCAGCAGCGGGTCATCGCGTTGCCTGCCTCCTTGCTCCCTCGCGTCCGCGCCGAAGTCGCGCCACGCGCCCTGCGCGGATCCCGTGTCCAGGCCGTCGTTGAAGAGGTCGTTGGACTCGGGGGTCGTGACGAGGTGCAGAGCCGTGACGAGGTGCAGAGCGAAGAGGCGCGCTAGATCTGCGGGCCCATCGGCGGCGGTCCCCACACCGGCGGCATCGTCGGAGCCATGAGCCGGCGGCGGTGGCGGCCGCGGCGGATCGCGGTCACGATGCAGATGGCCGGGACCGCGAGCGCCGCCGTGAGGAAGCAGCCGACGGCCGCGAGCATGCCGACGGCCATGCCCCGCACCTGGGGCTTGTCGCCGAGGGCGAACTCGGCGGACGGGAGGTCCGAGGTGCAGAGGACGGGGTAGTCGCCGGTGGTCTTCGGGGTGAACTCGAAGACACGTTCCCAGGAGCGGGCGCCGAGGGTGACGCGGAAGGTTCCGGACGGCTGGGTCACGGAGTCGGCGAGGGCCCGCGGCACGCGGCAGTCGACATGGCCCGGCGCGGACTGGGAGACGTAGATCGACCGGGCCTTGCCCTGGGTGAAGCTGAACGTGCGCTGCTCGCCGCTGTTGAACAGGCGTGCCGTGTCGACCAGGTGCACCGTGTCCTTGACCGCCGGCACGCCGAACGCGATGCCGGCGCCGACCAGGACGAGGCCGAGCAGTGCCGCCACGACGTACCAGATACGCCGGGGCCGTAGATCCTTCGCGGGGGGCGGCGGGGCGACGTGGCCGCCGTACGGTGTGCCCCAGGTATTGGGTATGGACATGACGACGCATCGTAGAGGAGGGAGCCGGATGGGGACCCGAGAGGAAGCCGTGGCGGCGGCCGGGCGATGGCTGCGGACGACCGCGTATCCGGAGCGCGCGGATTCCGTCGTGCTGCTGCCGGAGACGGCCACGTGGTATCCGTACGCCTGGACGGTCCGCTTCGACTTCCGGGAGCACCTGGACACCGGGGACCCGGCGCAGGCCCCGTTCAGCGCCCTCGTCGTCGTGCCGCACGACGGTACGGGGGCCCACTGGTCGCCCACGCACCTGCCGGCGGAGCGGTATCTGGCGATGCGGGCGGCACAGGGGCCGCGGGCGGACGATCCCTGGGTGCGCGCCGCGGCCTGGCTGCGGGACGTCTACGGCGCTCTGGTGGAGCTCGCCGTGCCGCCGGACCGGCAACCGGTGTACGAGACGGGCGCCGCCTGGCTGCTGGCCTGCCGGGCGGTCCCCCAGCCCGGATTCCCCGAGGAGCCCATGCTCGCGGCCTCCGTCGTGGTGCCGAAGGACGGCGGCACCCCCTTCCACCCCTCCCCCAGCGACCCGCTCGCCGATGTGGAGGCCCTGGCGCCTGGTACGGCGGCCCGGCGCGCGGCCGGGGAGCAACTGCACGCCCGCGGCTGCCTCGTCGCCGTGCACTGCGGGATCGACGGCATCCCGGTGACCGCCCTGCCCTGGCGCCCCTTCCATGAGGCCCCCGGCTGGTGGGAGCGGCTCGGGCGGCGCTACTTCCCGCGGTTCGAGCCGGTCGCGGTGCGGGACTGGGACGATGTGGTCCGCGCCGTCGAGGCACCGGGGCCCGGCACCCGGGGCGTCGTCCGGGTGCGCCGCCGGCTGCGCGACCAGGAGGTCAGCGGAAATCTGCTCTATGTGCACAACAACCAGGGCCGGGTCGTCTTCCTCGACGGTCTGGCCGGCGCGCTCGGCCGCCTCGATCCGCCGCCCCTGCTGCGCGAGCTGACCCTGCTGCGGGCCCTGCCCCAGGGGTAGCCAGGACCCAGGGGTAGTCAGGACCCAGGGGTGGTCAGGAGCGCGCCACCGGCACCAGGTTGACCGCGCTGAGCAGGCCGCCGCCCGCGGGGAGGCCGAGGGCGGTGCGCAGGGTGCCGACGGCCGGGTCGCGCAGCGAGACGACCAGGCGGTAGGGCGGCGGGCCTGTGACGGCGCCGGTGGAGTCGGCGGGCGGTACGAGGGACCTCGCCACGGAATCGCCGTCGTGGCCGGGGCACAGGGCCTCGGCGGGGACGACGATCTCACCGCCGCCTCCGTCGCTCACGTCGACCGAGGCGCCCGAAGCAGCCGGGGCGCCCGAGGCGCTCGCACGGGCGGCGGAGGGCCAGATGACGGGCAGGCCGTGGGCACCGGCCACCAGGCCGTCCGGGCCCTCGATCTCCACGGCCGCGCCCTCGCCGCCGAGCGCCCGCGAGACCTGGAGCGGTTTCTTCGTGCCCGGCGTGGTGAAGCGAAGCCCGATGACGATGTCGCCCTCGCCGTCGGGGTCCGCCGCGTACCCGTAGTGGCTCAGCGACAGCTGCGGACCGGAAGCGGGGGAAGCGGGGGCCGGCGGCTCGACGTCGGTGGCGCCCGCGGGGAGCGGGAAGTGGTGGTAGCCCTTGGTGCCGCACCGATCGCCGTCGGAGGTGCCGCCGCCGGGCAGGGAGACCGCCTCGGCCGGACCGGAGGCGGGCCCGGCGGCCGGTGCGGGCGGCGAGGACCGCGGGACCGGGATCAGGCCCAGCTGGAAGGCGCCGAAGACGACCACGGCCGCGACCGCGATCCAGGGCGCCGCGGCCGCCGGCCAGGCGGTGGCCGACCGGGGGCGCCGCGGCTGGCGCGGGCGCCGCGGGCGTCGTACCCGCCGGGCGGCCGCCAGCCGGTCCCGTGCCGACGCCTCCTTGGGGGCGCCCGCGCCACCGCCCTCCATCGCGTCCCGCAGGAACGCCTCCCACTGCTCGTCGGACGGGGACTCGTCGGGGCCTTGGGCGGGCGGGAGGCTGCTCACGGGCTCAGGGTACGACGAAGAGGCCCGTACGACCGAAGTCGTACGGGCCTCTCCAAAGGTCGGTCAGTGACCTTCAAGCAAGCGGAACTTACTTGACGATCTTGGTGACCTGGCCGGCGCCCACGGTGCGACCACCCTCACGGATGGCGAACTTCAGGCCCTCCTCCATGGCGACGGGCTGGATCAGCGAGACAGTCATCTCGGTGTTGTCGCCCGGCATGACCATCTCGGTGCCCTCGGGGAGGGTCACAACGCCCGTCACGTCCGTCGTACGGAAGTAGAACTGCGGACGGTAGTTGTTGAAGAACGGCGTGTGGCGGCCGCCCTCGTCCTTGGACAGGATGTACGCCTGCGCCTCGAACTCGGTGTGCGGGGTGACCGAACCCGGCTTGATGATGACCTGGCCGCGCTCGACGTCCTCGCGCTTGATGCCGCGGAGCAGCAGACCGACGTTCTCACCGGCCTGGCCCTCGTCGAGCAGCTTGCGGAACATCTCGATACCGGTGACCGTGGTGGTGGTCTTCTCGGTCTTGATGCCGATGATGTCGACGGTCTCGTTGACCTTCAGGACACCACGCTCGATACGGCCGGTGACGACCGTACCGCGACCGGTGATCGTGAAGACGTCCTCGATCGGCATCAGGAACGGCTTGTCGACGTCGCGCTCCGGCTCCGGAATCGCGGTGTCGACGGCGTTCATGAGGTCCAGGACGGACTGGGTCCACTGCGCGTCGCCCTCGAGGGCCTTCAGCGCGGAGACACGGACGACCGGCAGGTCGTCGCCCGGGAACTCGTACTCCGAGAGAAGCTCACGGACCTCGAGCTCGACGAGCTCCATGATCTCCTCGTCGTCCACCATGTCGGCCTTGTTCAGGGCGACGACGATGTACGGAACGCCGACCTGGCGGGCCAGGAGCACGTGCTCCTTGGTCTGCGGCATCGGGCCGTCGGTGGCGGCGACCACCAGGATCGCGCCGTCCATCTGCGCGGCACCGGTGATCATGTTCTTGATGTAGTCCGCGTGACCCGGGCAGTCGACGTGGGCGTAGTGACGCGCCTCGGTCTGGTACTCGACGTGCGCGATGGAGATGGTGATACCGCGCTGGCGCTCCTCGGGCGCCTTGTCGATGTTGTCGAACGGGGTGGCCTCGTTCAGCTCCGGGTACGCGTCGTGCAGCACCTTGGTAATGGCGGCCGTGAGGGTCGTCTTACCGTGGTCGATGTGACCGATGGTGCCGATGTTGACGTGCGGCTTAGTCCGCTCGAACTTCGCCTTCGCCACTGGGGTCCTCCTGTGGAGTGGTTCTGTACGCCTTACTTCATCGGCGCCAGGTGATCTTTGCTGGATAGCCCGGAACCCGGGGCATTCATCCTGGTATTCGGCTGAATGCCCCTTGAGGCTCCGGAGTCAAGCCTAAAGCGTGCGAACGCGGTGCGTTACTCGCCCTTGGCCTTCGCGATGATCTCCTCGGCGACGTTCCGCGGAACCTCGGCGTAGGAGTCGAACTGCATCGAGTAGCTTGCGCGACCCGACGTCTTGCTGCGGAGGTCGCCGACGTAGCCGAACATCTCCGAGAGGGGCACGAGGCCCTTCACGACGCGGGCGCCAGCCCGCTCCTCCATGGCCTGGATCTGGCCACGGCGGGAGTTGATGTCGCCGATGACCTCACCCATGTAGTCCTCGGGCGTGGTGACCTCGACGGCCATCATCGGCTCAAGGAGCACGGGCGAAGCCTTGCGCGCGGCCTCCTTGAAGGCCTGCGAGCCGGCGATCTTGAAGGCGAGCTCGGAGGAGTCGACCTCGTGGTAGGCACCGTCGTGGAGGATGACACGGACACCGGTCATCTCGTAGCCGGCCAGGATGCCGAACTGCATGGCCTCCTGCGCACCGGCGTCCACCGAAGGGATGTACTCCTTCGGGATACGGCCACCGGTGACCTTGTTCACGAACTCGTACGAGGTGTCGCCACCCTCGAGCGGCTCGATGCCGATCTGCACCTTCGCGAACTGACCGGTACCACCGGTCTGCTTCTTGTGGGTGTAGTCGACGCGCTCGACGGCCTTGCGGATCGTCTCGCGGTACGCCACCTGCGGCTTGCCGACGTTGGCCTCGACCTTGAACTCACGGCGCATACGGTCGACCAGCACCTCGAGGTGCAGCTCGCCCATACCACCGATGATGGTCTGGCCGGTCTCCTCGTCCGAGTGGACCTGGAAGGACGGGTCCTCCTCGGCCAGGCGCTGGATCGCGACGCCGAGCTTCTCCTGGTCGCCCTTCGACTTGGGCTCGATGGCGACCTGGATGACCGGCGCCGGGAAGTCCATGGACTCCAGGATGACCGGGTTCTTGTCGTCGGACAGCGTCTCACCGGTGGTGGTCTGCTTCAGGCCCATGACGGCGACGATGTCACCGGCGCCCACCGACTCGATCTCCTCACGCTTGTTCGCGTGCATGCGGTAGATCTTGCCGATGCGCTCCTTCTTGCCCTTGACGGAGTTCAGCACCGAAGAGCCGGACTCCAGGCGGCCCGAGTAAACCCGGACGAAGGTGAGCTTGCCGAGGTGCGGGTCGCTCATGATCTTGAACGCCAGCGCGGACAGCGGCTCGTCGTCGGACGGCTTGCGCTTGACGACGACCTCGGGGTCCTTGACGTCGTGGCCCTCGATGGCCTCGATGTCGACCGGCGAGGGCAGGTAGCGCACGACCGCGTCGAGCAGGGGCTGGACGCCCTTGTTCTTGAACGCGGTGCCACAGAACACCGGGGTGACCGTGGTGCCCTCGCTCTTGCCGGACGCGATGGTGATACGACGGATCGCGGCGTACAGCTGCTCCACGGAAGGCTCTTCGCCCTCCAGGTACAGCTCCATGATCTCTTCGTCGTTCTCGGCCACGGCCTCCAGCAGCTTGCCGCGGTACTCCTCGGCAGCCTCGGTGTGCGTGTCCGGGATGTCGACGACGTCGTACATCTCGCCCTTGGTGGCCTCGGCGGACCACACGAAGGCCTTCATCGTCACCAGGTCGACGACGCCCTTGAAGTCCGCCTCGGCACCGATCGGCAGCTGCATGACCAGCGGCTGAGCGCCCAGGCGGTCGACGATCATGTCGACACAGCGGTGGAACTCGGCACCGGTGCGGTCGAGCTTGTTGACGAAGCAGATACGCGGAACGCCGTAGCGGTCCGCCTGACGCCACACCGTCTCGGACTGGGGCTCAACGCCGGCGACGCCGTCGAACACCGTCACGGCACCGTCGAGCACGCGCAGGGAGCGCTCCACCTCGACGGTGAAGTCGACGTGGCCCGGGGTGTCGATGATGTTGATCGTGTGGTCGACGTCTTCCAGCGGCCAGTGACAGGTGGTGGCAGCAGAGGTGATCGTGATGCCACGCTCCTGCTCCTGCTCCATCCAGTCCATGGTGGCAGCGCCGTCGTGGACCTCACCGATCTTGTAGGACACACCGGTGTAGAACAGGATCCGCTCGGTGGTGGTCGTCTTGCCCGCGTCGATGTGGGCCATGATCCCGATGTTGCGGACCTTGGCCAGGTCAAGTGAAGTGGTAGCCATAAGGCTTCAGTCTTCTCTCGGTCTCGATGTGGGTAGCGACTACCAGCGGTAGTGCGCGAAGGCCTTGTTGGACTCGGCCATCTTGTGGGTGTCCTCGCGCTTCTTCACAGCGGCGCCGAGGCCGTTGGACGCGTCGAGAAGCTCGTTGAGCAGGCGCTCGGTCATGGTCTTCTCGCGACGGGCGCGGGAGTAACCGACGAGCCAGCGCAGCGCGAGCGTGTTGGCACGACCGGGCTTGACCTCGATCGGAACCTGGTACGTCGCACCACCGACACGGCGGGACTTGACCTCAAGGGTGGGCTTGATGTTCTCAAGCGCGCGCTTCAGCGTGATGATCGGGTCGTTGCCCGTCTTCTCACGCAGACCCTCCATGGCGCCGTAGACGATGCGCTCGGCGGTGGAGCGCTTGCCGTTCAGCAGCACCTTGTTGATGAGGGAGGTCACCAGAGGAGAGCCGTACACCGGGTCGATGATGACCGGGCGCTTCGGGGCGGGGCCCTTACGAGGCATTCTTACTTCTCCTTCTTGGCGCCGTAGCGGCTGCGGGCCTGCTTGCGGTTCTTGACACCCTGGGTGTCGAGAGAACCGCGGATGATCTTGTAACGAACACCGGGCAGGTCCTTCACACGGCCGCCGCGCACGAGCACGATGGAGTGCTCCTGCAGGTTGTGTCCCTCACCCGGAATGTAAGCAGTGACCTCGATGCCGCTGGTCAGACGCACACGCGCGACCTTACGCAGGGCCGAGTTCGGCTTCTTCGGGGTGGTCGTGAACACACGCGTGCAGACGCCACGACGCTGGGGCGAACCCTCGAGTGCGGGCGTCTTGTTCTTCTCGACCTTGTCCTGCCGGCCCTTACGGACCAGCTGCTGGATCGTAGGCACTACTTCTCCGGTTTCTGTGTGCCGAATAGGTAAAGCTAACCTGGAACGCCTCCGACCCACGCGGTCGGGTGTGTCGAATCCGCCAGACTTCCGCCGCGAGGCGAGAAGGGCGCGAATTACGGTGGCCGTTCGTGGCTCGCCGTACGGTTTCAAGGCACGCACAGCAGCCAGGGCACACCCCAGGCACAAGGTCTGAGGGTACCTACCTCATTCGCTGTGGTCAAAACAAATGGAACCCGGCCGCCCCGGGTGGCAAGCGATGCCAAGCCGCAGTACGCTCCGCGATCTTCGAATCGACGCTCCGGGCCGGCGCGGAAGCGTTCGAGCCGCTCCGGCCGATTGTCGCCCATCCCCCCGGCGGACGCATCCAGTACGTTGACACGTTGCTCCGAGCAAGCGGCTCAGTGGCACCAGGGGGGCGGAATGGCCGCAGGACGTACGCGCGCGTGGGACGACGACGGATTCGACGACGCGGTGCCCTTCCTGGCCCGGCTGGAGAAGGAGGACCGGCTCGCGCTGCTCTCCCTCGGCCGGCCGCTGCGCTACGGGGCGCGCGCCGTCCTCATGTACCAGGCCGAACCCTCTGCCCATGTGCTGCTCGTGCTGCACGGCTGGACGAAGGTCACAGCGGCCGCGGCCAACGGTTATGAGGCACTGCTCGCCCTGCGGGGTCCCGGTGACATTCTCGGGGAGGGCGCGGCACTCAGCGGCCGCCACCGCTCGGCGACCGTGACCGCGCTGGAACCGGTCCAGGCCGTCGTGATCGACCAGAACCGGTTCACCGCCTTCCTTGCCGAGAACGCCCGAGTGGCGCTGCAACTGCTGAGCCTGTCCACCGACCGGCAGCGCACCACCGATCACCGGCGCCTGCAATGGGCCGCGCTCAGCGTGCGCGAACGCATCGCCGTCCTTCTTCTCGAACTGGTGCGCACGCACGGCCACCGGACCGACGAGGGCATCGAACTCACCATCGGGCTGAGCCAGCACGAATTCGCGGGCTCGGTCGGCTCCTCGCGCGAGGCGGTCGCCCGGTTCCTGGCGGAGCTGCGGACCCGGGATGTCGTCGCCACCCGGCGCCGCCGCATCGTGGTGCTCAGGCCCGACGTGTTACGCCGCATCGGCGGCGAGGGCACCGCCTGAGGGTCGCGCACACCTGCCCGGCGTTCGTCTGCGCACACGGTCACACTTCTTCCGCGTCATCCGCCCCGCCGCCGTACGGCTCCGGACTGCCAACGTGCCGGTACACCCGACGAGCGCGAGAGGCAGCCATGTCCGATCCCGTGTACCGCACCATCCTGCTCTTCGACATCGAGCAGTTCGGCTCCCGTGACGATGTGGAACAGGCGTACCTGCGCCGGATCCTCTACGACGTCGTCGACGCCACCCTCGTCGACGCGGACGTGGACGAGACGGCCGCCCTGCGCGCGGACCGCGGTGACTCCGTCATGGCCCTCATCGACACCCGGGTCTCCGTGCCCGCCCTGGTGAAGACGCTGCTGACCGAGACGCCGTCCCTGCTGCACAGCAAGAACCGCCTGCTCGCCGACAGCGCCCGGATGCGCCTGCGCATCGTGCTCTCCGGCGGCTACGTCGCCGTGGACGAGCTGGACGGCTGGGTCGGCTCGGACCTCAATCACGCGGTACGGCTGCTGAACGCGGACCCGCTGCGGGACGCGCTCAAGCAGCGGGACGGCGACAGCGTGCTGTGCGTGTCGGACGGCGTCTACAACGGCGTGGTCCGGCACGGGCCGCCGGGGGTCAGGCCCGAGGACTTCCACCGGGTGACCGTGGAGACGAAGGAAGGGCCCACGGTGGCGTGGCTGCACGGCGCCCAGGGCCCGACCCGGGTCCGGACCGCCGAGGCAGGAAGCGCGGACTCCCCCGCGGCCGGCGCGGACACCGCTCAGGTCAACCACACCAGTGTCGCGGGCGACCAGTACGGCGTCAGCGGGGGCACCGTGCACGGCGATCTCCACTTCGGCCTTCCGAACCGGGACGGCCGCCGATGAGTCAGGAGCCAGCCGCCGCCGCGCCCGCCGGGGAGCAGGCCCCACAGGACGCCGAACAGGAGGAGCAGGAGGCGCCGGGAAAGCGCCAGGAAGCCTGGGCCGCCCGCAAGGCACTGATCCAGCACGGCCCCTCGTTCGTCATGTCCCTGGACCGGACCACCTCCGCCACGCAGGTGGGCCGTGACCAGTTGGGGGTCAGCGGCGGCACGGTCCACGGCAACGTGAACAACTACTTCGGCGGTGTCCCCGCCCGCCCCGAGCACCTCTCCGGTGTGGTCCGCCCGGAGGAGATCACGCAGCTGGCCGAGGTCTTCCGCGGCTGCGCGAGCTTCGAGAAGGCTCTCGCCCGGCTCCGTACCGACCGAATCGTGATCCTCTCCGGCGGCCGGGACACGGGCCGCTGCTCGGCCGCGCTGATGCTGTTGCACCGGGCGACGGGCGGCGGCCCGGTGCGCAGTCTGGAGCGGCCCCGCTCACTGTCCGCGCTGCCGGACCGGCTGGACCGCGCGGAGGGCTACTTCCTGAAGGACTTCACCGCCGACCGCAGCAGCCCCGTGCGCGAACCACAACTGCTGGGCCTGCGGGAGCAGCTGGAGCATTCCGGCGGTCATCTCGTCATCACGGTCGAACCGTCGACGGCCCTGGACGACGTCCCGTTCGTACGATGGGAGCCTCCTCCGCCCGAAGAGATGCTGCACGCGCACGTCACGTCCCAGATCGGCGAGGCGGGCTGGCGGGAACTGTGCGGCCTCCAGCAGGTGAAGGAGTTTCTCGCCGGGCAGCACCAGCCGGCCGTGCTGAAGGAGTTCGCCCAGCGGCTCGTCGCCGTGCACCGCGGCGAGGCCGACGCACAGGCGCTCACCGAATACAGCGAACGCGCCATCGGGGCCCAGGTGACCCGATGGCTCACCGACGGGCAGCGCGAGCTCCTGGAGAAGGCGTTCCTGATCTCGCTCGCCGTCTTCGACAAGGCGCCCTACGCGGTCGCCGCCGAACTCGGTGACGCGCTCTACGCCGGTCTGCAGCACACGGCCGACCCGGGTAAGCCGCCGGTGATCCCGGTCTTCGGGGTCTTCCGGGAGGACCGGCTCCGGTCCGCGCACGCCCGCGGCTACCTCGACACCGAGGTGACCGAATGGGGCGTCGTCGGCCAGTACATCGCCGAGTTCCAGGAGGAGCGCACCGCCAGGACGCTGCTGGAGACAGTGTGGAACCTGCACCCCTCCGCCCGGCCCGCGCTGGTCGAGTGGATCGACCGGCTCGCGGAGGACCGCCGCCCCCTGGTCCGCACCCGGGCCGCCTCGGCGACCGCGCTCCTCGCCACCGCCGACTTCTCCTCCGCGCTGGCCCACCTCATCGAGCCGTGGGCGGACGACCGGAACCGTGACTCCTGGCTGATGGCCGCCAACGCCCTCACCCTCGCCGATCTGCTGGAGGTCAAAACCGTCCGGCCCCTTCTGCGGGACTGGTGCATCGGGGATGTCGAGAGCCGCCGGTGGACAGCCATCCGCGCCTACAGCCTGCTCGGGCCCACCGCGCCCGAGGAGACCCTGGACGTCCTGCTGGACAGCATCCGGCAGCAGCCGCAGCCCGAGCCCGTCGACGAGGACGAGGAAATCCCGGAAAGCGTCCACCAGTTCGCCGACGCCCTGGAACTGCTGCTTCTCGCGGTGCGCGAACCCGTACTGGGCAGGCTCGCCGAATGCCTCGGCCGCGAGCGCACGGTACGCGAGCATGCCCTGCTCGCCTTCCTCAAGGCATGCAGGCAGGCGGAGGAGCCCGACGGCCGCCCGCTGGTCCTCCACTGGTACGCGCAGGCCCGCGCGGGCGCCGAACCGGACACCGAGCGCCACCTCACCGTCTTCTGGAAGGCGTTGCTGGCCGACCGTACGACCAATGACGGAGCCCTGGACGTCCTCTCCGGTTGGGTGCGCCGGGCGGACGGCGAACCGGAGACCGAATCGGCTCTGGCCGCGCTTCTTCCGGCCGTCACCGCGGAGCCGCCCAACGACCGCCGCGTCGGCCACCGGCTGCGTAGCCTGCGCGACTCCCCGCCGTCCCCCTCGCCGTCCGCCCGGCGCACC
>NZ_MUNF01000585.1 GCF_002154555.1 Streptomyces murinus
GCCCCCGACCTCTCAGAGGCCTCCGGACTCTCAGGAGTGTCCGAAGTCTCAGGTGTCCCCGAGTTCTCAGGGCCACCCGGATCTTCCGGGGCCTCTGGTTTCTCCGGGGGACGCGCCCCGGCCGACCCGTCCGGGCCACGCGCGGCCCTCGGGTCCTCGTCGTACGCGTCCATTCCGCCCCGTCCCCCAATTCCGGCTCAGTCGTGGGTCGGCCCACCGGGCCGGCCCCAAAAGCCGACCCCTTCGATACGGCCGCCCGGCCCGGGCGGCCCGCGGTGCGCGAGCGCCCCATCGCGGCACCTGCACGGAACGGTACTCAGCCCCGGCCACCGAGCGCAGCCCCGGGGGCCGGACCCCGCCGTCCCCGCACGCTTCGTCCACAGACACCGCTCGCCCGGATCCCACGCCCGCGGATCACGCTCGTCCACAGGTTCCGCGCGGAGTTTTCCACAGCGGTTGACACTGTCCCGCGGCCCGGCACACCATTGATGCGCACGGACCGAACGATCGGTCGGGAGAATCCCACCGCAGAGCCCGAGGTCAGGGGGATCGCATGGCCACAGCAGCCGCGCAGGGCACGGCCCGCCCGGAGGCGGACGGCGCCCGGAACACCACCGGGGACGAGGCGGAATACCAGCACGTCTTCGACGCGGCGGTGGCCGCCGACGAGCGCATCGAACCACGCGACTGGATGCCCGACGCCTACCGCGCGACGCTGGTCCGCCAGATCGCCCAGCACGCGCACTCCGAGATCATCGGGATGCAGCCGGAGGCCAACTGGATCACCCGCGCGCCCTCCCTGCGCCGCAAGGCGATCCTGATGGCCAAGGTCCAGGACGAGGCGGGACACGGCCTGTATCTGTACAGCGCGGCGGAAACCCTCGGCACCAGCCGGGACGAACTGCTCGACAAGCTGCACAGCGGCCGCCAGAAGTACTCCTCGATCTTCAACTACCCCACGCTGACCTGGGCCGACGTCGGCGCGATCGGCTGGCTGGTGGACGGCGCCGCGATCACCAACCAGGTGCCGCTGTGCCGCTGCTCCTACGGCCCGTACGCGCGCGCCATGGTGCGGGTCTGCAAGGAGGAGTCCTTCCACCAGCGCCAGGGCTACGAGCTGCTGCTGGCCCTGAGCCGCGGCACCCCGGAGCAGCACGCGATGGCGCAGGACGCGGTGGACCGCTGGTGGTGGCCCTCGCTGATGATGTTCGGCCCGCCCGACGACGAGTCCCAGCACTCCGCCCAGTCGATGGCCTGGAAGATCAAGCGCCATTCGAACGACGAGCTGCGCCAGCGCTTCGTCGACATCTGCGTCCCCCAGGCCGAGTCCCTGGGCCTCACCCTCCCCGACCCGGACCTCAAGTGGAACGAGGAGCGCGGGAAGTACGACTTCGGCACCATCGACTGGACGGAGTTCTGGGAGGTCCTCAAGGGCAACGGGCCGTGCAACGAACAACGCCTGACGCAGCGCAGACGCGCCCATGACGAGGGCGCGTGGGTACGGGAAGCGGCCGCCGCCCACGCGGCCAAGCACAGCGGCGGCACCGAGGCCGCCGGACACCGGACGACGGGAGCGGAGCGAGCATGAGCACCACCGACTGGCCCCTGTGGGAGGTCTTCGTGCGCTCGCGCCGCGGCCTCTCCCACACCCACGCCGGCAGCCTGCACGCGCCCGACGCCGAGCTGGCGCTGCGCAATGCCCGCGATCTGTACACCCGCCGCGGCGAGGGCGTCTCCATCTGGGTCGTCCCGGCCGCCGCGATCACCGCGTCCTCGCCTGACGAGAAAGACCCCTTCTTCGAACCGGCCGCCGACAAGCCGTACCGGCACCCGACCTTCTACGAGATCCCGGAAGGGGTGAAGCACCTGTGACCGCCACCGGCCCCGCCACCGTCCCGGTGACCGCCGCGCTCGCGCTCGGCGACGACGCCCTGGTGCTCTCCCACCGCCTGGGGGAGTGGGCCGGGCACGCCCCCGCCCTGGAGGAGGAGGTCGCCCTCGCCAACATCGCCCTCGACCTGCTCGGCCAGGCCCGGGTGCTGCTGTCCCTGGCTGGCGACGAGGACGAACTGGCCTTCCTGCGCGAGGAGCGGTCCTTCCGCAACCTCCAGCTGGTCGAGCAACCGAACGGCGACTTCGCCCACACCATCGCCCGCCAGCTGTACTTCTCCACCTACCAGCACCTGCTGCACGCCGAACTCGCCGCCGGTGACGGCCCGTTCGCCCCACTGGCCGCGAAGGCCGTCAAGGAGGTCGCCTACCACCGCGACCACGCCGAGCAGTGGACCCTGCGCCTCGGTGACGGCACCGAGACCAGCCATGAGCGGATGCGGCGCGCCTGTGACGCGCTGTGGCGGTTCACCGGGGAGATGTTCCAGCCCGTGGAGGGACTGGACGTCGACTGGGCGGTTCTGGAGTCCCGTTGGCTGGAGTCGGTCACGCGGGTGCTCGGCCGGGCCACCCTGACCGTTCCGGAGGGGCCCCGCACCGGGGCCTGGTCGGCGGGCGCCGGCCGCCAGGGCGTCCACACCGAGTCCTTCGGCCGGATGCTCGCCGAGATGCAGCATCTGCACCGCAGTCATCCGGGGGCGTCATGGTGACCGCCACCGCCCTGGAGGCGGAGCTGCTGGAGCTGGCCGGCTCGGTCCCCGACCCCGAGCTCCCGGTGCTCACGCTCCATGAGCTGGGCGTGGTGCGCGCGCTGCGCCTGCACGGCGGCGATGCAGCCGAGGTCGATCTGACCCCCACCTACACCGGCTGCCCGGCCATCGAGGCGATGTCCCTCGACATCGAACGGGTCCTGCGGGAGCACGGCCTGCGCGAGGTCTCGGTGCGCACGGTGCTCACGCCCGCCTGGTCGACCGACGACATCACCCCCGAAGGCCGCCGCAAACTGCGGGAGTTCGGTATAGCTCCCCCGAGGACGCTCAAGGCCACCGGTCCGATACCGCTGACCCTCGGCCCGACCCGCACCGGTGCCTCCGGGGCCGCGGGCACCGTCGAGGCGGAGCCGGTGCACTGCCCGCACTGCGGCTCGGCCGACACCGAACTGCTCAGCAGGTTCTCCTCCACCGCGTGCAAGGCGCTGCGCCGCTGTCTGTCCTGCCGCGAACCGTTCGACCACTTCAAGGAGTTGTGATGGCGCGCTTCCACCCGCTCCAGGTGGCCGCGGTCGACCGGCTCACCGACGACTCCGTCGCCCTCACCCTCACCGTCCCGGCCGAACTGCGCGCGGAGTACCGGCACGCGCCCGGCCAGCACCTCGCGCTGCGCCGCCGGGTGGACGGCACCGAGGTGCGGCGGACCTACTCGATCTGCTCCCCCGCCCCCGCCCCGGACGGCGAGGGCCCGAGCAGCCTGCGCGTAGGAGTGCGGCTGGTGGAGGGCGGCGCCTTCTCCACCTACGCGCTGAAAGAGATCAACATCGGGGACGAGCTGGAGGTCATGACCCCGGCCGGCCGCTTCACCCTGGAACCCGCACCGGGGCTGTACGCGGCGATCGTCGGCGGCAGCGGCATCACCCCGGTGCTGTCCATCGTCTCCACCCTGCTGGCGCGGGAGCCGGAGGCCCGGTTCTGCCTGATACGGGGCGACCGTACGGCCGCGTCCACGATGTTCCTGGAGGAGGTCGCCGATCTGAAGGACCGCTACCCCGAGCGGCTTCAGCTGGTGACCGTGCTCTCCCGGGAGGAGCAGCAGGCGGGTCTGCCGTCCGGTCGGCTCGACCAGCGGCGGCTCACCGAACTGCTGCCCGCGCTGCTGCCGCCCGAGCGAGTAGCGGGTTGGTTTCTGTGCGGGCCCTACGGGCTGGTGCAGGGCGCCGAGGGGGCGCTGCGCGAGCTGGGCGTGGACCGCGCCCGGATCCACCAGGAGATCTTCCATGTGGACTCGGGTCCGACCGCGGCGGGCGTCGCGCCGGGGGCCGCGCACAGCACGGTCACCGCCCGGCTCGACGGACGCGGCGGCACCTGGCCGGTGCAGGAGGGCGAGTCCCTGCTGGAGACCGTGCTGCGCAACCGCCCCGACGCGCCCTACGCCTGCAAGGGCGGGGTGTGCGGCACCTGCCGGGCCTTCCTGGTCTCCGGCGAGGTCCGCATGGACCGCAACTTCGCCCTGGAAGAGGAGGAGACGGACGCCGGGTACGTACTGGCCTGCCAGTCCCATCCGCTGACCGAACAGGTGGAGCTGGACTTCGACCGCTGAGGAAGCCCCATGGAACGCTCCACGGAGGGGGCCGTCGAGGTTCCCTTCTCCTAGAACCTGTTCTATCTTGACGGCCCGTCAGATGACGACCGCACCGTCGGAGGGACAGGCCGTGGACTTCACCTTCACCGAGGAGCAGCAGGCGGCGGCCGAGGCGGCGCGGGGGGTGTTCGCCGGTGTGGCGCCGGACGCGGTGCCCAGCCCGGCGCTGACCCCGGGCGCCGTGGCCGAGGGCCTCGACCGGGAGCTGTGGTCCCGGCTGGCCGGCGCGGATCTGCTGAGCCTGCTGCTCGACGAGGCGTACGGCGGCGCGGGCCTGGACGCGATCGCCCTGTGCCTGGTGCTGCGGGAGTCGGCGAAGGTCCTCGCGCGGGTGCCGCTGCTGGAGCACAGCGCGGCGGCCGCAGTCGTCGGGGCCTATGGGAGCAAGGAGTCGGGGGAGCGCCTGCTGGAGCGGGCGGGGTGCGGGGAGCTGGTGCTGACCGTCGCCGCGAGCGGTCGCAGCGGCCATGACTCCGCCGAACTCGCCGTCACCGCACGGCGAGAGGGCGCGAGTTGGGTGCTGGACGGGTTGCAGACGGCGGTGCCCTGGGCGTACGACGCGGATCTCGTCGTCGTACCGGCGCACATCGAGGGCGCGGCGGCCGGGGGGAGTGTGCTCGCGCTGCTGCCCCGGGGGCTGGACGGGGTGACGCTCGTCGAGCAGGTGTCCACCAACGGGGAGCGGCTGGCCGAACTGCGGCTGGCGGGGGCGCGGCTGGAGGCGGGCGAGGTCATCGAGGCCGAGGGCGCCTGGGAGTGGCTGCACGCACTGCTCGCCACCGGCACCTGCGCGCTGGCCCTCGGGCTGGGTGAGCGGGTGCTGGAGATGACCGCTGAATACACCGGCAGGCGCGAGCAGTTCGGGCATCCGATCGCGACCTTCCAGGCGGTGGCCGTGCAGGCCGCCGACCGGTACATCGATCTGCGGGCCATGGCGGCCACTCTGTGGCAGGCCGCGTGGCGGATCGCCTCCGGGACGCCGGGCGCGCTGCCCGCCGCCGGGGACGTCGCGGTGGCGAAGATCTGGGCGGCGGAGGGCGTCCGCCGGGTGGTGCAGACGGCGCAGCATCTGCACGGCGGCTTCGGCGCGGACACCGACTACCCCCTGCACCGCTACCACGCCTGGGCCAAGCACCTGGAACTGGCGCTCGGCCCGGCGGCGGCGTACGAGGAGCGGCTCGGCGACCTGCTGGCGGCGCACCCGCTCAGCTGACCGCCGACAGCCGACGGTCAATGGGTGGGGTCAGATCACGTGGCCCGGGCGGCCGTCGTCGGTGGTCACCGGGCGGCCCGCGGCGGCCCAGGACTGCATGCCGCCGTCGATGTTCACCGCGTCGATGCCCTGCTGCACCAGATACATGGTGACCTGGGCGGACCGGCCGCCGGAGCGGCAGATCACATGGACGCGGCCGTCCTGCGGGGCGGCCTCGGTCAGCTCGCCGTAACGGGCCACGAACTCACTGGTCGGGATGTGCAGCGCTCCCTCGGCGTGGCCCGCCTGCCACTCGTCGTCCTCGCGGACGTCCAGCAGGAAGTCGTCGTCCTTGAGGTCCGTGACACCGACGGTGGGCACACCAGCTCCGAAATTCATGACTCCGACGCTACCCGACGGCGGGCCCGGTTCAGTCCTGCGCCAGCAGGGCCGCCAGTTCCTCCTCGCGCCGGGTGATGTCGGCGCGGAGCTTGTCGGCGATCTCCTCCAGCAGCGCGTCCGGGTCGTCGGGGGCGAGGCGGAGCATGCCGGCGATGGCGCCGTCCTCCAGCTCGCGGGCGACCAGGTTGAGCAGTTCCTTGCGCTGGGAGAGCCATTCGAGGCGGGCGTACAGCTCCTCGGCGGGGCTCGGGCGCCGCTCGGGCGGTACCGGCCCCGCGGCCCACTCCTCGGCGAGTTCCTTCAGCAGGGTCTCGTCACCGCGGGCGTAGGCGGCGTTGACCCGGGTGAGGAACTCCTCGCGCCGGGTGCGCTCGTCCTCCTCCTGCGCCAGGTCGGGGTGGGCCTTGCGGGCGAGGTCGCGGTAGAGCTTGCGGGCTTCCTCACTGGGCCGTACCCGCTCCGGGGGGCGTACCGCCTGGCCGGTGAGCATGGCGGCGGCCTCGGGGTAGAGGCCGTGGCCGTCCATCCAGCCGTGCATCAGCTCTTCGACGCCGGGGATCGGCAGGACGTTGGCGCGGGCCTCCGCGGCGCGGCGCAGATCCTCCGGATCGCCGGTGCGGGCGGCCGTCGCCTCGGCGATCTCGGCGTCCAGTTCCTCCAGGCGCAGATAGAGCGGGCCGAGTCGCTGTTCGTGCAGCCGGGAGAAGTTCTCGACCTCGACGCGGAAGGTCTCCACGGCGATCTCGTACTCGATCAACGCCTGCTCGGCGGCCCGTACGGCCTGTTCGAGCCGCGCCTCGGGGCGGGGGGCGTGGGGTTGTTCGGCTTCCGGGGTGGTCACCCGCCCCAGCGTAGTCGCTGCGCTCGGCCTGAGGCCGGGGCGGAGGG
>NZ_MUNF01000586.1 GCF_002154555.1 Streptomyces murinus
CCTCCGGAAGCCGGGCCGCCGCGTTCGGCGGCCCGGCTTCCGGAGGCATCGCGGATGTTTGTGTACACGATGCGCAAGGCCCGTACGGCCCACGGCGACAAGGTCGTCCTCGACGATGTCACGCTCTCCTTCCTGCTCGGCGCCAGGATCGGTGTCGTGGGCCCGAACGGCATGGGCAAGTCCACCGTCCTGCGGATCATGGCGGGACTGGAGCGGCCCACCGACGGCGACGCCGCCCCGGCCCCCGGGATCAGTGTCGGGATCCTGGAGCAGGAACCCCGGCTGGACGACTCGACGACCGTCCTGGGCAACGTCGAGGAGGGCGTCGCGGAGATCCGTGCCGGGCTGCGGCGCTACGACGAGATCACCACCCGCCTCGGCGCGGCCGGCGGTGCGCGGACGCAGCCGCTGCTGGACGAACTCGGCGCGCTCCAGGAGCGGCTGGACGACGCCGGGGCGTGGGATCTCGACTCCCGGCTGGAGCAGGCGATGGACGCGCTGCGCTGCCCGCCGCCCGGCATGCCGGTCGGGGAGCTGTCGGGCGGTGAGCGGCGGCGGGTGGCGCTGTGCCGGCTGCTGCTGTCCCAGCCGGACCTGCTGCTGCTGGACGAGCCCACCAACCATCTGGACGCGGAGTCGGTGGCCTGGCTGGAGCAGCATCTGGCGGACTACCCCGGCACCGTCGTCGCCGTCACCCACGACCGGTACTTCCTGGACAACGTCGCCCAGTGGATCCTGGAGATCGACCGGGGCCACGCCTACCCGTACGAGGGGAACTACTCCACCTACCTCCGGACCAAGGCGGCCCGGCTCCAGGTGGAGGGCCGCAAGGACGCCAAGCGGCAGCAGCGGCTGGCCGAGGAGCTGGCGTGGGTGCGCTCCGGCGGCAAGGGGCGCCAGGCCAGGTCCAGGGCGCGGGTGCAGCGGTACGAGCAGCTGGCGGACGAGGCCGCGCGGGCGCGGAAGCTGGACTTCGAGGAGATCCAGATCCCGCCCGGGCCGCGGCTGGGCAGTCTGGTCCTGGAGGCCGACCGGGTCACCAAGGGGTTCGGCGACCGGCTGCTGATGGAGGAGCTGTCGTTCTCCCTGCCGCGCGGCGGCCTCGTCGGGGTGGTCGGCCCCAACGGGGTCGGCAAGACCACCCTGTTCAAGATGATCGTCGGCGAGGAGCGGCCGGACGCGGGCACCCTGCGGCTCGGTGACACGGTACGGATCTCCTACGTGGACCAGAACCGCGCCGGACTGGACCCGGACATGTCGGTGTGGCAGGCGGTGTCCGGCGGTGTGGACCACATCCGTGTCGGGGACGTCGAGATGCCCTCGCGCGCCTATGTCGCCACGTTCGGTTTCAAGGGCGCCGACCAGCAGAAGCCCGTGGGTGTGATGTCCGGGGGCGAACGCAACCGGCTCAACCTCGCCCTGACGCTTAAGCAGGGCGGCAACCTCCTGCTGCTGGACGAGCCGACCAACGATCTCGACGTGGAGACGCTGGCGTCGCTGGAGAGCGCGCTGCTGGACTTTCCCGGCTGCGCGGTCATCACCGCGCACGACCGGTGGTTCCTTGACCGGGTCGCCACCCACATCCTGGCCTGGGAGGGCGGCGCCGACTGGTTCTGGTTCGAGGGCAACTTCGCCGACTACGAGGCCAACAAGCTGGACCGGCTGGGCGCGGAGGCGGCCCGCCCGCACCGGATCACCCACCGCCGGCTGGTACGCGGCTGACCGCCCGACTGGAGTCCTGTGCCATGACATACCTCGATCAGGAGGCGGTGGCGGCCCTGCGCGCGGCCCGGCTCATCGTCGTCAACGCCACGTGGCGGCTGCGCGAGGAACAGGCCCTCGAGCGGCTCGCGCGGGTGCGCGGTCTGGCCTGCACCCCGCTCTTTCCCGGGCACCCGGTCATCCAGGTCGTCGCCTACGACGGACGGCTCCTCGGCCGGGCCCGGCGCCACGACGACGGACACCGGGCCCGCTGGATCGCCGTCCCCGCCCACACCGCCCGTGAACTCGGCGCCTACCGCACCCTGCACGGCGCCGCCCGCGCCCTGTCCCGCCGGTCCGGCCACGGCCGCCACCGGGTCACCGACCATCCCGGCGAGGCGCCGCAGCCGAGCCCCCTGCCGATGTCGTAGCGCCCGGCCCGAGGGAGGTGTCCATGACCGTGCCCGACCGCCGTGAGCGCAACCCGGCGGCGCCGGGAGGCACGCGTACCGCGCCGGCCAGGGGTTCGGCCCTGCGGTTCGTGCTGCTCATCGGTGTCGTGAGCATGTTCTCGGACATGACGCACGAGGGCGCCCGGGGCATCACCGGTCCCTTCCTCGGCTCGCTCGGGGCGAGCGGTCTCGTCGTCGCCCTGGTCGCGGGGACCGGTGAACTGCTCGGCTACGCGCTGCGTTTCGTGTTCGGCTACGCCGCCGACCGCACCGGCAGGTACTGGCCGATCACGGCCGTCGGCTATCTGGTGCAGATGGTGGCGGTGCCGCTGCTGGCGCTGGCCGGGTACTGGCCGGTGGCCGCCGTGCTGATCATCGCCGAGCGCGGCGGCCGCGCGATGCGCAATCCCGCCCGGGACGCGATGCTCGCGCATGCCACCGCCGAGCTGGGCCGCGGCTGGGTCTTCGGTGTGCGCGAGGCCCTGGACGCGGCGGGCGCGACGGTCGGCCCGCTCATCGTGGCCGGGGTCCTGGCCCTGCACGGCGGCTACCGCGTCGGCTTCGCGGTGCTCGCGGTGCCGGCCGTCCTCACCCTGGTGGTGCTGGCCGGGGCCTGGCGGCGGTATCCCCGTCCGGCGGATCTGGACATCGGCGAGGACATCCCCGACCGCCACGGCATCCCGAGGGGATTGTGGATCTACCTGGCCGGCATGGGACTGATCGGCGCCGCGTACGCCGACTACCCGCTCATCGCCTACCACTTCGGGCAGGCGCACCTCATCGCCACACCGTGGATCCCGGTGCTGTACGCGGGCGCCATGGCCACCGAGGCGCTCGCCGCACTCGCGCTCGGCCGGTTGTTCGACCGGTGGGATGTGCGGACGGTCGTCGGCGCGACGCTGCTGACGGCGTGCTTCCCGCCGCTGGTCTTTCTCGGCGGCGCGGGCGCGGCGGTCGTCGGCGTGGTGGTGTGGGGCCTGGGTATGGCGGTGCAGGAGTCGGTGGTCAAGGCGGCGGTGACCGGCATGGTCGGGGCGCGGCGACGGGCCTCGGCGTTCGGCCTGTTCGACACCGGTTTCGGTGCGTGCTGGTTCGCCGGCAGCCTCGCCCTGGGGGCCCTCTACGATCGCTCGGTCACCGATCTGGTGATCTTCTCGGTGGCCCTGCAACTGGCCGCGATTCCCCTGCTCCTGGTGGTCAGGCGGATCCGGTGAGGTGGTACCCGGGGCCGGTTCAGCGGTCCAGTTTCCGCAGCAGTTGCATCAGCACGTTCTCGGCCTTCGCGTACGACGTGGAGCCCACCCGGAGCCGCCACACCGCTCCCGGCGCCCGTCCGCCCGGCGCGAGGGGGCGTACCGGGCGGGGTGCGGGTGCCGCGTGGGCGGGGACGCTCGCGTCCCGCAGCGCGTCGAGCACGGTGTCGACGTGCCGGGCGGGGAGGTCGGCGATCGGCGCCCACGAGGTCGCCCGCAGACCGTTGCCACGGCCTCCCGGCGGCAGCCAGGCGGGCGCGAACAGGCTTGCCGATACGGCGAGTTGTGTGCCGGCGTGCGCTCCGGGCGCGGTACCTGCCATGGTGGCCTCCCCGCTGGTTCTGCTGTCCAGGTGGGTAGGAGCCATCGGCCGGCAGGCGGGTCGACCACTCCTGTACGGGGTGGTCCCGGCGGGGTCCAGCGCCGGGCGCTGCGCGCACTTTCAGGGTACGCCGCGCCGGTGGATCCGCCCCGACCGCCCGCTGCGCCGCCTTCGGCCGAAGGCGTAGCCCGTTCGGCGGACCCCGGATGCCTTGCGGCGGCGATCTTCGGGGCACACTATGGGTACGCGCCCGACGCGCCGGTGATGGGGCTCACCGCAACCGCGGCATCATGCCGCTGACGGTCCCTGGTCGAAAGGACACGACCAGGAGGAGCCATGCCCGCACCCGCAGCGTCGCACTCCCCCGCCCCGCCCGGCGGCCTCCGGGACGCCCGTACGGCCGCTTCCCACCGCGTACCGCCGCCGGACGGAGGTGTCCGGGCGAGCGCGCCCGGTACCCGTCCCGACGAGCCCGGCCCCCGCCCGCCCGAGCCGCGCCACCGGGCGGCTCCCGTTTCCAGGAGGACACCGTGGAGTTCGATGTGACCGTGGAGATCCCCCAGGGGTCCCGCAACAAGTACGAGATGGACCACGAGCTGCACCGCATCCGGCTGGACCGGCTGCTGTTCACCTCCACCAAGTATCCGGCGGACTACGGCTACGTCGACGGCACCCTGGGCCGCGACGGAGACCCGCTGGACGCCCTGGTGCTGGTCGGCGAGCCGACCTTCCCCGGCTGCACCATCGAGTGCCGGGCCGTCGGCATGTTCGTGATGAAGGACGAACACGGCCCGGACGAGAAGGTCCTGTGCGTGCCCGCCCACGATCCTCGGTACGCGCCGGTGCAGGACATCGGTGACATCTCCGAGTTCGACCGGCTGGAGATCACCCACTTCTTCGAGGTCTACAAGGACCTGGAACCCGGCAAGTCCGTCGAGGGCTCGCACTGGGAGGGCCGCGAGCAGGCCTACGCGGAGATCGAGGCATCCCGGGCCCGGGCCGCGGGAACGGGAGCCTGAGCCATGACCGTGCGAATCAGCGAACTGCACGCCGTCGAGATCCTCGACTCCCGGGCCCGCCCCACCCTCGCCGTCACCCTCACCACGGGCGACGGCGCCCGGATCCGGGCCGGGGTGCCCTCCGATGCCTCCACCGGCACCCGGGAGGCGGTCGAACTGCGTG
>NZ_MUNF01000587.1 GCF_002154555.1 Streptomyces murinus
GGGCCGGCCGGTAGGGGAAGAAGACGGGCTCCCTCCCGGCGCGCAGCCGCGCGAAGAACGCGTCGATCTCCCCGGCCGGCTTCTTCCAGAACTCCGGACGGAGCGGGTTGTCGGCGGTGCCGTCGCCGTCGCGGTTGCGGTTGAGGTTGCGGTTGCGGTTGGTGTCCAACGGGGTCACCTCGCGTTCATGGGCCACAGGTAGGAGGGGGTGTCGGCGGGCATGGGGCCGCCGGCCAGGCCCCACAGGACGCACAGGACCAGGTAGACGAAGGTGGCGGTGTTCCCGGCCCCGATGCCGGCGAGGAGCCGGATGATGTTCTGTCCCCGCGCGGTGGAGGCGAGTTCGGCGCCCCGGTAGATCCACGGGACGGCGCCGCGGGTCTGTTCCAGGTGCCGCATGACGACGAAGGGGGTGGTGAAGAGCGTCGCGGTGAACGCGGCGGACAGGGGGATGTTGTACCAGTGCCCGGCGAAGAGGGTGACCGGCTTCCAGGCGTGGGCGTAGGAGTAGATGCCGGTGTTGAGCCACGCCGCCTCGATCAGGGCGTCGGTGACGATGCCGGCGATGAGGATGGCCGTCCACAGCCGCAGCGGTCCCCAGCGGGGGAACCGGTCGGCTATTTTGCGGCCCGCCAGCGCCTGGGCCCACACCCACAGGATGAGCAGGCCGAACCCGACGCCGGTGACGGCGATGGGCGCCTCGATCTGGAGCTCCGGATGGGGCGGGTTCCAGCCGGGAATGTACGGCCCCCACGAGTTGACGTGCGCTGCATGCTGGTTCACCACGACGGTGATGTCGCGGTAGTCGAGCAGGGGGCTCTGCCAGGAGGAGATCAGGAAACCGGCGGCGATGCCGGCGTCGAGGGTGACCTGTCCGCGGCGCAGGCTGGTGCGGGTCAGGTGCACGGCGCAGGCGATCAGAGTGAGGACGAGGAGGACCTGCACGGTGACGACGACGATGGTGCGTGCGGGCGAGATGCTGTCGCCGCCGTAGTGCGGGGAGCGCACCCCGTGGGCCGCCCAGGGGATCAGGACCGCTGCCCCGGCCAGGGTGAACACGATGCCGGTGAGGGCCCACCAGAAGGCGGGGGCGTGGACGAGGCGGCGGGCGGAAGTGGCGGTGGCCGTGCCGAGTGTGCTGGTCATGACGGATCGTCCCGTGTGTCTTTGTCCCGTGTGTCTTCGTTTTGTGTGTCTGTGTGTCCGGGGCCGTGCAGGAGGCCGATGAAGCTGCCCGAGACACGTGGCCGGGTCCACCGGTTGGCGATGCGCAGGAGTTCGGCCAGGTGCGCGGTCAAAGGGAGCGGGGTGCCGGTGGTGCGGGCGGTCGCCAGTGCGGTGTCGAGGTCTTTGACGAGGTCGGTGAGGGTGCCGAGGGTGTCGTCGTGCGGGTCGAGCATGTGGGGCAGGAAGTGGCGCAGAAGAGGGGTGTCGGCGAAGCCTCCGGCCAGTCCGCTGAGCAGCCGCTCGGGCGGGATGCCGGCGGCCTCGGCCAGGGTGGCCGCTTCGGCGGCCCCCCACACGTTCGCCGCGACGATGACCTGGTTGCACAGCTTGGTGGCCTGCCCCGCGCCGAGGGGGCCCATGAGGGTGATCTGCCGGGCGTAGGCGGCCATGAGCCCGTGGACACGGTCGAAGTCGGATTGGCTGCCGCCGGCCATGACGGTGAGGGTCCCGCCCTCGGCCGCGGGGGTGCCGCCGGAGACGGGTGCGTCGAGCCAGGAGATCCCGTTGGCGGCGCGCAGCCGTCCGGCCACCGTACGGGTCGTACCGGCGGGGATGCTGGAGTGGTCGATGACGAGCTGCCCGCGGCCGGGGGCCGTGTGCAGGCCGTCCGCTCCCAGCGCGATGCCGGTGACGGCCTCCTGGTCGGTGACGCACAGGGCGATGACGTCGCAGGTGCGGGCGAGGTCGGCGGGGCAGGCGGCGACGACCGCGCCGGCCGCTCGCAGGGGCTCGGTCTTGTCCGCGGTGCGGTTCCAGACGGTGAGCGGGAAACCTGAGGTGAGGATCCGGTGCGCGATGGGGGAGCCCATCACGCCCAGCCCGATGAATCCGACGGTGAGGGCCATGGCTGCTCCTCGGCCGCGTGGCCGGGCACGGCCGCCGAAAAAGACAGGGTGGGGCAGGTGGTGCGGCGGCCGTGCCCGGACACGGGGCGGGTCAGGTGATCTGCCGGGTGATGGTGGTGAGGTTCCAGTAGGAGACCTCGGTGCGGAACCGTCCCTCGGGCGAGAAGGTGAAGACGCTCAGCCCGTGCTTGGTGAAGCGGCGGCCCATCACGGCGTTCTCGGTCACCCGCGGGAAGTGCCCGACGACGGTGGCCGACAGCGTCCACTTGGTGCCGATCTCACCGTCCGGTCCGGTGAGATAGCCGTCGAGGGTGAGCTGTTCGTCGTGGAAGGCGTCGAACCAGGTCGCCACGTCCTTGCGGAGCTTGGCCTTGTCCTGGACGACGCTGTCCAACGCGATGTCCTCCAGGCGCAGTTCGTCGGCGAAGCACGACAGATAGGCTTCGAGGTCGTTGGTGCACAGGGAGTTCGCCCAGGTGCGGAAAACTTTGTCGTGTTCGGGTGAGATGTTCACTGCTCCTCCGTGTTCCGGTTCGGTGAGAACGTTCAGGCGGACACGCGGTCCAACAGGCGCCGTACGTCGTCCAGTTGCGTGGTGTCCGCCGCGCACGCGGTGTAGCCGTCGGGCCGCACGAGCAGGCACTGCTCCCTTGGGCCGTCGATGTGCTGGTGGGTGACGAGGGTGCGGCCGCGCACGAGTTCGGCGGCCCGCTCCCGCAGCACCGTGCGCCCTACGCCCCGTGTGACCAGCCGGTAGGCGGTGGTGGGTTGCTCTGCCCGCGCCCAGTCGGGGCAGGGCAGCCCGACCGCCGCCTACCG
>NZ_MUNF01000588.1 GCF_002154555.1 Streptomyces murinus
GCGGCCAGCTTCCAGCCGAGGTTGTAGGCGTCCTGGACGCTGGTGTTCAGGCCCTGTCCGCCGGCCGGGGAGTGCACATGCGCGGCGTCGCCCGCGAGGAACACCCGGCCCACCCGGAACCGGTCCGCGAGCGCCGCCCGGGGCCGGAACCCCGAGGCCCAGCGCACCTCGGTCACGTCCTCGGCGGCGAGGTGGGTGTACCGCGTGACCAGCTCGCGCACGCCGTCCGGGCTCACCTCCGGCTCCGAGCCCTCCGGCAGCCGCGCGGCCAGCTGGAACTCCTCGGTGCCGGCCAGCGGGCACAGTCCGAGGACGCTGCCGTCCGCCGCCGGGAAGGCGTGCCAGTACACCCGGTCCAGGCCGCGCAGCCGCAGGTCGGCCACCACGAACGGCGCCGGGTCGACGGTGTCGCCGGTCATGCCGACGCCGAGGGTCCGCCGGGTGCCCGAGCGGCCGCCGTCGGCGCCCACGACGTAGCGCGCGCGGACCGTCGTACCGTCGGCGAAGGCCACGTCCACGCCGCCCGCGTCCTGGGTCAGGCCCGTGACCTCACGGCCGAAGGCGACCTTGCCGCCCAGTTCCGTGAGGCGGGCGTACAGGATCTCCTGGGTGCGCCACTGCGGGATCATCCGCGGCGCGGGGTACGGGGTGCCCGCGTCCGGTTCGAACCGCTCGAACATCGACTCCTCGCCGACCCGCTCGCCGCCGCGCCACACCATCCGGTCCGGGTAGGGGCCGCTCGACGCGAGGACCGCGTCGATGACGCCCAGGTCGTCGAAGACCTCCTGGGTGCGGGGCTGGATCCCCTTGCCGCGCGAGCCCGGGAACAGGGCGTCGGCGCGCTCCACGAGCTGGGCCGCGACCCCGCGCCGGGCGAGGTCGATGCCGAGGGCGAGTCCGGTGGGACCCGCGCCCACGATCAGTACGTCCGTCGTCTCCATGGCCCATATCTCCTTAACGTCGTTAAGTGCCATCGGGCATGAGGGTGCCCTTAACGCTGTTAAGCTGTCAAGTGTGAGTACGGAACGACGATCGCCCCTGGACCGTGCGCGGGTCGCCGACACGGCGCTGCGGCTGCTGAACGAGGTCGGTCTCGACGGGCTGACCCTGCGTGCCATCGCGAAGGAGCTGGACGTCAAGGCGCCCGCCCTGTACTGGCACTTCAAGGACAAGCAGGCGCTGCTGGACGAGATGGCGACGCGGATGCACCGGCGGATGCTGGCCGACACCGTGCTCGACCCCGCCGACACCTGGCGGGAACGCCTGCTGAAGATCAACCGCGGTCTGCGCACCGCGCTGCTCGGCTACCGCGACGGCGCCCGGGTCTTCAGCGGCTCACTCTTCACCGACACCGACCACGCCCCCGTCCTGGAGGAGAACCTCCGCCTGCTGACGGCCGCCGGGCTGACCCTCGCCCAGGCCGTCGACGCGGGCCGCACGGTCCACGCCTACACCATCGGCTTCGTCACCGAGGAACAGGGCATGCGCCCCCTGTCGGGCGACCAGGAGGCCCGCACCGACATCGCCGACCGCGCCCGCCGCATGCCCGACCACCCCCTCGCGGCAGCCGCAGGCGAACTCCTCTTCCACGACTACGACCGCCAGTTCGAGGAAGGCCTGGCGGTCGTGATCGCGGGGATCGGGGCGCGGTACGGGGTCGCGTCCTAGGGCCTGTCTGACAATTCCCGTCTGCCGCGCGACGCCATGCACGCACTCTCGCGGCACCGGGCGCAGACCCAAGTACGTCCAGTACGAGGGCCTACGCCCGGCACCCCGAGAGCACGCACCTGACGCCGCGCGGCCGCCCTCCGGGCGACGACGGGAATTGTCAGACAGGCCCTAGGCGCCGGAGAGATTCCGCGTCTTCAGCGCCCGCCTGAGCCGTGGGCCGAACGGTTTCTCCACGAAGCGGTGGATGAGCCAGGCCAGGGTCAGCATGGTCAGGACGGTCGCCCCGAGGGTCGCCGCCGAGGGCAGGCCGAGGAAGCGGTGCAGGATGCGGATCACGAACCAGCCCAGGTGTTCGTGGACCAGGTAGAAGGGGTAGGTCAGCGCGCCGGCCGTGGTCAGCCAAGGCCAGGAGGCCCAGCGGGTCCAGCCCAGGGCGACCGCGGCGACGACGGCGAAGGAGAAGGCGACGATCAGGACGACCACATAGGGGTCGCGGTGCAGATCGGAGTGGCCGGTGCGGTGCCACAGGCCCCGCGTGGCCTCGCTCTGGCCGAGCAGCAGGGCCACCGCGACGATGCCCCACAGCAGCAGGTCGCTGCCGAAGCGGTGGATCAGATAGAGCGCGAGACCGCCGATGAAGAACGGCGCGTACTCCGGCATGAGGACCTGGTCGGTCAGCGCGTTGCCGTTCGTGCGGCAGAGCACCAGCGCGAGGACCCACACGGAGCAGAAGAGCACCACCCGGCGGTAGGTCACCCCCCGCACCACGACGAACAGGGCGAACAGCGCGTAGAAGCGGACCTCGGCCCACAGCGTCCAGCACACCCCGAGCACCCGGGTCGCGCCCATCGGCTGCTGGAGCATCGTCAGGTTGACCAGGAACTCGTCCAGCCGGACCGGCGCGATGACGGCGGGCAGGACCAGGGACGCCGCGGTCACCAGGACCAGCGCCACCCAGTAGGCGGGGTAGAGCCGGGACACCCGGGAGCGGAAGAAGTCCCCCAGGGTGCGGCCCCAGCTGCTCATACAGATCACGAACCCGCTGATCACGAAGAACAGCTGGACGCCGAAACAGCCGTAGACGGCCGCCCGGGACAGGGTCGGGAAGACCACGGACGGGCTCTGGTGCCAGGACTCGGAGATCGTGCCGCCGCGCCCGGTGTAGTGGTAGAGGCAGACCATCAGCGCGGCCACCAGCCGCAGCCCGTCGAGGGCGAGAAGACGGCTGCGGCGTTCGGCGGGCGCGGGCGCGGCGGTCCCCTCCGGGGCGGGTATCGGGACGTCGTCGAGGGCGGGGGAAGGGGTAGTGGTCATGGCGCTCAGCCCCGTACCGTTCTGCGCAGACTGCGCGCCTTCTTCGCCACCCTGCGCACGGTCGCGTTGCGCGGGATGAACGCCAGCTGCGCGGGGATCCCGCCGGGCAGCGCCAGCGACGTAAGGCGCCGGCGCTTGAAGTAACGGGACGTCCGCGGGCCGAAGTTCGCCGCGAGCCACGCCTCGGCCTCCGCGCGCAGCCCCGGCAGGATCTTCGGCTGCATCGCGAAGCCCACCACCCGCACCAGCGCGCCCAGCCGCTCCACGTCCATGCCGGGCCGCCGCTCGGTGACCGCGGTCCCGTCCGCCAGCTCGGGCAGCAGCGCGTCCACCACGGTGACCGGGATCCGGTTGCTGTTCTCGTACGGCGCGAGCCGCTCCAGCAGCAGCTCCGTGCCGACCCGGGCGACCGGCAGGCCGTAGAGCGCGGAGGCCGTCAGCAGGGCCGTGGAGAAGCAGCCCACGACCAGTGCGGGACGCATCCGCTGGTACAGCACCTCGGCGAGCACCGGCGTGTCCACGACGGTCAGCTCCACGCCGAGCCGTTCCGCCTCCTGCTCAAGCGAGCGCGTGTAGCGGGCCGGGGCGGTGGGGTGCGGCTTGAACACGACCTTGTGGTGGCCCAGTTCGGCAGCGCCCTTCAGCATCCGCACATGCAGGTTCTCCTCCTGCTCGGCGGTGAGGATGTCCAGCGCCGACAGATACTGCCCGAGCAGCAGCGCGGGCTCCTCGATGTCCGGCAACTCCTCGGCGACCGGCGCGAGTTCCGCGAGCACCTTGGTGAAGGCGGAGGTCGGCACCAGCTCGCCGGGCACACCGAACTCGGTCAGCAGCAGCGGTGTGAGGCCGGGCACCAGGTCCAGGTGGAGCACCCGGTCGACGCGGGTGCCGACCAGCGGGTCGATCTTGTTGCGCGTCGGGCCGTACGACATCAGGCCGTCGGCGTAGACCGTGACCGGCGCGCCGTTGAAGATCTGCCCGAGCGCGAGCGCCGGGTTGACCTGGATCGACTCCACGACCAACTCGACGTCCTCGGCGCCCAGTCGCCACTCGTGCCGCAGAAAGCGTTCCCACAGCGGCATGTCGTCGACCCGGGGGGCCCAGCCGCCCGGGTGGAACGGGAAGATCGTCTCGTTGTACGAGATCACCTCGTCGAACCGGTCGCGCAGCCGCTCGAACCCGGGCATCTCGTCCGGACCCGGCGTCGTCTCGGGCGTCGCCGCGTTGTTGCAGACCAGCAGGATCCGCCGGTCGGCGGAGTCGAAGCAGCCGGAGTCCAGGGCGGCGGCGAGGGTGGCGATGCCGTACAGCGTCGACGCCTGGAAGATCTGGGTGGTCACGCGGCGGCTCCCGCGGTGGCGGGGCGGCGGCGCAGCCGGCGCAGCTTGGTGGCGCGCTGGAGGTCCATGGAGTCCAGCGCGTCGTCCAGCACGTCCTGCGGCATGCGGCGCAGCGCGGCGGCACTCAGGGATTTCAGTTTCTTCGCCACCGCCGGCTCGAACCTTTCGATGGATCCCAGATGATGGGAAATGATGGCGCAATATGTACGGACCGCCTTCGGCAGCAGCGCGTCCGCGTCCCGGTCCTTCGCGGTTTCCGCGATCACCTGATCGAATGCCCGAATGAAATCGAGCTGACGCACATCGCCGATCTGGGTGAGCGAGGAGGCGACCCCGCGCCGGTAGAACACGCCGAGCAGGCTCACCGCGGCGAAGGATTCCGCCTCCCGGTGCAGCTTCCAGATCCACGGCCGGTCCTCGGCCGTGCGCAGCCCGTCGGTGAAGTGCAGCAGGCCCCTGTCGACCAGCCGGCGGTGGTAGGCGCCCGCCCAGGCGAACGCGTAGTCCACCGAGGTGGAGCGGTCCGCGGGCAGGATCGCCTCCCGCGGGCTGAGCACCTGACCGCGCCGGCCGACCGGCACCCGCTGCACCTGGCGGGCCCGCGCGGTGCACTGCACATGGTCGGTGCGGATGAAGTCGACGCCCAACTCCTCTATGACGCTGACCAGTTGGGAGAAGTAACCCGGGGCGAGCCAGTCGTCGCCGTCCAGGAACGTCAGGTACTCGCCGCGCGCCCGGTCGATACCGGTGTTGCGCGCGGTCGCCAGACCTCCGTTCTGCTCGTGCCGGACCAGGACCGCTCCGGGCAGCTCGCGCTCCGCGCGCGCGAGAATCTCGGGTGTCCCGTCGCGGGAACAGTCGTCGACGAGAATGAATTCGAAGTCCTCACGCGCGTTCGCCTTCAGGCTCCTGAGCGTGTCGGGTGCGTATTGCTGCACGTTGTAGAACGGCACGATGACGGAGAGCTTGACCACGTCAGGGACGTTAGGGGGGATGCCCGTCATTCGTCTTGACGCCCTGCTTGATACTGGGTGAATGGCACGTGGCGAAGCTGTGAACCGGGCCTTTTTCGGTGCCCGCCACGAGCCGATTCGTCATTCGGCGATGTGCTGTTAACCGTTTGTTGCATTCGGGTTGGGCGGAACGGCGGAAACGCTTCCTAGCGTCTTGGACGTGCCAGCAAGTGCAACGAAGTCCCTGCGGGTCGCCGTCCTCGCGGACTCCGACACCCGGTGGAAGTGGGGCGCGCTCACCGCGCGGCGACTCACTCCGGCGGCTGCCGAGGTCCGGCTCGACGGCTACCTCCTGCGCGGACGAGCCACCCCGACCGCCCGCCAGCTCCAGGAGGTCGGCGTCCGCGCCGACTCCCTCAGCGAGGTCACCGGCGTCGAGTTCCTGCACGCCATGAGCCAAGAGCCGTACGACATCCTGGTGTTGGCGCTCGTCGGCGGCGGAGTGCAGGCCATGCTGCACGGCCTGCGCAGCGCGTGGGGCACCCGCCCCCGGCCCGTCGTCGTCACCGGCTACGTCGGCGTCGTCTACGAGAAGCTCGCCGACGGCCTGCTGCTGCGGCACGGCGCTGACCTGGTCCTCGCCAACTCCCGCCACGACGCGGACCGGTTCCGCGCCGTGTACGAGGGGGTCGGCGCGGACGCCTCCTCGGTCACCGAGGTCGCGCTGCCCTTCCTCGGCGGTGCGCCCTACTCCGGTGAACACGAGCCCTACACCGTGGTGTTCGCGGCCCAGCCGTCCGTCCCGGACAACCGCCGCGACCGCACCTACCTCCTCGACCGCCTCATCCGGCACGCCCGCACGCACCCCGAGCGGGAGGTGCTGCTCAAACTGCGTTCCAAGCCCGGCGAACACACCACCCACATCGAGGAGTTGCCCTACCAGAAGCTGGTCCAGGGCAAGGACGTACCCGACAACTTCCGCCTGGTGTACGGCCACATGGGCGAGGTCCTCGACCGCACCGACCTGCTGGTCACGGTCAGCTCCACGGCCGCCCTTGAGGCCCTGCACCGCCGGGTCCCCACGGTCGTACTGACCGACCTCGGGGTGCGCGAGGCGCTCGGCAACCACCACTTCACCGGCTCCGGCTGCCTCGCCTCCTGGGACCAGCTCGACGCCGGACACCGGCCCGCCCCCGACGAGGAGTGGGTGGCCCGGCAGGGAGTCGCCACCGACGGCTCGTACGAGACCGCCTTCGACGCGGCCCGCGAGCGCATCGCCACGCTGCTCGACCGGGCCGGCGGACTGCCGCCCCTGACCCCCTACTACACCCCCGAGACCGCGCCCGGCTATCTGCCCGGCATCCTCGCCCGCCACCACCTCGGCCCCGACGGCGCCCCGCTGCCCGGCGCGCCCACCGCCGACAAGGCGCCGGGACCGGTGCGCCAGATCGTGCGCCGGGCCGCGCGCGGCGCCTACCGGCACGGCGTCCAGCGGGTCGCCCCGGTGATCCGGCGGATGGGGGAGCTGTGACCTTTCAAGGAGATCGGATGTCCCACCCGGAAGCGAGCCAGGGCGCGACGGTGCGCCGGGTGCTCGCGGTGATCCCCGCCCGCGGCGGCTCCAAGGGCGTGCCCGCGAAGAACCTCGCCCCGGTCGGCGGCGTCCCGCTGGTGGCCCGCGCGGTGCGCGAGTGCCGCGCCACCCGCCTGGTGACCGATGTCGTGGTCTCCACCGACGACCAGGCCATCGCCGCCGCCGCCCGCGAGGCCGGCGCGGAGGTGGTGCTCCGCCCGGCCGCCATCGCCGGGGACACCGCCACCTCCGAGGCCGCCGTGCTGCACGCCATGGACGCCCATGAGGCGCTGCACGGCGCGGCCGTCGACGTCGTCCTCCTCGTGCAGTGCACCAGCCCCTTCATCGTCCGCGAGGACATCGACGGGGTGGCCGGCGCGGTCGCCGAGGACGGCGCGGACACCGCGGTGACGGTGGCACCCTTCCACGGCTTCGTCTGGCGGGAGAGCGAAGGTGACGGTGCGGGCGAGGGCGAGGGCGAGGGCGGCGTCGGGGTGAACCACGACAAGTCGTACCGCCCCCGCCGCCAGGACCGCCCCCAGGACTTCCTGGAGACCGGCACCGCGTACGCCATGGACGCGGCCGGCTTCCGCACGCACGGGCACCGCTTCTTCGGCCGCACCGAACTCGTGCGCACCGACCCGGCGCGGGTCCTGGAGATCGACGACCCGCACGACCTGGCCCGGGCCCGCGCCCTGGCCCCCCTCTTCGACGCGGACCTCCCCCACTCTCGGCTCCGCTCGAGCGGGGGGACCCCCATCGGTTCGCTCCCCACGGCCGACGACATCGACGCGGTCGTACTCGACTTCGACGGCACCCAGACCGACGACCGGGTGCTGATCGACTCCGAAGGACGGGAACTCGTCTCCGTGCACCGCGGGGACGGACTTGGCATCGCCGCGCTGCGCAGGAGCGGTTTGCGGATGCTGATCCTGTCCACGGAACAGAACCCTGTGGTCGCCGCCCGCGCCCGGAAGCTGAAGCTTCCCGTGCTGCACGGCATCGACCGCAAGGACCTCGCCCTCAAGCAGTGGTGCGAGGAGCAGGGCATCGCGCCGGAGCGCGTGCTCTACGTCGGCAACGACGTCAACGACCTCCCGTGCTTCACCCTCGTGGGCTGGCCCGTGGCGGTCGCGAGCGCCCATGACGTCGTACGCGGCGCCGCACGCGCGGTCACCACTCTGCCCGGCGGTGACGGCGCGATCCGAGAGATCGCCAGCTGGATCCTCGGCCCCTCTCTCGATTCCCTCCCCAAGTAAGGAACCCTCTGATGAGCACCAACTCCCGTCTGCGTACGTTCGGTTCGCGCGAGGTCGGCCCCGGTCGTCCCGTCTACATCTGCGGCGAGATCGGCATCAACCACAACGGTGAGCTGGAGAACGCCTTCAAGCTGATCGACGTCGCCGCCGAGGCCGGCTGCGACGCCGTCAAGTTCCAGAAGCGCACCCCCGAGATCTGCACCCCGCGCGACCAGTGGGACATCGAGCGCGACACCCCCTGGGGCCGGATGACCTACATCGACTACCGCCACCGCGTGGAGTTCGGTGAGGACGAGTACCGCCAGATCGACGCGTACTGCAAGGAGAAGGGGATCGACTGGTTCGCCTCCCCGTGGGACACTGAGGCCGTCGCCTTCCTGGAGAAGTTCGACGTGCCCGCCCACAAGGTGGCGAGCGCCTCCCTGACCGACGACGAGCTGCTGCGCGCCCTGCGCGCCACCGGCCGCTCCGTCGTCCTCTCCACCGGCATGTCCACCCCGAAGCAGATCCGCCACGCGGTCGAGGTCCTCGGCTCGGACAACATCCTGATGTGCCACGCCACGTCGACCTACCCGGCCAAGGCCGAGGAGCTGAACCTCCGCGTGATCAACACGCTGGAGAAGGAGTTCCCGAACGTCCCGATCGGCTACTCCGGCCACGAGACGGGCCTCCAGACCACGCTGGCCGCCGTCGCCCTCGGCGCCACCTTCGTCGAGCGCCACATCACCCTGGACCGCGCCATGTGGGGCTCCGACCAGGCCGCCTCCGTGGAGCCGGGGGGCCTCACCCGCCTGGTGCGCGACATCCGCACCATCGAGTCCTCCCTCGGCGACGGCGTCAAGAAGGTCTACGACTCCGAGCTCGGCCCGATGAAGAAGCTGCGCCGCGTCGCCGGTGTCGTCGCCGAGGGAGGACTCGA
>NZ_MUNF01000589.1 GCF_002154555.1 Streptomyces murinus
CGGGTGACGCGGGTGGCCGGACGGAACTCCCGCCGAGGACGGGGTCAGCCGATCGCGGGCCGGGATCGCAGCCCCTCCAACAGGATGTCCAGCAGCCGTGCCGAGGCCGCCGCCTGCTGCGCGGCGTCCGGCAGCGACGGCGCCGCCGTGGCGATCACCAGCAGCACGTCGGAGACGGACACATCGGCCCGCAGCTCCCCGGCCGCCCGCGCCCGCTCCACCAACTGCCCCACGACCGCGAGCAGTTCACCGGCCCCGGAATCCTCCGAGTAGCCGGAGTCCTGCCCCACGAGCCGCAGTTCACCGGGTCCGGGCTGAAGCCGCTGCTGCGGCACCCGGGCCTCCTCGACGACCGAGCGGACGCCGTCGGCCGCATCCGCGGAACCCTCGGGGGAGCCGACCCGCAGCACCTGCGGCGGCAGCAGCCTGCCCGCCCCCGACGCGACCGACGTGCGCAGGAACCGGGACAGCGCCGACCACGGCTCGTCCTCCTGCCCGAGCGCCGTCCGCGCCTGCTCGGTGAGCCGCGCCGTCTCCTCCTCGGCTATCCGCCTGACCAGCACGTCCTTGCTGGGAAAGCGCCGGTAGACGGTCCCGACACCGACCCGCGCACGCCGCGCCACATCCTCCATCGGCGCACCGTAGCCCAGCTCGCCGAACACCTCACGCGCCGCACGCAGCACGTGCTCCAGATTGCGCTGTGCGTCCACCCGCAGCGGCGTCGTACGCGCCCCGTCCGCGCGCCCGTTCGCCGTCGCGACCGCCGGCACCGCCGGCATCGCCGATCCTCCGGCCGCCACCGCGGTGGCGGCGGACCAGTGCGTGTCCTGAATATGCATGTGTTTCCCCCGGTGCATGACGTCTCCCCCCGGAGACACTCCCCGTCACTGATGCCGGAGTGTGCGAAGGGGCACCGATCGCCGCGGGCCGGCCCGTCGCTGAGCCCGTACGACCACATCCCCTACACCCCGTCGACACGAACATAGTTGAGAGGCAGTCAATTCAGAAGGGGCAGGTTCCGCACACTGCGCCCCCCGATCGGAGTACGAGTCATATACGTCCCGATTCCCGGCGCGTCCGCCCGCGTGTCCGCCCCCGCTGACCTGCCCCCTTTCCACCACCCCGGCCACCGGGCCCGCATCACCCGTCACAGGACCTCCGGTCACACAAATTGCCGGGGCTGTGGACAAACCACAGCGCCGGGTGCGTCATGGGATGGTGAAGGAACGTGCGCGCATTCTGGTTGTCGGCGGTGGCTACGTCGGGATGTACACGGCCCTGCGCCTCCAGCGGAAGCTGAAGGCCGAGCTCAGGCGCGGTGAGATCGAGATCACCGTCGTCACACCCGACCCCTATATGACGTACCAGCCCTTCCTGCCCGAGGCCGCCGCCGGCTCGATCTCGCCCCGCCATGTCGTCGTGCCGCTGCGCCGCGTCCTCGACCAGTGCCATGTCGTCGTCGGCGAGGCGACCGCCGTCGACCACGCGGCGCGCACCGCCACCGTCACCACCCTCGCCACCGCCGACGCGGGCCGCACCGAACTGTTCGGCTACGACGAACTGGTGCTCGCCCCCGGCTCCGTCGCCCGCACCCTGCCCATCCCCGGCCTCGCCGAGTACGGCATCGGCTTCAAGACCGTCGAGGAGGCCATCGGGCTGCGCAACCACGTCATCGAGCAGATGGACATCGCCTCCTCCACCCGCGACCCGGCGATCCGCGACGCCGCCCTCACCTTCGTCTTCGTCGGCGGCGGCTACGCGGGCGTCGAAGCCCTCGGCGAACTGGAGGACATGGCCCGCTACGCCGCCCGCTACTACCACAACGTCCGCGCCGAGGACATGAGATGGATCCTCGTCGAGGCGAGCGACCGCATCCTGCCCGAGGTCGGCGCCGACATGGGCCGCTACACCGTCACCCAGCTGCGCCGCCGCAACATCCAGGTGCTGCTGGGCACCCGCCTGGAATCCTGCGCCGACCGGGTCGCCGTGCTCAGCGACGGACAGCGCTTCCCGACCCGTACGGTCGTCTGGACCGCCGGCGTCCGGCCGCACCCGCTGCTCGCCGCCACCGATCTGCCGCTCACCGACCGCGGCAGGCTCAGGTGCACCGCCCAGCTGACCGTCGAGGGCACCGCACACGCCTGGGGCGCGGGCGACGCCGCGGCCGTACCGGACGTCACCGCCGCCCCCGGCGCCCTCACCGCGCCCAACGCGCAGCACGCCGTACGCCAGGCCAGGGTCCTCGGTGACAACCTTGTCCACACCCTGCGCGGCGAACCCCTGGACACCTATGAGCACGCCTACGCGGGCTCCGTCGCCTCCCTCGGTCTGCACAAGGGCGTCGCCCAGGTCTACGGGCGGCGGCTGAAGGGCTACCCTGCCTGGTTCATGCACCGCGTCTACCACCTCAGCAGGGTGCCCACCGTCAACCGCAAGGCCCGCGTGCTCGCCGAATGGATCCTCGCCGGGCTCTTCAAACGGGAGATCGTCTCGCTCGGTTCACTCGAACACCCGCGCGCGGAGTTCGAACTGGCGGCCAGGGGAAAGCATCCTCACGACCCGAAGGGGTCGTCCTGACCGGATCCAGGAACTCCACGGCCCGCCCCACCGTCTGACGGATGTCGCCCGCCGCGGCCGGCTCCCTGCCAGACTGCCCCACGACATCGGACGGGCCCCCGCCCGCCCTAGCACCCACGAGGCCTTGCCCACAGTGAACTTCACGCGCTGGAGCGCCCGGCTCCCCGGAACGCAGCGCCGCGCCGCCGCGCGGACCGAGACCGCGGTACCCACGGACCGGCGAGGGGAAGGCTCCGTGCCCGCGGCCCGCGCCGGGGGCCCCGCCGACGGGACCGGCCCGGTCCCCGCCGTCGACGAACTGCCCGCCCGCGCCGTCCTCGACCGCGTCCCGGCCCTCGTCGCCCTCGTGCACGGCCCCGAGCACCGCCTCGCCTACGTCAACGAGGCCTATACGACGGCCTTCGGGCCCCGCCCCACCGGCGCCCCCGCCCATGAGGCCCTGCCCGAACTCGCCGGCCTCGGCCTGCTCCCGCTGCTCGACCAGGTGCTGCGCAGCGGCCGCCCGCGCACCCTGAAGTCCCGCCGCGCGGTGGACGGCCGCTCGTACACGTTCACCTGCACCCCCGTCGCCGCGGACGGCGGCGACGGCGACGGCGCGGTCCTCGTCTTCGCCACCGACGTCACCGACCACGCGGAGGCCGCCGAACGGCTGCGCGCCAGCGAACGCCGCCAGCGCGAGACCGCCGTCACCCTCCAGCGCTCCCTGCTCCCGCAGGACCTGGAGGAACCCGACGACCTGCGCGTCGCCGCCACCTACCAGCCCGGCGGCACCGAGGCCGCGGTCGGCGGCGACTGGTACGACGTGATCACCCTCGGCGGCGGCCGCACCGCCCTCGTCATCGGCGACGTCATGGGCCGGGGCGTGCGCGCCGCCGCGGTCATGGGCCAGCTGCGCACCGCCGTCCGCGCCTACGCCCGCCTCGACCTGCCCCCGCACGAGGTGCTCCAGCTCCTCGACGGCCTCGCCACCGAGATCGACCCCCACCAGATCGCCACCTGCGCCTACGCCGTCCACGACCCCAACGAGGGCCGGCTGGTGTACGCCTCCGCCGGGCATCTGCCCATCCTGGTCCGCGACGAACACGGCACGGTCTCCCGCGCCGACGAACCCACCGGGCCGCCGCTCGGCACCGGCGGCTGGCTGCACTCCTCGGGCTCGATCGCCCTGCTCCCCGGCTCCACCGCGGTCCTCTACACCGACGGCCTGGTGGAGCGCAGGAACGAAGACCTGGACGAGGGCATCGCCGCCCTGGAACGCGCCCTGGCCGGCGCCACCGGCTCCCCGCAGGTCGTCTGCGACCGCCTGGTCCGCTCGGCCGGCGTCACCGCCGACCACGACGACGACGTGGCCGTCCTCGTCCTCCAGCACCCGGCCCGCACCGGCCCCGACGGCGAGCTGTTCCGGGGCGCGGCCCTGGAGCTCCTCGGCGGCGTCGAGGCCGCCCCGCGCGCCCGCGCCTTCGCCTCCGGCGTCCTCACCAGCTGGCGCTTCCCCACCGAACTGCACGACCTCGGCGTCCTCGCCACCAGCGAACTCGTCGCCAACAGCCTCCAGCACGGCACCCCGCCCATGCGGCTGCGGCTGCGCCGCACCGACCGCCGCCTCATCGTGGAGGTCACCGACGGCGACGACCACCTCCCCCGGCGCCGCCGCGCCGAACCGGCCGACGAGTCGGGCCGGGGCATCGCCATCGTCGCCACCATCGCCTCCACCTGGGGCTGCCGCCGCACCCCGGGCGGCGGAAAGGCGGTCTGGTGCGAGTTCCTGCTGCCGAAACCCAGACCCTGAGCGGCGCTCACGGGTTGGCCCCCACACCATCCCCGGTGTTACAAGCACACCTATGGCAGACGCATGCAGCACCGAGGGCCCCGAGGCGTACGACATCCACAGCGCCCCGATCATGGCCCCCTTCGTGGCCGCCCTGCTGGACGCGGTGCGCCCCGCCCCCGGTGAGAGCGTGCTCGACCTCGCCTGCGGCACCGGATTCGCCGCCCGCGCGGCCGCCGCCCTGGTCGGACCCACCGGCCGGGTCCGTGGCACGGACCTCGACGAGGGCATGATCCGCGTCGCGCGGCAGCGAGCCCCCCGCATCGACTTCGTCGCGGCCCCCGCCGACCGTCTCCCCTACGACGACTCCGCCTTCGACGCGGTCGTCTGCCAGCAGGGCGCCCAGTTCTTCCCCGACCTGACGGCCGCCCTCACCGAGACGGCCCGCATCACCCGGCCCGGCGGCCGGTTCGCCGCCACCGTCTGGGCCCCGCTCGACCGCCAGCCCTACTTCCTCGCCCACGAGCACGCCCTGCGGACGTACGCCCCCGACGCGCTGCGCTACTTCCACCGCGCCTACGTCCGTACGGCCGACCAGCTCACGAGCGCCCTGCGGACGGCGGGCTACGGCGCCCTCACCCATCACGAGATCACCTCCGACGTCGTTCTCCCGCCGCTGGGCGCGTACGCCCACGGCCATCTGGCCGCGCTGTGGGGCGGTCTGCTCCGGGAGGCGGGCGGGGAGAAGGCCGTCCGGGGCGCCGCCCGACTGGTCCGCGACGAGCTGGCGGACCGCACCGCGCCCGACGGCACGGCGGCCCTCCCCTTCACCGTGCATCTGGTGACGGGAATCCGCTGAGCCGTGGGCATACGGCGACGGCCGCCACCCGAAGGTGACGGCCGTCGTGGGACACCGGGGGCTCAGGCCTCCGCGCCAACCGTCTCCGCGGCCGCCCCGCCCCGGCTGACCACCCGGCTCGCCCGCACCGACCACGGCTGGTCCTGCACCGCCGTGAGCTGCCGCCCGAGCCGCAGCGCCAGATACGTGATGCCCAGCGAGAACAGCACGAAGGTCACGATGTACGGCGCGTGCAGCGATGCCCCGAGGGGACCGCCCACCGCCGGTCCGACGGCCAGCGCCAGCTGCTTGACCAGCGCGAACGCCGAGTTGTACTGACCGGCGAGACCCTCCGGCGCCAGATCGGCGACCAGCGGGGCCACCGTCGGCGACAGCATCGCCTCGCCGAGACCGAACAGCGCGTACGTCGACACGAACGCGGCCGTCGCCATCTCCTGGCTGCCGTGCCCGAGCCCCGCGTATCCCGCGGCCACCCAGGCCACCGCCCAGATGAGACCCACCAGGGCGATCACCCGGGTGCGCCGGGCGCGCTCCACGAACCTGAGCACCGCGAACTGGGCGACCACGATCATCAGCGTGTTCGCGGCCAGGGCCGTGCCCAGCGTGGACGTGGATATCCCGGCGGCCTCCACGCCGTAGGCGCTCAGACCCGACTCGAACTGCCCGTAGCAGGCGAAGAACAGCACGAAGCCCAGCACGCACAGCTGCACCATCGCCCGGTTGCCGAGCAGCCGCTTCCAGCTGCCCTTCGCGGACGCGGGCGCGTCCTCCAGACGGGGGGAGTGCGGCATCCGCACGGTCGCCATCACCGCGACCAGCAGCAGGAACATCGCCGCCTCGATCGCGAACAGCAGGGTGAACGAGGAGACGCGGGTGGTGTCGACCAGGTGACCGCCGATGAGGCCGCCGATGCCGAGGCCCAGGTTCTGGAGGAAGAACTGCATCGCGAACGCCCGGGAGCGGGTGTCGGCGCTGGAGCAGTCCACGATCATCGTGGCCAGCGCCGGCTGCATCACGGCCTGGCCGGCACCGAGCGCCGAGGCGGCGAGCAGGACGGACCACGCGCTGCCCGCGAGCCCCAGGCTCAGCGCCCCGAGCGCGGCGGTGACCAGGGCGGCGAGCAGAACCGGCAGCGGGCCGCGACGCACGATCGCCCGGCCTGCGAACGGCAGCACGATCAACGCGGCCACGGCGAAGACGGCGAGCACCAGTCCCGCCGTCATGGCTCCCAGACCCCGCACCTGCGCCACATAGACGTACAGGTAGGGGACTGTGAAGCCGAGTCCGAATGCGCTGAGTGCGTTGCCCACGTGGATCCGGCGCATCGCTGCGCCCATCGCCCTGGTCACGTTCACCTCTCTCACTAGTTAGGAGTGAAGACTTCAAAGCTAAAGTTCGAAGCTAAAGAGTACACAGTGAAGGACTTCAAGGCAAAGCGACCGCGTGCCATACTCGGCCCATGGCCGACACCGCCGGCGTCGCTGAGCCGACCCTCGAAGAACAGATCGCCGCCTACCAGCGCGAGTTCCAGGACCTCGACCCGCAGGTCGAGAAGATCGTGTCGGCCCTGTCCCGGCTCAACCGCCGGATGAACGTCGCGTACGGCCGCCAAACCGCCGCCCTCGGCATCAGCAACGCCGAGTGGGAGGTCCTCAAGGCACTGGTCCTCTCCGGTGCCCCGTACCGCCTCGGCCCCAGCGACCTCGCCAAGCGCCTCGGCCTCACCCCGGCCGCCATGACCCACCGGATCGACCGCATGGTCACCGAGGGGCTGGTCACCCGGGAGCGCGACGAGGCCAACCGGGTGCGGGTCATCATCGAGCTGACCCCCGAGGGCCGGGAGAAGTGGCTGGAGGCGATGCGCCTCGCGACCGTCTTCGAGGAGGACCTGCTCCAGGACCTCACCCCGGCGGAGCGCTCGGTCCTCGGCGAGGTGCTCACCACGCTCCTGCGCCGGGTGGAGCACGCCCAGCCGGATGCCGGTGGCCGGCTCAGCGACCTCGACTGAGCGACAGAAAAGATCTTGACAGGGCGCGGTTGACACGCCTCGACCCCATCCGTATAGTTCTTCGGGTTGCCGCAGAGCCGTACTGTCTCCGCGGTGGCACCTTGGCCGCTTCGAGCGGCACCCCTCACACCATCAGCACGATCTCCCTCCGGGTTGATTTCGGCGTGCCCGAATTCAATTCGAATAGGGATTCGGCGGCCCGATTGGGAATTGCCGAAGGGATCGGCTAAGGTTTGAGACGTCGGAACGGCCCAACAGCCGGGAAGACAAGCCCCGCTGACTGGGGGTCAGACGCCGAAAGGATCTGATAGAGTCGGAACCGCCGGAAAGGGAAACGCGAGAGCGAGAACCGGAAGGCACCGAGGAAATCGGATCGGAAAGATCTGATAGAGTCGGAAACACCGAAGGGAAGCCCGGAGGAAAGCCCGAGAGGGTGAGTACAAAGGAAGCGACC
>NZ_MUNF01000059.1 GCF_002154555.1 Streptomyces murinus
CCCGGGGAGCGGGGCGCGGCCGAGGGGCGTGGCGCGGCCGAGGGGTGGGAGGCGGCGGCCCGGCGGCTGGCCTCCTCCCGGGTGCTGGACGTCGACGCGCTGCTGGACGACCAAAAGACGCGCATCGTGGTGTGCTGCGGCTCCGGCGGCGTCGGCAAGACGACCACCGCGGCCGCCCTGGGCCTGCGCGCCGCCGAGCGGGGCCGCAAGGTGGTCGTGCTCACCATCGACCCGGCCCGCAGGCTGGCCCAGTCGATGGGCATCGACTCCCTCGACAACGTCCCCCGCCGGGTCAAGGGCACCGACGGCGGCGGAGAGCTGCACGCCATGATGCTCGACATGAAGCGCACCTTCGACGAGGTCGTGGAGGCGCACGCGGACCGCGAGCGGGCGGCCGCGATCCTGGCGAACCCCTTCTACCAGTCGCTCTCGGCGGGCTTCGCGGGCACGCAGGAGTACATGGCGATGGAGAAGCTGGGCCAGCTGCGGGCGCGGGACGAATGGGACCTGATCGTGGTCGACACCCCGCCCTCCCGCTCGGCCCTGGACTTCCTGGACGCCCCCAAGCGGCTCGGCTCCTTCCTGGACGGCCGGCTGATCCGCCTGCTCACCGCCCCCGCCAAACTGGGCGGCCGCGCGGGCATGGCGTTCCTGAACGTCGGGATGTCGATGATGACCGGCACCCTGGGCAAGCTGCTCGGCGGCCAACTCCTCAAGGACGTCCAGACGTTCGTGGCCGCGATGGACACCACCTTCGGCGGCTTCCGCACCCGCGCGGACGCCACGTACAAGCTGCTCCAGGCGCCCGGTACGGCGTTCCTGGTGGTGGCGGCCCCGGAGCGGGACGCGCTGCGCGAGGCCGCGTACTTCGTGGAGCGGCTGGCCGCGGAGGACATGCCGCTGGTGGGGCTTGTGCTCAACCGGGTGCACGGCAGCGGCGCGGGCCGGCTGTCCGCCGAGCGGGCGCTGGACGCCGCGGAAAATCTTGCGGACCCCGGCATTGTGGATCAGGGGGACGGGAAAGCTGGACTTCGTAACTCTCCCGAAACGTACGGCAGTTCAGAACCTCGCGCAGCCGAGGCCGCAACCGGTACCGACGCATCCGGCACCTCCCCCGAAGGCTCCCCCGCCGACGAGGAACGTTCCGTCGACCGGCTCGCCGAGGGCCTGCTGAGGCTGCACGCCGAACGCATGCATCTCCTGGCGCGCGAGCAGCGCACGCGTGACCGCTTCACCGCCCGCCACCCCGAGGTGGCGGTGGTCGACGTACCCGCCCTGCCCGGCGATGTGCACGACCTCACGGGCCTGCGCGACATCGGCGACCGCCTCGCGGCGGGCGCGCCCACGGAGCGTCCGGAACCGTCGTAGCGGACGCGGCCCGGCACAGCGGACGCGATCGCGCTCGCCCTGGGCTCTCGGCCGAACCCGAGGCGCGTGGGCGGCGAGGTCTGCGGGACCTACGGCGCCTGACCTGCGGTGTGCTTGATATGCGGTGTGGTTGACCTGCTGCGTGCTTAACCTGCCGCGTGCTTGGCCTGCTGTTTGCTGGGTCCGCGCTCGCGGTCCTCAGCTCACGGCCGCGTAGTTCTCGTACACCTCGTCGCTGTCGAGGCTCACGAACCCGGAGCCGCGCTCGTACTCCGAGCGGGCCGTCTCCAGCAGCCTGCGCCAGGAGGTCACGGTGGGCCGCCGGCGCAGCAGAGCGCGGCGCTCCCGCTCGGTCATGCCTCCCCACACGCCGAACTCGACGCGATTGTCCAGCGCGTCGGCCAGGCACTCGGTGCGTACCGGACATCCGGTGCACACCGCCTTGGCTCTGTTCTGCGCTGCTCCTTGAACGAACAGTTCATCCGGATCGGTAGTGCGGCAGGCAGCCTGCGCACTCCAGTCGGTTACCCAGCCCATACCGGCGCCGTCCTCTCCCGAATCGAGGCTCCCCCACGGCGGCAGCGGCATATTCACCGCCGCCAGTTGAGGACGTTACGGAAGGTGGGCACAGCGCAACACCCCCGTCGGGCCCAATCTTGAATGGCCCGAACGGACTATGGGTAAGCGGCAGATCACCCGCGGGAGTGAGCTGGCGACATATACGACTATCCCGGCAAACCAGGACAGCTACGGTGCGCCACAGCGGGCACCAGGTGACACACGCGGCGCAATCGGACACGTCTCGGGGTGCGACACGGGTGGTTCGCGACGGTTCCGAAAGCCGGACGGAGTGCTACGGGGCCGCACTGCCGTGACAGTTGGGAGCAGCTTAGGCCAAGGGCTGCACGCCTGTCCGGGAAATGGAAACGTAGGCAGGTCAGGGGGCACGCGGGGACTCGTACCGGTTACGGAACATCCCGAAGGCAAGCCGCTCCCTCAAAACGCTCAGGAGTACGGATTAGGCTGCCCCCATGCCAAAGAAGCGCTCGGGCGGTGGTCTGTCGCCGTTGCAGCAGGCCGCGAAGTTCCTCGGTGTCAGTGTGCTCGCGGGAGCCGTGATGGCGGGCATCGCGCTGCCCGCGGCCGGCGCTCTGGGCCTCGCGGCCAAGGGCTCGGTCCAGAGCTTCGACGAGATCCCGGCCAACCTGAAGAGTCCCCAGCTCAGTCAGCGCACGACGATCCTGGACGCCAAGGGCGGCCAGATCGCGAGCGTGTACAGCCGGGACCGTACGGTGGTCGACCTCAAGGACATCTCGCCGTACATGCAGAAGGCGATCGTCGCGATCGAGGACTCGCGCTTCTACCAGCACGGCGCGATCGACCTCAAGGGCGTGCTGCGCGCCCTGAACAAGAACGCACAGGAGGGCGGGGTCGCGCAGGGCGCCTCCACGCTCACCCAGCAGCTGGTGAAGAACTACTTCATCGAGGAGGCCGGCGACGACCCGACGAAGGTCGCCGAGGCCACCCAGCAGACGATGGGCCGCAAGGTCCGCGAGCTGAAGTACGCGATCCAGATCGAGGAACAGCTCGGCAAGAAGAAGATCCTCGAGAACTATCTGAACATCACCTTCTTCGGTGAGCAGGCCTATGGCGTGGAGGCCGCCTCCGAGCGGTACTTCTCCAAGCACGCCAAGGACCTGAACCTCCAGGAGTCCGCGCTGCTGGCCGGCATCGTGCAGTCCCCGAGCCGCTACGACCCGGTCAACGACGAGGCGGAGGCCACCAAGCGCCGCAACATCGTGCTCCAGCGCATGGCGGAACTGGGCGACATCTCCCCGCAGGAGGCCGCCCAGGCCAAGCGCCAGCCGCTCGGACTCAAGCCCAGCCAGCCCAAGAACGGCTGCATCACCGCGGTCCAGGGCGCCGGGTTCTTCTGCGACTACGTGCGCGAGGTCTTCCTCACCGACCCGGCCTTCGGCAAGACCAAGGAGGCGCGCGCCAAGCTGTGGAACCAGGGCGGTCTGACGATCCGTACGACGCTCGACCCGCAGTCCCAGCAGTCCGTGCAGAACTCCATCAAGAACCACGTCTACAAGTCCGACCAGGTGGCGACCGCCGCGACGATCGTCGAGCCGGGCACCGGCAAGATCCTCGCCATGGGCCAGTCCCGGCCGTACGGCTTCGGCACGAACGAGACGCAGATCAACCTGTCGGTGAACCAGGGCATGGGCGGCGGCGCCGGCTACCAGCCGGGTTCGACGTTCAAGCCGATCGTCGCGGCGGCCGCGATCGAGGGCGGCAAGTCCCCGGCGCAGCAGTACCCGTCGCCGTACGAGATGCCGTACCCGAGCCCGGTGGCCGCCTGCAACGGCAAGACCTGGCGCAACGACCCGGCCAAGCCGGCCAAGCTGACCAATGAGAACGAGTCGGAGCACGGGCCGTACGGCATGAAGGAGGCGACCGCCAAGTCGGTCAACACCTACTACGTGCAGCTGATCAGCGACATCGGCATCTGCCCGGTGATCGACATGGCGAAGAAGATGGGCGTGGCGCGCGCCGACGGCCGCCAGATCGACCAGGCCCCCTCGATCGCGCTCGGCACCCAGGAGATGTCCCCGCTGACGATGGCGAACGCGTACGCCACCTTCGCCTCGCGCGGCATGTACTGCACCCCGGTCGCCATCGAGTCGGTCACCCAGACGACCGGCAGCCGGGTGAAGTCCCTTCCGGTGCCGCGTTCGACCTGCTCGCGCGCGATGTCCGAGAAGACGGCGGACACCGTCAGCACGCTCCTCAAGGGCGTGGTCGAGGACGGCACCGGCCAGGAGGCGGGCCTCGGCGACCGGCCGAGCGCGGGCAAGACCGGTACGACGGACGAGCGCTTCGCCGCCTGGTTCGTCGGCTACACCCCGAACATGGCGGGCGCGGTCTGGGTCGGCGACCCGCGGCACCAGCGCAAGATGATCAACATCACCATCGGCGGCATCCCGCACGACAAGGTCTACGGCGGTGAGGTCCCCGGCCCGATCTGGCGCGACATGATGAACGGCGCCCTGGAGGGCAAGCCGACGGAGGACTTCAACCTGGTCGACATCCCGGACGACAACGGCTCCGGCGACAACCACCAGGGCCAGGGGCAGGGCACCGGCGGTCAGCACGGCGGCGCCAACGGAGGCGGCCACGGACAGCTGATCGGCGGCCTGCTCGGCGGTCTGACCGGCGGCGGCGCGACGGGCGGCGGCGCGACCGGCGGCCCCGGCGACATCGGTGGCACGGTGCCGACCGCGCCCGGCACCATCATCCAGGGGCAGACGAACGGCGGGGCGAACGGCCGGGCGGTCGGGGGGACCGGCGGTCGCCGCTAGCCCTTCCGGAGGTACGACGATGGGGCCGCACCCTGTGTTCCGGGGTGCGACCCCATCGTCGTACCGTCGTGCTGTCGTACTGCTTTCCCGGTCCCGGGGTCAGCCCTGGAGGAGCTTCTTCACCGCGGCGGCGACGCGGCCGCCCTCGGCCTGGCCGGCCACCTTGGGGTTCACGATCTTCATGACGGCGCCCATGGCCCGCGGCCCCTCGGCACCCGCCGCCCTGGCCTCCGCGACGGCCTGGGCGACGATCGCGTCCAGCTCGTCGTCGGACAGCTGCTGGGGCAGGTACTCGGCGAGCACCTCGCCTTCCGCCTTCTCGCGCTCGGCCGACTCGGCGCGGCCGCCCTTCGTGAAGGCATCGGCCGCCTCGCGGCGCTTCTTCGCCTCGCGGGTGATCACCTTGAGGACCTCGTCGTCGGACAGCTCACGCTTCTGCTTGCCCGCGACCTCCTCATTGGTGATCGCCGAGAGGGTCAGCCGGAGCGTGGAGGAGCGGAGCTCATTGCGCTCCTTGATCGCGGCGTTGAGGTCGTCCTGAAGCTTCGACTTGAGCGTGGTGGTCATGTGGTCGATTGTCTCAGGTGCGGGGCCCGGGGTGCCTGCCGATTTAGCGGGCGGGCGGTCCCGGGTGGCGGGCGCGGTCTGACACGATGGTCATATGCGCGCGCGATACGGAATTCCCCTGGGAATCATGGCGGCAGGCGCCGCCGGTCTGGCGTACTCGGTGGGCTTCGAGGCCCGCTCCTTCCGCCTGCGACGAGTGACCGTCCCCGTCCTGCCGCCGGGCATGCATCCGCTGCGTGTGCTCCAGGTCTCCGACATCCACATGGTCGGCGGCCAGCACAAGAAGCAGCGCTGGCTGCGCTCGCTGGCGGGCCTGCGCCCGGACTTCGTGATCAACACCGGCGACAACCTGTCGGACCCGGAGGGCGTGCCGGAGGTGCTGGACGCACTGGGCCCGCTGATGGAGTTCCCCGGCGCGTACGTCTTCGGCTCCAACGACTACTACGGCCCCAAACTCCGCAACCCCGCCCGCTACTTGCTGGAGAAGACGAGCGGCCGCCACGGCCTGAACGGCAACGCGCCGGCGGTCGGCGCGATCCACAACCCGTGGGAGGACCTGCGGGACGGCTTCGACGAGGCGGGCTGGGTGAACCTGACCAACACCCGCGGCGCCCTGAAGATCGAGGGCGTGTCGATCGAGCTGACCGGCCTGGACGACCCGCACATCAAGCGCGACCGCTACGCCAAGGTGGCCGGCGGGCCGACGGAGTCCTACGACTTCTCGCTCGGCGTGGTCCACGCCCCCTACCTGCGTGTCCTGGACGCCTTCACCGCGGACGACTACCCGCTGATCCTGGCCGGCCACACGCACGGCGGGCAGCTGTGCATCCCCTTCTACGGCGCCCTGGTCACCAACTGCGACCTGGACACGGACCGGGTGAAGGGCCTGTCCACGCACACGGCGGAGGGCCGTACCTCCTATCTGCATGTCTCGGCGGGCTGCGGCACCAACCGCTACACCCCGGTCCGCTTCGCCTGCCCCCCGGAGGCGACGCTGCTGACGCTGGTGCCGAGGTCGTAAGACGCCGGTGCCCAGGTCGTAACCCGCCTGGCGTAGCCCGCATGGCCCGCACGCGCGCCCCTTCCTAGCGTGAGGGCATGACCGCCCAGATACCCAGGGAGATCCCGGGCCTGCCCCCGGTCCCGGCGTCGCCCCTGCTCCCGCGTTCCCCGGCGCCGGCCAGGGCGGTACTGGCCCCGTCCCACCGCCCCGGGGCCGCCGTGTATCGCCTGCTCACGGCGCTGATCGCGGCGGCGGGCGTGGCCCTCGCCATCCTGCGGAGCACTCCGGCGCACGCGCTGAGCTACTTCGGTGTGCAGGCGGGCGCGATCCTGGCCGTGACGATGCTCCTGTCGGCGTCCCGCGCATGGCGCGGCCACCGCGTCCTTCCCTCGTGGCTGACCGGCGCGGCCCTGCTGTACGCCCTGGTGTCCGCGCTGACGTACCACCTGCTGCTGGCCAGGACCTCCTTCTCGATGACCGCGCTCTCGACACCCCCGGAGCGCTGGCACACCCAGTGGATCACCCTCCAGCTCCTGCACACGGTGGCTCCCGCGGCGGCCCTGCTGGACTGGCTGTGCCTGACCCCGGCGCCCCGGCTGCATCTGCACCAGGCCACGACCTGGCTCCTCTACCCCCTGGCCTACCTGGCCTTCTACCTCGCCCGCGGCGCTCCCTACCTCTACCCCTTCCTGGACCCCGCCGCCCACGGCTACCGCGTCACCCTGGCCAACGCCCTCCTCCTGGGCCTGGCGACCTACGCCCTGGCCACCCTCCTCGTGGCCCTCGACCACGCCCGCCCGACCCCGATCCAGCGCCACCTCTGAATCGGATTTCGTTTCCTGGCCCCCAGTGGGCTAAAGTAAACGACGTCGCCGCGACAAGCAGTGACATCGGGGTGTAGCGCAGCTTGGCAGCGCGCTTCGTTCGGGACGAAGAGGTCGTGGGTTCAAATCCCGCCACCCCGACAGAGAAATACCAGGTCAGGCCCGGTGCTGAGAGATCAGCACCGGGCCTGATTTGCTTTGTGGCCCCGTTTTGGGAGCCGTTTGGGAGCCAACTTCCAGAAACCGGCTCCCGGCGGCTCCCAGCGAGCGGCCGTCCGCCGTCCAGCCCGCCCTTTGCCGCTCACGCTGGGACAGGATCATCCCTACGGTTGTGCGAGGCCGATCACAGGCGGTACGACGATCGCCATGCACCGATGGTCTCCGTTAAACGACCGGCAGCTAGCACTCCTCACCCGCATCGGGGACGGAGCCGACCCCGTCACGTCGGACAGCCCAGAGTTCGCCCTCACCGCCCGCGCGCTCAAGGAGCGGCGTCTGATCACCATGCCCAAGCAGGATGGGAAGTGGCAGGCTGAGATCACTGACGCGGGGCGCTTCTACCTGGAACACGGCCATCACCCGGACCGGCCGGAACCGACGCCGCGCAAGCAGCGGTCGGCGGGTTCCGAGCAACGGACACGGCCGGCCTCTCCTACGCAGAAGCAAGACACAGCTCCGTCCACGACGAAGCCGGCGCCGCAACGCGCCGCCAAGCCCCCGCAGGCGTCGTCGGCGGAAATCGGGGCCGCCTTGATCGCGGAAGTACAGCAGGCTGGGCGGTTCCTCCGGATCCCGAACCCCAGCGACCAGGAGCGAGCCCGCTACCGCAGGGCCTTCGACGCAGCCCGGCAGTGTGCGCCCGAGGGGTACCACCTGAAGTACAGCGGCCGGGCGAAGGGGGACTTCTTCCTCGGACTGCTCAGGGTGTCGGGTGAGGACGACACCGAGTGGAACCGGATCCGGCTGGCGCGCAGCCGGGTGATCAGCGATGTCGAGGACGTGATCGCCGCTGTCACTGCGGACCACAGCGCCTTCGAGATCTCGGAGGAGGTCCTGCCCCGAGTCCTCTCGCTGCTCCGGCTCCTCGCCGAGCAGGCACTCGGCCGCCACGGCGAGATCACTGTGTCCAAGAAGCGCAAGCAGCCGAGGCCCCTGCTCACCGTTCACGGCAGGACGTACGAGGTCGGCTTCCGCGAACGGCAGAAGCAGGTCCGGTACGTGCCCAAGCAGCCGGGCCGCCGCACGTACGACTGGCAGCGGGTGACGCCGGCGCACAGGTTCGAGCCGTCCGGTGAGCTGGAACTGCTGATCAGTGAGCACTCGGGCTACGGCTACGGCCACAGCTACGGCTGGAAGAAGGAATGGGCCGACACCACCAAGAAGCCGTTGGAGGAGCAGGTCGGTTCGGTCTTCCGGGCGTTGAAGGCGCGCGCGGGGGAGCAGGAGCGGGCTCGGCTGGAACGGGAGGCCGAACAGCGGCGCCTGCGAGAGGAGCGGGAACGGCAGGAGGAGGAGCGTCGGCGTCTGGAAGCGGAGCGGGAGGAGCGCGAGCGGCGGGAGTGGGAGTCGGCAGTCAGTGCCGCCTCGATCAAGGCGGTGCACGCCGTACGGGCGGAGCACTTCGGCACAGCCCTTGAGCAGTGGAAGGTGGCCGGAGAGATCCGAGTGTTCTGCGGCGCACTGGATGAAGCCGCCGCAACGTCGGACAACGCAGCCGAAGCCGAGAGGCTGCGAGAGTGGTCGGCTTGGGGGAAGGCGGAGGCCGACCGGCTGGACCCCACCATGAACGGCAGGGGCCTGGCCGCGCTCGACTTCCACGCGGAGCCGACGGGAGATCAGCTACGGCCCTTTCTCGGCGGCTGGAACCCGCACCGGCCGGAGAGGGAGCAGCCTGCGGCACGGTCCGAGCCGCCGAAGCCGGCCCCGGAGCCGTGGCGCGGCTCTATCGACGGACGTCAGGATCAAGGCCGGCGATATGGACGCCAAGGTCGCGCTCAATGGTGGAGGCGATGACGCCGTGCCCACGGTCGCGTAGGGCCTTGACCGCCTTCTCCACCAGCTGGCCGAGCCTGATGACCTCGGCGCGCAGTGCGACCAACTCGTCGTAGCGTTCAGCCTTGTCCTCGCCGCACCACACCCGGACAGTCCGCAGAACGGCCGCCTCCGCATCCAACTTGCGGTCGTCCCGACGACGGTACGAGTACCAGGAGGGCTGTGCGCGCTCCTGCTCGATGTCCTGCTGCTTGCGGTCCACCTCCGGGAGAATCTCGTCGGCGAGACGGCCCGCCACCTGACGGGCGACGCGCTCGGTGACCGGCCAGCCGGCCAGGCACATGCCAGCGTGGTTCTCGTGCACCATCGGGTCACTGCGGAGCGCGGTGGCGTCCATTCCGATGAGCGGCGCCGTCTCGTCGAGTCGGCTCAGTTCCAGAACTCCCGCGTCCGCCACCCCTCGGCGGAGGCGCAGCCTGTTCTTCGGCTGGACGAACCCGAGGATCAGGCGCGCGGCCTCGAAATCCGTGCTGCCCCGTACGTGGCGTGATACCTCGGTCAGTCTGAGCTCTGCCTCATCATCCGCGCGGAACGCATCGACGTCTGGCCACGGTGCTACGAGGCAGCCGGGACTGACCCATTCCTGCAGCCCGGCGTCATCCCCTTCCAGGAACCGGACATGGACCCAACCAGACCTGCCACGGCCGCCCACCCGAACGATCTCCACCCGCCTGACAGGGCTGCCCAGTTCCTTCGGTCTCGCGCGGTATGCCCAGTGCTCGCCACTCTCCATGTACCTATTGAGCCAGGTCCGTTGGCCCCGTTGCTTGGCAATCGTCGTAACTGCTGGAGTGAGACGACCGCGCGGAGTTGACGCGGCCTCGCGGAGGCATTGGGGGTACGGCTGTGCCCTCCGGCAGTGGTCGCCGGAGGGCACAGCACTTTTATTGCTACGACTTGACGGGCACCCGTGACACCTCGCGTGCCCGCAGGAGATCACTCAGCACGCGCACTGGTGACGTGGCACTCATGGCCAAACGCGCGTCGAGTGCTGCCTCCCACTGCTCGGTCAGCCCCAGCATGAGGCGCTTGCGCATGCCTGGGGTGACGTGGGCGTAGCGCGCCGAGACTGAGCCGTCGATGTGGCCCATGCGTTCGTCCATGAGCACCTTCTCGGTTCCCAGGTCCTCCATCATCGTCCGGTGGGTGTGGCGAAGGCCGTGGGGCGTGAGCCCCTTGGCTATCGGGAGCCAGCAGGCGTCGGCCCGTTCGCTGGCACCCCGACCCCGTGCCGGGACACCGGGCCACGGCTCGCCGAGCAGGGGCACCGGCCGTGGCTCCTGTGGTGCCTTCTTCGGGTACCAGCCGGAGACCGCCGGCGTGAACAGCCAGGTTGCGAAACCGTTCCTGCGCCAGTGGGCGGCATGCTCCGGCACGACGCCGCCCCGCACGAACCCGAGGTCCGCGATGGCCTGCTCGACCTTCGCTCGCGTGGCCTCGGTGACGCGTTCGGGGTGGTTGAGCACGTTGGACACCGTGCCGGTCGAAACGTCGGCACGACGGGCGACGTCGACGAGCTTCGCGCCCTGGTGGCCCCCGGTACGGGCCGCGCCCTGTCCTCGGAAGACGTAGGTCTTGCCGTGACAGAGGCACGGCTTGGGCTTCGTGCGGGCGATGTGGTTCGCGACCAGCGCGGACAGCCAGTCCATCGAGTCGATGGTGCGGTAGCTGTCGTCCTTCGGCGGGCAGCGCACCAGCTCCCCCGTGTCGAGCTCGTACAGCTGCCACTCGACCCGGACGGCTCCAGGGCGGACGAACGCGGTCTCCAGGCCCACGATCTCGCCCCAGCGCATGCCGGTGTACCCCTTGAGGACCACGGCGACGAACTCATCGTCACGGCCGGAGAGCAGGGCGGCGCGCTCGGCGGTCAGCAGGATGCCGAGCGCGTCGGTGACCACCTTCTCCGGACCACGGTCTCGGGAGCGGCCGGCGCGCTTACCCCGTCCGCGCCGCCGAGCGGCCGGGTTGGATGTGATCAGGCCCTCGTCGATCGCGTCCTCGAAGATCAGGTGGAGTGTCGAGCGCCAGGTCTTGACGCTGGAGGCCGCGTATAGGGCCTTCTCCTTCTTCTCCCATAGGTCGACGTCCGTGCGCAGGATGCCGGCGAGCGCCTTGTCCTCGAACTCGGGGAGCAGGTGCTCCTCGATGTGGCGCTTGTAGTTCTGCATGGTCGAGGCCGCCAAGTCCTGGGCCTCATACCAGCGGTTCGCGTACTCGCCGAAGGTCTCCTGGCCGAGCGCCGGGTCGCGCCAGTCGCCGCGACGGTACTTGTTCTCGGCCTCGGCCGCTGCCCGTTGGGCCTCGCCCTTGGTGGCGAACCTGATCGCCTTGCCGTTCTCGTCGACGACCGTGTTGTGCTTGCCGGGCGCGACCTTGTACCGGCCGCGCCAGTAGTTTCCGCGCTTCTCCGCGAAACCCAAGTCCCGCTGTCCCCCTATTCTTTGTCCTCGGCTACGGCAGATGCGATCGGGTCACGCGACAGTGCTGTACTGCTGCTGTCGACGCGGCGGGCGGGCCCGCAGGCGAGTCGCCGGCGCCACGGCAGGGCGGCGACGTGGTGCGGAGTCGGTCTGCGTAACGGGCCCAGAGAGCGGCTCGGTCGCCCGGGCGGTTATCTGCGCAGGCTGTGCCGGCCGCTCCTCGTAGAGGCGGATGATCTCGGCGAGGTGCTCGGCGGTGAAGCGGTAGGCGCGGCCGACCCGGGTGTGCGGGATCAGACGCCGTCGCGCTCGGTCCTTGACCCACCAGGCCGAGCAGCCGAGGGTGTCGGCGATCTCCTCGGGACGGTAGAGGCGGGGTGGAGGGGCGTCGGACGGCCTGTGGGGGATGGGCGCGGGCGTGGGTCGGTGCAAGGGGGCGGCTCCTGGTCGCGAGGGCGAGGACGGATGCGTGAGCGGCTCAGGTGGCGCCGGGGCCCTGGAGGAGGGCGAGGGGCGATACCTGCAGGGCTTCGGCGATGGCGACGAGGTCGTCGATATCGCATCGCCGCTTGGCGAGTTCGATGCGGGACAGCATCGTGTTGGACATAGGACGGCCCAAAGCGGTACACCGCGCGGCGAGTTGGCGCTGCCCAAGGCCGCGTTCCGTGCGGAGGCTTTCAATGGTGCGAGCCGCCAGCATTCCTGCGGGCCCTATTTCCAGAGATCGTGCTGCCATGGCTCCAGTTGTAGCGTGCATTCGCCGGTTTGGTTAACCGGCGATCGTCGGCTATGTTGCGCCGCGCTCAATCGGCGAGCGAGGCGGTCGGGATTCCGCGAAGGGCCGGGCCCCCGAACGGGCCCCAACACCAGAGACCCTCTCTGACATGGGGTGTTGTGTTGTAGCTTCGTCGCTCGCAGGACGTCAACGGCTTGCCGATGTGATCCTTCTGGCTCGGGATGCAGGGCAACTATTTGGTCAACCGCCGATCGTGCCCTACCGTTTTCGCACCGCCCTCTCCGTCTCGATTTCCAGCGGCATTTCTGCCGTGAGAGATTGCGCCGGATAGGGCTGGACTTGCGCGCCGTGGGTGTGGCTATGTTGACGACACCCCGGAAAGCGCGAGCGGCCATCAACGTTCCCGCGTCAACGGCCGGACATCCCCGCTCTTCACACCCGTCTCCGCCCTGACCGACGGTGAACCGTGGGCGCCCAGCCCACCGGCCACCGAGTGAGGACCGCCCCTCTTGGCACGAATCCGCACCATCAAGCCGGAAGCCTTCGTCTCCGAGTCCCTGGCAGCCGTCTCCCTGACCGCCGAGCGCACCTTCTTCGGCCTGCTCACTCAGGCTGACGACCAGGGGCGCCACCGCGACCACGCCGCGATCATCGCCGGGCAGCTGTGGGTACTGCGCCCGGAACACACGCCTGGCGCTGTCGAGCAGGACCTCGCCCAGCTCGCCGACGCCGGGCTGATATGCCGCTACAAGGGCCCGGGCGACAAGCGCTACCTGCACATCGTCACCTGGCGGCAGCATCAGAAGATCAACCGCCCCAGCGCGAGCCGTCTTCCCGCCTGCCCGCACCACGACACGCAGACTCGCACCGCGCCCGGCGTCGGCGCGCCGGCTGCGGGAGTCGGCATCACGGAGCCCGCACCGCAGCCTCACGGAGCCCTCCGTGAGGACTCCGGGCGAATACGCGAGTCTGCGGTGAATCCGGTCGCCGATGCTGATACAGCAGGTCAGAGCGATCTCCGTGAGCCCTCCGTGAGGCAGCGGGGAGGGCTCAGTGAGGGAGCGGTGACACCTCAGCGTCCGGATCTAGGACCTAGGATCATGGATCTAGGAAATACCCCTTCGGGGGGCGCGAGCGCCCCCGCACCCCACACCGTCTCGGCCAACGAGCTCATCGCCGAGTACGCCGCCGCTTGCACACACCGTCCGCCCAAGGACGTCCTGGGCCATCTCGCTCGCGAGGTGCGCAAGCTGCTCGGCGAGGGCATCGCCCCCGCCCACATCCGGGCCGGCCTGGAACGGCACCGCACCAAGGGCCTCCACCCCAGCACTCTGCCGAGCCTCGTGCACGAGGCCATGAACGCAGCCCCCGCCGCACCGGTTGTCCACAGGGCGTGGACAAACCCCGCCGATGTCGAAGCCGCCTACGGAGGTGACCTCTGACCGCCACCCTCACCCGCGAGCCCCACCGGGTCGGCCCGCTCGCCGACCGGCTCAACGGCATCCTTGCCAGTCGCGGCATCGACCTCGCCACCGCCGCCGTCGAGGACGGGCACGCCGAGCCCGTCACCGCGCTGGAACTCGCCGACGCCAGGATCCCCGCCCGCTACCGCCGAGCCCTGGCCGACCACCCGAAGCTCACCGCCTGGGCCGACGAGATCGCGCGCGCCGGACGCCCCGGCCCCGGCGGGCCGGGCATCGCCGAAGGCCCGTCGCTGCTGATCGCCGGCCCCACGGGCACGGGCAAGACGTACCAGGCGTACGGCGCCATCCGCACCCTGCTCGCCCGAGGGGTCCGTCTGCGCTGGGAAGCGACCACCACCGCCGACTTCCACGCGCGCCTGCGCCCCCGCGCCGGCCACGACGCCGAACGTGACCTGCAGACCCTGGCGCGCTGCCCGCTGCTGTTCCTGGACGACCTCGGCGCGGCCAAAACCAGCGAATGGACCGAGGAGCTGACCTACCGGCTCATCAACCACCGGTACGAGCACATGCTCCCCACCCTCATCACCACCAACCTTCCGATGGAGCAGCTGCGCGTCACCCTCGGTGACCGCGTCGCATCCCGCCTCGCTGAGATGACGGAGCGCGTCATCCTCGACGGCCCCGACCGACGACGCCGCACAGCCCCCGCCACCTGACTGGCCGCCTCAGCGCCCTCTCCTGGCCGGGCCCGCCGCATCACCTGCGCTCACACCAGCCCTGCCCGCGCAAGCCACTCGCGTAGGCGGTAGCTCAGCGGCTCCGTCGATTCGCCCTTCGCCCTCATTCCTCGACGCCTTGGAGCCCCCTCCTGCCTCCTCTCAGCCCCGTCCCCCTCGCCATACGGATCAGCGGCACGCCGCTCCTCCCTGACTGGGCCACCTCCCCGGTGATGACCGTGGCGCTCCTCATCCCGCCCGTGCTGCTCGGCCTGCTCGCCGGGTGGCTGATCCGCCAGCAGCGCCGCCGGCGGCATCACACCAACCGCTGGCGTGGAACCGCCGCGGTGCCGGTCGCGGCCGTGGCCGCGCTCGGCTGCACCGCGTACAGCGCGGACACCAGCTGGCGGTTCGCCGCCGACTACCTCGACATGGGCGGCACCGCCGAGCGCGTCGCGATGTTCGCCGCCGCTGAGCTGGCCCTGTTCGCCACCGCCCTGATGGCGCGGCAGAACCTCAACGGCCCGAAGCAGGCTCCCGGCCTGCCCGGCAGCCTCACGTGGGTCATCACCGGCGTCCAAGTTTTGCCCGCCTACGCCGAGTCCGGGCTGGTCGGTGGCACCGTGCGGGCCTTCGTCGGCCCCGTCATGGCCGCGATGCTGTGGCACTTGGCCATGGGCATCGAGCTGCGCCACCGCGCCCCCGACGCCGCCTCACGCGGGCTGGCCGCTGTCCTCGTCCGCCAGGCACGCGAACGCCTCCTGGCCCGGCTCGGCATCGCCGACCAGGACGCCGATGCCGCCCGCCTCATCCGCGACCGCGCACTGAGCGAAGCCGTCGCCCTCATCCTGCGCGCCGAGTCGATGACCGACCGCCAGCGCGGAAAGCGGCGGCAACGACGCCTGACGGAACGCCTGCACGAGGCCCTGGAGCGGGCCGACGTCGACGGCGACCCGCTCCAGGACGAGATGCTGCTGCGCAAGCTCGCCACCCGTAAGCAGGCTGTCGGCCTCGCCTCCATCACACTGCCGCCGCGCTGGCAGATTCCGGCCTCCAACCCCGCCCGTGGATCCGGGCACAGCCGCCCGGGCGCCGCCCGCCCGGCACCACTGCCGCGGGCAGAGGAGGACGTTGCCCGCACGCACCCGTCAGACCCGGGCGACGACGAGGTCCCTCCGCCTGCCCGCCCGCAGCCTGCCCGCCCGGGGCCCGGGCTGCCCGCACGGGCAGAAACCGATGACAGCCGGGCGCTCACGGGCAACAGCTCGGGCAGCCCTTCGGGCAGGCGCGAGCGGAAGGCGGCTGCCCGGAAGAAGCGCGATGCCAGCAAAGCCCGTGCCTCTGACGAGGTCATCCTCAAGCACGCCCGCCGCATCTACGAGGAGACCGGCAGCGTCGGACGCGACCGGGTCGAGGACGCCCTGCGCGCCGCCGGCTACACCGTCTCCAGCGACGGCGTCGGACGAGTCGTACGCGAGTTCAAGGCCCAGCTCAAAGCCGCAGCCGGCCATCCACCCCGCTAATCCCCACAGCACCAGCGCTCCCGGCCACACCCCGACCCGAAAGGCCCCATGCAGACCCCGCACCACGAAGACCCCATGCCCCCCGAGGGATCCCTGCCGTCCAATCCTGCCCCAGGCGGAGCAAGTTGTACCGGGAGCAATGCTCCCGAGTCTCCCGCCCCGGGGGTGGCGGGAGCGGCCCGGCGCCAGGGGGCACCAGGCCGACAGGCAGCGGCCGAGGGCGGACCGCAGCCAGAAGGGAGTTGGCAGGCCGAGTCGCTTTCGCGTAAGCGTCAGCGCGCCCGTCAGCCAAAGCCGCTCAAGCGCCTGCACCAGCCCAGTTGCCGCATGAACGACGCCGAGTACAAGCGTTTCACCGACGCAGCCGCCCGGTGCCAGATGACCAACGCCGCCTTCCTCGCCTACGCCGTCGACAAGGCCGCCCGCGACCTGAACCGCACCGCCGCCGAGATCGCCACCGAACGGGAAGTCATAGGCGAGCTGTTCGCCGCCCGCCGGCACCTCGGCTGGATCCACGGCCTGTTCAACCAGGTAGCCAAAGCCCTCAACTCCGGCGCCGACGCACCCCACCTGGACTCCGCGGCCAAGGCCGTGCAGAGCGCGGCCCGCCGTATGGAGGACGCCGCCGATGCCCTGCTCGCCCACCGCGACGGCGGTGCCGCCGCGTGATCCCCAGCATCCACAAGCGCGGCACCAAGACGGTCGGGCTGATCCGCTACCTGTATGGGCCCGGCACCCACGAGGAGCACATCGACCCGCACCTGGTGGCCGCCTTCGACCCGCTCACTCCCGACCCCGGCCGCGACCCGGACGTCACCTTCGGTCAGTTGCAGCGGCTGCTCGACCAGCCCGTCAACGCCCTGCCCGCCGGCCGCCGCCCGAAGAAGCACGTGTGGCACCTGTCCGTGCGGGCCAGCCCGGAGGATCCGATCCTGTCGGACGAGGACTGGGCGGCCATCGCCCGCCGCATGGTCGCCGCCACCGGCATCGCCCCCGAAGGCGACGAGGCCGCGTGCCGGTGGGCGGCGGTCCGGCACGCCGACGACCACATCCACATCATCGCCACCCTGGTCCGCGACGACGGCCGCCGGCCCCGTCTGCACAACGAGGCCCGCCGCGCCCAGGCCGAATGCCGCCGCATCGAAGCCGACTACGGTCTGCGCCGCGTCGCGCCTGGAGACGGCACCGCCGCCAAGCGCCCCACCAGCGCCGAACGCCGCAAAGCCGAACGCCAGGGCCGGGAGCGCACGGCGCGCGAGGAACTGCGGGAGACCGTACGGCGCGCGGTCGCCGGCGCGACGAGCGAGGAGGAGTTCTTCGACCGGCTGGCCGCCGCGGGCCTGCTGATCCGCAAGCGCTTCGCGCCCTCAGGTGACCTGCTCGGCTACAAGGTCGCGCTGCCCGACGACCGCAATGGCGAGAAGGAGCGGGTGTTCTACGCGGGCTCCGCGCTCGCACCCGATCTGTCCCTGCCCCGCATCCGCGAACGCTGGACGCTTCCCGCGGAGGCCGCTTCGGCGGACGGCTCTGGGCGGGAGCAGCCCGTCCTGCCGGACGTGACAGGTCCCGCGTTCGCGCGGCGTCGGGCCAGCGCCGCCACCTGGCAGGCGCTGCTGATCATCGACCAGGGCGACGACGGTGCAGCAGCGGCCCAGATCGCCGCGGCGGGAGAGGTCCTGGACGCGCTGGCCAAGACCTCCGCCGCCCACACCCGCGCTGAACTCCGAGAGGCAGCCTTCGCATTCGAGCGGGCCAGCCGCTCCCACGTGAAGGCCGTACGCGGGCACGACCGCGCCCTGCGCCAGGCCGCCCGCGACCTCGTCCACAGCGGACCCGCCCTCGGCCGAGGGGAAGACGGCGCCACCACCGCCATGCTCATCGACATGGCCTTCTTCCTCGCCATCGCCGCGGCGAACTGGCACGCGAAGAAGGAGCACGCGCAGCAGGCCGCCGCAGCCCAGCAGGCAGCCGAACACCTCCGCGCCGCCTACCAAGCCGCAGCAGCCCACCCCATGGCCAACCTCCGGCAGCGAGGCCAGCGTCTGGCGCCGCGTGTTCGGCAACGGCACGCCGCCCTGGTCCAACAAGTGCTGCCGGAGCTGGCCGAGCGAATCCGCGCCGAGGCCGGCTGGGCCGCCCTGGCCGCCACCCTCGACGACGTCCGGAAGGCCGGCCACGACCCGGCCGTTCTGCTGGCCGACGCCGCCCGACGACGTGAGCTCGACACCGCCGACTCCATCAGCGACGTCCTCGTATGGCGCCTGCGCCGCAGCGCCCACCACGCAACCGGCCACCAGCGCAGCGAACAACTCCCACCGTCGGCGCTGACCCCAGAAACGGGCGCAACATAGCCGACGATCGGCGGTTGGCCAACCGCTCGTTTCTCCGGACGATTAATGCCCTACCCCCACCCGACTCCGGTAAGGAGCTGAGGAGCACCCGTATGCCCAAGACCCAAGCCCGACCCGACATCGTCCGCCTGCTCTGCGACGCGGACTACGAGCTCCGACGTGAAACCCGCACATGGGTCCACCGCGACGGACGACCGTTCAGCAAGGAGGAACAGGCCCTCGTCTCCAGTGCCACCCGCGCCGAATTCGAAGAGATACAGGAACAGTTCACGCGGTACCGGGAGTACCGACGCATGGTGGACGAAGCGCCGGAGGCTCTGCGGCGCTTCCTCGCCCCGTTCATGGCACAGCTCACCGAGAAGAACCTCGGCAACGCCCACGAGCTGATGAACGAGGACGAACGAACCGAGTTCGGCCGGCTGCTCAAACTCACCATGGCACCGTTCCGTTCCTTCGCTCCGTACGCCTTCTGACCGGGGCCCGCGTCCATGCATGACCGACGTGGCGATGACCGGCTCCCAGGACAGAGCCGGGATCTCGCACAGAGGCGTGGGCGTTCCAAGCGGTAGCCGACTCAGCGCGCCGCGTTGAACGAAGCTCCGGGCGCAGAAACGGTCTGCTCCCAGCAGCCGCGGTCCGCGACGCCACGGAAACGCCGGCCAAGGCAGAGCAGCAAGAAGCCGGGCGTCCCTGCAGGGGACGCCCGGCTTCGATGCGTTAGACGCCCTCAGCCGGCCGGAGCGCGCAGGAGCCGGTCGCGTGTACTTTCGGGCAGCATCCGGCGCAGGACCGGTGCGCTGGAGCTGAGGGAGTCGGCGAACGCGGCGACGAGGTCGTGCGGCACGCTGACGCTGAACGAAGCCGCCCACAAGTAGCCCGCGCCGAGCACAGGCTCGGCCCACGCCTGCCACCCGGCCAGGGCCGCCTCGTCCGCCTCAGCCACCAGCGCGAGTGGGTCGCCATCCTGGATGAGGGGCGGCACCTCGCCGAGGCGGATGTGGGAGGCGAACGTCGGATCCACCGCGCCCGACCCGGGCTGGTCGCCGTCACGCAGCCAACCGTGCGCCGTAACGGCGTCGAGGACCAGCTCGGGGCCACCGCACGGCAGGGCGGGCTGATCGCGGGCGTCGAGCGCGGCCAGGAAGCCAGCGAGGATCTCCCCCGGGACCTCGGGGGTGAAGTAGGCCGACCACTGGGCGAGCGGGCTGCTCGGGTCCGTACGAGCGGACACTTGCCAGGCGATCGGCAGGTTCCCCAGGTGGAACGGCTCGTCCGGCAGGACCCACTGCGCCCACCGCAGGGAGTCTGGGCTGATGTGCAGGACGGTGCTGCGCAGGACCTGGCGGTCCTCCGGCGCCTCGTCCGGCTCCTGGCGCCCGCGGACGATCGTCAGGCTCGTCCAGCCCAGGCCGGCGAGCGTGTCAGCGACGGCGTCGTACAGGCGTCCGTCGTCACCGGCCAGGTGCCGCGGACCGACCCAGTACGCGGAGGGGACACCAGCCGGAGCAGGTGGATCGATCGAGAAATCGGGATGCAGGTACGCCTCCAAGAAGTCGGGGGGCTTGATGCCGCCAGCGGTACGTAAAGCTGGATGGAGGTGCCGGGCCGCCCCGGCGGCGACCTCGGGTGGCAGGTAGCCGGGCTACCCCGTCTCGCCTTCACCACGTAGACGACGGGTTCCTGCAGGGGCGCCGACTCGAGCCGCTGCATGTCACACGCGCTGGGAGGTCTCCAGCACGCGAGTGACCGCAGCGGCGACGACGTCGGCCGGCGTCTCGGTGTCGAAGGACATCTGATAGCCGCGTACCTTGGCCGTACCGGTGACGGCGATCTTCCACCCCTCGCCGTCGGTACCAGGACGGCCGGACGGAAACCATCCGAGATAGAAGGATCCATCCTTCGAGTTGACGTGTACGTCTGCGCGGTCATCAACGACCAGGATGAAGTCGTCGGCGGAGAACTGATCCATCACGAGCGTGGCCTGGCCCGGCCCGAGCAGCCACTCACGCAGCCGCAGGGCCTCGACGGTGGTGGAGAATCCGGGACCCGGGGACCCCGCTGCCACGGGCAATCACCTCTCTGACCTGGTGTTTTGCGAGAAGGTCGTCCAGGTTCACATGCCCTTGCGGCTTTGACCAGTCATTCGTGGATCTTTGCTGTCTGCCCCCGGCGAACTGAGACGCAGAGCGCGAGACCTCGCTGTCCAGCTGCGAGAAACGGCGTGCGCCCGGTGTGGGCAGTGCTGATAGTTGCCCCATGGAGGCGATCGAGGCCGCACGCGCCGTCGTAGATGAACAGCACCCCAAAGCGCGCGCCGCGTTCCTGGGCGGCAGCGTCGTCACAGGCCGCCGAACGGCCACGTCGGACCTCGACATCGTCGTCCTACTCCACGGAGCCCCAGCCCCATACCGCGCAAGCCTCCAGTACGCCGGCTGGCCGGTAGAGATGTTCGTGCACACCGAAGCGACGTGGCACGCGTACGTCGAACGGGAACTAGGCAAGCGCCGGTCACCGCTGCTGTGGATGTGTGCCGACGGGCTGCTGCTCTTCGACACCGATGGACTCGGAGCCCGCCTCGCCGCAAAGGCCCGGAAGCTGACCGCCGCCGGACCACCGCCGGCGTCGACGGAAGAGATCGACGACCGCCGCTACGCGATCACCGACCTCCTCGACGACCTCGCGGGAAGCAACGACCAGAGCGAGCGTCTCTTCATCGCGACCGAACTGGTCCGACGCACCGGTGAGCTGGCGTTGGCCGTTGGCCGTTCGTGGGGTGGCGGTGGGAAGTGGCTGGCACGCCGTCTTGAGACAACCGCGCCAGGGCTCAGCACACGCCTCCACCACGGCCTACAGGAGGTACTGGGCGGGAGAGTCGAGCCCCTCGTGGCCGTCGTTGATGAGGTGCTCGGGCAGGCCGGTGGCCGGTTGTGGGTTGGCTACAAGCGTGCCGGGGCGCCCTGAGCGGTTCTCAACGCGTACGCGGAGTACGCGCTCAAGGGCTGCTGGTCTGCGAAAGGCTGTGGGCGAGCTGGCCCACGGCGTTGAGAATGCCTTGCCCGAAGCTGGTGGGTGCGATCAGCACGCCGAACACCAGCACGATGACCACGGTCAGCTTCTCATCGAACCGGCTGCGGGCATGCGTACGTCGGCGCAGCCGCACGATGATGACGACAGCCAGCAGAACTGCCACGTTGATACTCAGAACCACCTGGCCAGCCCTCCCGCGCACAACGCTCTGACCCGCCTTCCTGCATAGCCGGAACTCGACAGCACCACGTTTCGATCACCGGTGATTGGCGACGGAGTGCCTGGTCAATGGCTGGATTGGGGCAGCTGCGCCGAGCGACAGCAGCGTCACCTGCCCCATCGGCCGCCGGGGCGGACGGGCCCCGGCCCTCGGCCTCCGTCGCACTGGCCGCCCTGCCCTGCGCGTCAGGACAGGGCGGTGGGGCGGCGAGGCGGCGGGATGCGGTCCAGCAGATTCCACAGAGGGCGCGAGCCGGCTGCCCATTCACCCAGCAGTCGGCGGTCCACGAGGTGTATCCGGTGCTCTGCGCCCCAGGGGATGGCCTTGGAGGAGAAACGGCCATTGGTGAGCACGACCGCGACGTCCGCTCCGTGGATCTGCCGTGCGGTGCCGTTGACCTGCTGCAGGACACCGACGCCGACGGCGGAGCCGCGGTCCCCGTCCCGGCGGTGCTTGCACTGGATGGCCCAGACGCGCCCCATGGGATCGACGGCGCGCACGTCGCAGGCGTTGTCGCCGGCACCGCCGAGCTGCTCCGCCTGGCAGCCGTCCCGTCGCATCAGGTCCCGTATGGCGAACTCGAACGCGCGGTGGTCCAGGGCATCCAGCTCCGCGATCCGCATGCGCAGAGCGCGGGCACGCACACGCTCCCACTCCGCCCGCTGCCGCGCCTGCTGCAGCCAGAAGCCACCGGCCACCGCGGCGATCACGGCGGCGATGAGGAGGATCCACCAGTGCACCAGCAGCCAGTGCACGACGGTGATCACCAACCCAATCGCCAGAACCCCAGCCCCCAATAGGGCCAGCTGGCCGTCCTGCTTCTTGGAACGGCGGGCCGGCCGACGCCGTGCAGGACGCCGCGCCGGACGTCGGCCGCTCATCGAGCCGTCCCCGGCTCAACCGGCAGACTGCGCTCAGCAGACCGGGCGACGACCCTTATAGGGACAGCGACCCACTCGCGCGCCTCCATCCGTACCGCCATGAAGGAACTCCCCCCTATCCACAGGCTGTTGACAATCCCCTCGCAGGTTATGAGAGCACGCACCACTGACAGCGGGTCTAGATGCGATCACCTGGAGTGAACGGTTTTCGGTCAGCGCCGGCCGCTTCCCGCTGCGGCTGGGCACCGACAACCTGGGGTTTTCGGTACTCGCCCGACATGCTTCAGCCGTTTCGCGGCAAGCGCCGGATCCAACCACTCCTCTCAGCGGACGCCGGCCCTCCCACCGGCATCCGTCCGATCCAGGGTGGAGTTGCGCGGGTGCGCAGGGTTGAGGAACCACTTGCGCGCGGAGGCCAGCCACCAGATGCCGCAGAAGGCGATGACGACGCCGACCGCGACGGGCGCGTAGTTGAAGGTGTTCGCGGTGACTGGTGAGGTCTGCGGCAGCATGAACAGCACGGTGATCACCAGAACCCAGGCAACGGCGATCGTGCCGACGACGGGGGACCAGGAGCCGAGGTGCCAAGGACCACGCTCGAACCGGCTCCCCTGGCGGAGCCGGAGGTACGTCGGGATGACATAGGCGATGTACAGGCCGATGGTCGCGATCGAGGTGACGGCCGCGTAAGCGGTGGTGTTCCACAGGTAGGGCAGGCCGAGCGCGAAGGCGCCCCCAGTGGCGAGCCATACGGCGTTGGTGGGCGTGCGGGTGGCGGGGTTCAGCTGGTGCCACACCTTGGAGAAGGGCAGGGCGCCGTCGCGGGAGAAGGCGTAGATCATGCGGGAGTTGGCGGTGACGGATGCCATGCCACAGAAAAGCTGGGCGACGATGACAACCAGCAGCAGCCACTTGCCGGCCGCCGCGCCGAGGGCGTCTATCAGGATCTGCGCCGGGGGCACCCCGGTCCCTGAGCCGAGTGCGCCGGCGTAGGACTGGATGGCGTAGGTGAAGCCGAACAGCAGGATGAACCCGGCGGCGAGGGAGACGAGGATCGAGCGGACGATGCCCTTGGGGCCGGCGGTGGAGGCGTCGATGGTCTCCTCGGTCATGTGGGCGGAGGCGTCGTAGCCGGTGAAGGTGTACTGCGCCATCAGCAGTCCGATCAGCACCACGTAGGTGCTGGAGGAGAAGCCGGTGTTGTTGACGAACTCGCCGAAGACGAAGCCGGTCGACCGGTGGTGGTCGGGCACGAGCACCAGGGCGCCGCAGATGACCACGACGCCCAGGATGTGCCACCAGATGGAGACCTCGTTGAGAAAGGCGACGATGCGGACCCCGAAGGTGTTCAGCACGCCGTGCAGCACGAGGATGATCCCGAACAGCGTGATGGTGTGACCGGGCGTGGCCGCGAAGTCGAACTGAAGATCGAGCAGGGCGTTGAGGAAGGTCGCGGCGCCGAAGTCGACGCCCGCGGTCACCGCTATCTGGCCCAGGGCGTTGAACCAGCCGGTGAACCACGCCCAGGCCGCGGCCGTTCTCGCGGGGGCCATGCGGTGGGCCCAGAAGTACAGGCCGGCGCTGGTCGGGTAGGAGGAGCAGACCTCGGCCATCGACAGGCCGACGAACAAGGTCATCAGGCCGACGAACAGCCAGCCCCACATGATCACGGCCGGGCCGCCGGTATTCATGCCGTAGCCGTACAGGGTCATGCAGCCGGACAGGATCGAGATGATCGTGAAGCTGACACCGAAGTTGGCCCGGCCGGACATGGAGCGGGCGAGCGTCTGCTGGTAGCCGAGCTGCTTCAGGCGTTCCTCGTCGGAGACGCGGGAGACGTCAAGAGGCATGGGGGTGCCGTCCTTCGTACATCGGAGGGAGTGGTGTCAGGGTGGTCAGGGGTGCCGGCGTCGCGGCGGGCTGTAGGCCCAGGCTCGGTGCCGCAGGAACAGATCTTCCGGCTGGCCGCAGTAGGACCACGGGACGCGGGTGGCATAGGGGCCGATCGCGTCGAAGACCTCCGCCGCTTCGCTGTGGCGGTTGGCGAACGACAGGGCGTGTGCCAGGTAGTTGGCGTCATCGGCGAAGCAGGCGTGCGGGCCAGGTGCGCGGTAGCGCCACCAGCGTTCCAGCACAGGGTCGATCTGCGGGCAGTCGATCCAGGGGTGGATGGTCAACCCGTACGCCGTCTGGTCCTTCTCCTGACGGGATCGGTGGGCCTCGGCGATCACGACCAGAGGCAGGACCGCGATCGGCAGCCCCTGCGGGGCGATGGACGCCTGCTCCTCGGCCCACCACATCGCCTCCCCCGGCCGACCGTGGTACCGCTGGAACAGATAGGTGACGACTTCGTGGTGGGCCTCGCGATTCCACGGGTCACGCTGCTTGATCTCCGCCCACACATGCCGCAGGGTCGACCGATCCGGTGCGTGCGTCCGCAGCAACGCGAGCATCACCACCAGGGGCGCAACGTCGTGCGGCCACACTCCCAGCGCGGTACGGCAGGTGGCCCAGGCTTCCTCCATCAGTGACCGGCCGCTGGTCCGCCCGGCGATCATCGCGCGGAGGGCTTGTACATTCGCGAGCAGGGCCAGTGCGTGCGGCGAGCGGGGCTCTGCCTTCGCCCAGGTGTCGGCGAACCGCAGCCGCGCACCCGCCTCGGCCAGCACCTGGAGGCGGAAAATCCGCCGGTCCCAGTCCGCGCCCGTAGAGGCCAACAGCTGCTGCGGCCCCTCCCAGCGCCCCATGGAGGCATCTTCCAAGGCCCGCCGCAGTGCTTCGTCACCCCGTGCTGGGCGCGTGTCGAGGGGCTCTCCGGTTCTCATCCCTTCTTGACCCCGTCCACCCGCGACTGGACAAGGCGGTCTTCCCGCCAAGCTGCGCACCCGTAGGCGGTGGGTCCAGAAGTTCCGATGCAGAGAGCGGGGGATGGCGCGCTGATCATCGGAGTACGGACCTCCTGTGATGACGTGTGGGTAGCGTCTCCCGGAACCTGGCTTGGTCACGGCAGCGCAGCGGCTACCGTCGAAGGGCGGTACGAGCGCCCAGTGCCGCGCCTTCATTTCAAGCGCGCTCGGACCGGGAAGCTGTGGCTCGGGGCGCCGGGCATCGACCGCCTCAAGTCACAGCTCAACCATGGCCGCGCACTCCCCGGATGCTCATGCGTGTTTATGAGCACGTGCGACCGGAGGGCGATCGGCCGCCCGTCGGCCCACTTTCAGCTACCGGTTCCAGCACCTCGTCACTGGGAGGATGGAGGGGTGAATGCTGACGAATTGGGGCGCTGGGCACCTGAGCGTCCAGAAGACATGGCTGACCTTTTCGCCAAGGCGGTCTTCCCATGGTGGATCGCCGGCGGGTACGCGATCGAACTCGCGGTCGGTCGTGAGCTGCGCCCGCACGGCGACCTCGACGTCCTAATCCTCCGCCGCGACCAAGCCCTCCTACGTGATCTTCTGGCTGGCTGGGATCTGTCCGTAGCTGATCCGCCTGGTCTGGGGCGATTGCGTCCGTGGCATTCTGGGGAGGTTCTTCAGCCGCCCCTCCACGACATCTGGTGTCGGCGTACGCCGGAGGCACCCTGGTCGGTGCAGCTCATGCTGGACGAGTCTGAGGGTCACGAGTGGGTCTCGCGGCGCACCCCGCAGATCCGGCTTCCGATCGAGCGGGTGGGGCGGACGAGCGCAAGCGGCATTCCCTATCTCGCACCCGAGGTGCAGCTCTTCTATAAGGCGAAGGCGACGCGGGACAAGGACGAGACCGACTTCGAGGCGGTTCTGCCGCTGCTGGAGGAGGGACAACGCGTCTGGTTGGCGGAGGCGATCAAGGTGATCGCGCCGGACCACCCCTGGCTTCGCCGACTCCTGCCGGTCAGCCGAACGTGAGCAGCGGAACGTCGTAGAGGTCGGGGTTCAGGGGCCGGGTCATCATGGGCGACGTGACCTCCACGATCAGCAGTTCGCTGAGGAACTGGACCTTGGCGCTGAGGAGGTGGCTGGTCCTGCCGTCGGCCGACTGGGCCTTCAGACCGGCGGAGACGTGGATGTGCGGGAGTATTCCGCCGGTGGCGGGGTCATGGGCAAGGGTGCCGGCGCCGAACGCCTCGACGTTGGTGACGTACGTCTTCGCCCAGACCGGTGCGTCCGGGTCCGCGAGCTTCTCGCAAGCACCCACGATCTCAGCCTCCGCGAAGGCTCCGATGAACGAGGGGATATAGCCCTGCCGGACGCCGTTGCCCCGGCAGAAGGCGGACAGCGCCTCGAAGAAGTCCTCCCCGTGGTCGAAGGTGACGCCGAAGGTACGACCGACGGTCAGCTCGTGAGCACGCATGTGCGGGTGTCTCCTCAGAGGTGGGATCAGCGGGCGGAGGCGGTGGTGAAGGTCTCGCGGACCGTCGCTCCGTCGGCGCCCTGGGCGAGCAGAGCGTGCAGGAGGAGCCGCGCCTGGTACGGGCCGAGGTCTCCGGCGCCGATGAGCCCACGGCCGAGGAGGTCCTTCTCGGAGCCGGGGAAGCCGTACGTGTCGGACAGGACGGGGCCGTTGCCGATGCGGGAAGCGAGGACCACGGGGATACGGGACGCGAGCTTGGTGAGCCCTTCGACAAGGCGCTCCGGGACGTGGCCGACACCGAAGGCCGCGACCACGAGTCCGTCGCAGTTGCCGTCCCACAGGTCGAGCAGGGTGCCGTCGTCGCCGAGGGTGACGGTGTAGAGACCGACGCGCGCCTCACGGTCGGGGGCGCCGACCAGCGGTCCGCGGGACGGCAAGCCGCCCACCATCCGCACCCGGTTCTCCGCGATTCGCGCGATCGGGCCGCTTGCTGGTGAGGTGAAGGCGGCGGGGCTGGTGGTGTGGGACTTGCGGACGGTCCGGGCGGAGTGGACCTCGTCGCCGAGTACGACGAGGCAGCCGACTTCGCTGAGTCCAGGGTCGGCGGCGGCCAGGACGGCGGCATGGAGGTTGGCCGGGCCGTCGGCGCCGGGCAGGGTGGGGTTGCGCATCGCGCCGGTGACGACAACCGGCTGCTCGTGGCCGTGGTAGAGGTCGAGGAGGAAGGCGGTCTCCTCGATGGTGTCGGTGCCCTGCGTGATGACGACCCCGTTGACCTCTCCGGTCTCCAGCTCCGCCGCGATCGCGGCCGACAGTGCGGTGAGGTCCTCGAAGGTCAGGGAAGCGCCGGGCAGGCGTCGGAAGTCCCGCACCTTGAGACCGATGCCACTCGTGGCCAACGCGGGTACCGCGGCGAGGAGTTCATGGGCCGAAAGCGCCGGCACGACGCCTCCGGTGGTGGGATCCGTGGTCATGGCGATCGTGCCGCCGAGGGAGAAGACCGCCACGTTCCTGACCGACTCCGTCATTCCCCTGCTCCCCTGTCCGGACGCCGCCGAGCACTGCCTCACGAGTGGTTCACGCAGGCTATCGGGTCGGCGCCGTCCGGGTACGCGGAATGATCACCATCTGCTCGGCCACGAACCGGCAGGCGGCCTCCAGCCCTTCGAGGCCGAGCAACCGGCTGCGCGGCCGGGCAAGCCGCTCCGTACCGGCCACCGACAACTGTGCGCACCGGCGACCGAGCCAGGAGGCGTCGAGGCCGAGGTACTCCGCCGTTGCCGCAAGGCGCTGCCCTGCCTGCCCTGCCGCCGTGGCCGAGTGCTGGCTGACGTGGCCCGTCACATCGGCGAACGTCCGCAGGGCTCCCGGCCGCGCGGTGACCGCGAGGCGAGACGCCCCCTCGGTCCGTACCCATGAGGCGATAACGGCCCGGCGCCCGTGGGAGAGCGCGAAGCCGTCGGTGTGAGCGAAGCCTCCGTCGTCGGTCACCCAGGTGCGGATGCCGAAGGACTCCATGAGCGCGATGGCGAGGAAGAGCAGAACGCGCTCGTACGCGGGTGAGGAGGCGACAGCACTCTCGGGGATGCAGAACCCCCGGCCGCTGGTACCGCCCGGACTCCGGGGTGCCATTCGTTCGAGGTAGCGGTATTTGTGCCGGAAGAACAGCCACGTGGCAGCCTCTTCACCGCGCTGCTCCCTGGTCCAGAAGACGGGCGCGTCGCCCAGGTGGTCACGGTGGCCCAGGATGTACCGGGCCGCGGTCTCCGAGCCGATCAGCATCCGGGACACTTCGGTCAGGCTCTGGTCGGAGGCGGCTGGTGAACCTGGGGAAACGGTGAGCGACGCCAGCGATGTGTGCAGGGCTTGGTCGTCGCCGAGAAGTGCCGCCTCGAAGCCGGACACGGCCCAGAGGATGCCGTAGGTCAGATCGTCCAGTTCGTACGCGGCGGGGATGTCGAGCGGGGTGGAGGCGGTAGCGCGTACGCCGCTCGACCGGGCGTCGGTGACGAACTGCCGGACCGCCCCGTCCACCGTGCGGTTCGCGACGACGAGCGCGCGCATCGGCATGGCGCGCCAGGCATCCAGCTCCGGGCGGGAATCGAGCCTCAGGCTGTCCCCGAGGAAGGAGGCCGCGGGAAGGGACAACGCAGGAAGCGCCGTCGTCGGGACGGACCGGCCGGCGGGTAACAGAAGCTGACCCGGCCCTTCGGACAGCGTTGCATACCCACGGGCTCCGGTACCCGCCGTTCCCGGCCGGCCCGTGGAGTGCGGGATGTGCGGATCGGCCGTGGGCAGGAGCCCGAGCAGCTCCTCCGGGACTCCGAGCGCATCGGTCCACTGGACGAACTGCCGTCGGTCGCGGATCTGTTTGAGCCCTCGTTCCAGTCTGCTGACCTCGGCCTGGTCGATGCTGACCATCCGCGCCACGCCGGCCTGGGAGAGGCCCGTGTGCTTCCGGAACAGCTTGACGACGGTGCCGAGGTCCCATGCAGCCACGGCTCGCCGGACCGTCGGATCACGCCAGAAGGCCGGGTCGGCCCGTCGGGCGGCCGGCCCGCCCTGGCACGAGGCGCATCGTTTACCGGCATTGAAGCGGCTGAGAAGGGCACCGCAGCGCGTACACCGCCGCTGTCCGCTGTCGACCATGGTCGGCATTCTCCCTCGCTCTGTGATCACCCGGGCACGTTCCGCTGATGGGGCTCATAAACACTCATAGGCGTGGGCCTTCGTGGCGGCCATCGTGGTGGAGCACCGCCGACCGGAGCCGCGTGCCGCGACTCCCCGGACGTGAGGATCCGACCTGTGACCTCCTTGACCCTGCCACCCCGGCCCCCCGGTTCGCCGCCGCTCGCCCATGCCTGGCAGACGCTGGCGGACGGGCTGCTGACCCAGCGGCTCCATCTCCACCTTGACGAATGGCGGGCTGCCGTCGCCGAGGAAAAGACGCTGCCGGACGTGCCAGGCGCCGATGTCTCCGCGCTGGCCCAACGCCCGTCTCCGCTGCCGGCAAGTGACGAGTCCGCGATGGCGCTGCTGGGGGACGCCGGGCTCGGCTTCTGGTGGGAGCTGCCCCAGAGGCATGGAGTGGAGTCGCGGAACCAGCGCGGGGCGCTCCACCGCGCCGCCGACACCGCTGCCCAGAATCTCCTCGTCGAGCAGTCCGGGGCGTCCTGGTCCGACGCTGTGATCGCCGTCAGCGGCGCCGCCGCGTGGTGGGTGGGCTTCTTCGCGGTCATCCGCCACCGCGGGGTGCACCACATCACGCTGGAGCCGCACCCGAGCCCGGTCCATGAGCAGGCCCTGGGCACCGCCGTGAGCGTCGTGGCCCACGGCATGGCCACGCGGGTGCTGGAGACGGCGCTGCGCGACTCCGCCGACGACCAGGCCCTCCGCGCCACGTACTGCCGGGCCATCGAGGTCGGTATCTGCGCCGAGCCCGAGCTACCGCGCCTCGTCGACGAGTTGGCGGAGCTGCGGCTGGTGGACCTGGTGTCCACCACGGCCCGCTGGCGCGGCCGTTTCACCAAGTACGCCGGCGGCACGGGGGCGGGGCAGGTCGAATGAACCACCGCTATCCGTTCATCGTCATCGAGGGGCTCGACGGCACCGGCAAGACGACGCTGCGCAAGGGCCTGTTCCGGCTCTGGGAGGGGCTTTACGGCGTCACCCCGCTGTGCGTGCTCACCACCAACTTCCTCGCCGCCGACCAGGCCGCCGCCATCGTCACCGGTAAGTACCAGCCGAACGCCGGGAACCGTGACGCCTACCTGTCCGCGATCGCGTCGGACAAGCGGGCCACGCTGGATCGCCTTGTGCTCCCTCAGCGACCGGCCCGGCCCGTGATCGCGGATCGCTGGCTGCTCAGCGAGCTGGCCTTCTTCGCCGTGAAGCACGGCATGAGGGCGTCGGAGACGTACGAGACGCTGGCCGCGCACCTCACCGTGGCCCCCGATCTCACGCTCGTCCTGGACCTGGAGACCGACGCCTCGATGAGCCGGGCGCAGGCCCGACAGGGAGACGCCGTCCGAGCCGACTGGGACGTGCACGACGTGCAGAGCCGGGTTCGTGAGACCTATGAGGCCGTGGTCACGAAGCCCGACCAGTTCCCGCTCCTCGGCGACGTGGTCCGCCTGGATGCCCGCCGCCCCCGGTCCGAGGTGCTGCTCGCCGCCTGGGACGTACTGCGCGATCGACAGCTGGTACCGCCCATCGGCGCCCACACGGAAGGAGGAGAGACCCGTGACTGACGGCACGAAGGCGAGGCGTCTGCGCGAGGCCCTCGACGACAGCGAGCGGAAGCACCCTCTCCTGGCGATCGGTGCGGTGAACGCACTCGCCGCGCATGTCGCGGCGGAGGCGGGCTTCGACGCCCTGTGGGTGAGCGGTCTGGAGGTGTCCGCCGCCTCCGGGCTACCGGACGCCAACGTCCTGGGTCCCCGGGACCTGTCCGACGTGGTCGCCTCCCTCGGCCGCGTCACCGAACTGCCTGTCATCGTCGACATCGACAACGCGGGCGGCTCGGGGCGCACGGCGGAGCGGTTCGCGTACGACCTGATGCGCGCCGGAGCCGCGGCAGTGTGTGTCGAGGACAGCGCGTACCCCAAGTGCAACAGCTTCGCGGCCCACCGTGCCCAGAGCCTCGCCGACCGGGACCTGCTGTGCGAGCAGGTGGGGCGCATACGGAAGACCGCCGATGACGGCCTCGTGGTCGTGGCTCGCACCGAGGCCCTGATCGCCGGCGAGGACATGACCACGGCGATCGCCCGCGCCGAGGCGTACGCCGAGGCCGGAGCGGATGCGATCCTCATCCACTCCAAGGACGCGACCGGTGATCAGGCGCGGGCCATCGGACGGGCTTGGGACCACGGCGTGCCGCTGGTCAGCGTGCCCACGGCGTTCCCCGACCTGAGCGCCGCCGAGCTCGGCGAGGCCGGCTTCCGCCTCTGCATCTACGCGAACCAGCTCAGCCGTGCCGCCCTTGCGGGTATGCGCACCGCCGCTCGTCAGTTCCAGCGCGGAGGGAGCTTCCGCTCCACCGGCGCGGGGTCCCTCGCGGAGGTCGGCGACCTGATGCGCGTCGGCGAACCGGAGGCGCTGTCATGCCTCTGACGCCCGAACTGCCTCGGATCAGCGTCTCCGTGAAGGCGGCGATCGTGCGCGACGGTGCCGTCCTGCTCCTGTCATACGTCGACGAGGCCGGGTTCCACTACAACCTCCCCGGCGGCAAGGCGCAGGTCGGCGAGGACCTGCGCCAGGCCGTGAACCGCAAGGTCGCGCAGGAGACCGGCCTCCAGGTCATGGCCCGGCGTCTGCTGTGCGTCGTCGAGTACGTCCCCGAGTCGTGGCAGGGCGAGTTCGGGGACGTACAGAAGGTTCAGTTCAACTTCCTCGCCGAGCAGGTGGACGACGCCGAGCCGCGCATGCCGGAGCCGCCGGACCCCATCCAGGTGGGCTTCGAGTGGGTTCCGCTGGAACGTCTGGGCGACGTGTACCTGCTGCCCCGGATCAACCACCCGCTGTCGGCGGCGTTGAACGGGGAGCTCGCCGACCCCTTCGTGGACAGGTGGTGACCCTCATGGATCCGACGTTGAAGGATCTGCGGGAGTGGCTGCTGCGGGAGCACTCCGGGACGGTCTGTGCCGACCGACTCAGCGTGATCGCCGACGAGCTCGCCGACATGACCGCACGCGGTCTGCCGGGAGCCGTAGTGGAACTCGGCTGCTACAGAGGCGCGACGGCCCTCTGGATCCGTAGCGTGCTCGACTCGCTGGGCGACTACGACCGCGAGATCCACGTTTACGACTCCTTCCAGGGCATGCCCGCGCCCGGCGCCGAGGACTCGGACCATCTGGCAGCGGGCGAGCTCCGGTCATCCCCGGACGACGTGCGCGCCACGCACGCGGCCTGGGGCAGGCCGACGCCGGTCATCCACCCAGGATGGTTCGACGAGACCCTTCCCAAGGAGCTGCCCAACGAGATCGCGTTCGCCTACCTGGACGGCGACTTCTACGACTCGACCCTTACGGGACTCACGCACTGCGTCACCCGCATGACGCCGACGGGCGTGCTGCTCGTCGACGACTACGCGGACGCCGCGGTCAATCCACGGGCCTGGGACGGACTGCCGGGGGTGAAGCGCGCCTGTGACGCGTACTTCGGCGCGCCGTCGCCCGTGACCGTCGTCGTCGGCGAGGGTGATCTCGCCTACGGCCGGTACGAGAAGCCAGGTTCCCTCGGATGAGCGCAGTCCTCGTGGTGCGCGGAGCGGCGGATGCGGGTGCGATCCGCCGCGCGCTGCCCGACGTCCTCGTGCACGATTTGCTGGACCTGAACTGGCCTCTGCCAGCCGACGCGGCCGTGGTCGTCCTGCGTTCCGGTGTCCGACTCGGCGAGCGGGAGCTCGACGCACTTCCTGGCCTGCGGCACGTAGTACGGACCGGCTCCGGCATCGACCACATCGACGTGAGCGCACTCCAACGCCGTGGGATCACGCTGCACCGCAACGCCGAGGCCGGGGCGGCCGCCGTGGGCGAGTGGGTCCTCGCCGCTGCTCTCGCCCTGGCCCGGCGGATCCCCCTGGGGCAGCACGCGCTCATGCTCGGCCGCCACGAGAAGGAGGCGTGCATGGGTGTCTCACTCGGCACCCTGGCGGTGGGCGTCTGGGGCGCGGGTCCGGTGGGGCTGGCCGCCGGCCGGGCCCTCGCCCCACATGTGGCGCGCACGGCCTACGCCGCATGGCCGTCGAATCCCCCCGGTCTGCGGGAGGTGTCGCAGGCGGCGCTCATGGAGCAGTCGCAGGTGCACGTGGTCGCCCTGCCACTGCGTGCCACGACCCGACAGTTCATCGGCGAGGAATTCCTGGCACGCGTCGCTCCGCAACAGCCCCTGCTGATCTGCGCCGGGCGGCTGGAGACCTTCGATATCGCCGCCTGTCTGCGGGCGTTGGCGGACGGCGGACTCTCGGGCCTCGCACTCGACCCGGTCGAGCGGGAGCACCTGCCGCTCCTCACCGGCTCCACGGTGCCGCTCAACCTCTTGGCCTCGCCCCACATCGGCGCCCAGCGGTCCGACGTGCGCGGCGCGCTCGACCGATGGGCCGTCGATCTCCTCAGGGAGATCACCGCCGACGACGAGATCCTCATCGAAGGAGGCCGCTGGTGAACTCATCAGCACAGCTGCGCCGGGAGATCGCTGACGGAGTCGCCCGGGAGCTACTCGTCTCCGGCCTGGCTCGTGAGGTCTGGCTGGAGGGAGCGCTCGCCTGCGGCTTTGCCCACGCGGCCAGCGATATCGACCTGCGCGGCATTGTGGACGGCGACCTTCCGACATGGGAGTCGCGCATCGTGGACGGCGTCCGTGTCGACCTCCAGGCGGCGGCGCCGCAGCGGGCGGAGGAACTCCGTCACCTGCTCCGCTCCTTCGACGTCCGCCGCGGCGACCTCGGATTGTTCCGCCGAGTACGCGCCTCGATGCACGACATCATGTGTCTGCGCACCGCTCTCTCATACGGCTCCGGACGCTGGGACCCGGTGCTCGATGCCGGGGAGCGCCAGGGCTACCGACGCTGGGCGGTCGCCGACCAGGCGGAGGTCGCTGCGAGTCTCGCCGAGGACCTGACCGGTCTCGTCGAAGACGGCCTGGCCGAACCCGCCCAAGTCGTGTGCCGGAAGCTGGAGACCTGCCTCACCGCGCTCGAGTGCGCGGCGGCTGGTCATCCGGTCCTGGGCGACAAGTGGCTGCCGCTGCTTGCCGGCGCTCCGTTCGGTCCGCCGATCGAGCCAGCCCACACGGAGACGTGGGAGTGGTTCCGCCCCGTTCAGCGACGCGTGGCCAGAGCGCTCCTGGGCTGCTGGCCCGTCGACGACCCCCTGCAGAAACCTCCCAACCTGGTTGCCCCTGACTCCGGCTGGCTACCGCAGCGGTACGCCGACGGGTGGTTCCTTCGCCGCGGCGACGTTCACATCCCCATCACCGGCGGACAGCTTCTCGGGTGGCTGTCCACGGTCTCCACCGATGGCGCGTAGACCGCGCCTCTCCTCCTCAGGAGTCCTCTGATGCCCGTCACCCGCACCGCCCCCATCGACATGGAGAGCCTTTACGCCCCGCTGTCGAGCACCGGGCCGGACACGGCCGTCTCCGTCATCCTCAAGCTCCGCGGGGAGACCTGCGACATCGACTGCCTGTACTGCTTCGAAAAGCGCAAAGAGTCACCGGGCGGCGCCCGGATCAGCGCGGCACAGGTCCACCGCCTCGGTTCGATCTTCTCCGGGCGTCCGCTCAGCGTCGAACTCCACGGCGGGGAGCCCCTGACCGCCGGCCGGGAACGGATCGCGGAGATCCTGGACGCGCTCGCCACACAGCCGAACGTCATCCGCGTGAGCCTCCAGACCAACGGCCTCCAACTCGACGACTCCTGGCTGGACCTGTTCGAGCGGCACTACCCGGAACTGGAGATCGGCATCTCCCTCGACGGGGACGCGCTGGGGAACTCGTGGCGAGTGGGCTACGACGGCCGCCCCACCTACCCGCGAGTGGTCGAAGCCCTGAAGCTCCTCGGCCGTCGGGAACGCCGCGCCGGCGTCATCTGCGCCGTCACCCCGTACGTCCTCGGCCGGGCCTCCGAGGTCATGGAGCACCTCGCATCCTTTCCCGCCGTGACGACGGTCAGCCTTGTGCCGTGCTTCGACGCGGCGGTCACCCGGTCGACCGCAGTGGTCGGATCTCGTGCGCCGACCAGTCGGGCACTCCAGCGAAGGGCCATCGGCCCCACCGGCCCGGCCTGGGCCGTCACGCCTCGTCAATACGCCGACTTCGTGTTGGAGGCCGCCCACCACTGGGTCGCCGACGGCGTGTTCCGCCGCGTCAAGCTGGAGCCCGTCGTGTCCGTCATCCGCCGTCTGAAGGGTCTGGGGACCCGTTCCTGTCACTTCTCCGATTTGAAGTGCGACCATGTCCTCACCCTCTATCCCGATGACCGCCTGGGAAGCTGTGACGAGCTGCCCTGGCCGCAGGCCGGCCTCGCCTCTCTCGGCGACGTCCACACCGAGGCGGACGTGGCCAGCGCCCAGGGCGGCTCTGCCTTGCTCCAGCAGGCACGCTCCCTGGTCACGAAGTGCACGACCTGCGACTACCGCGACACCTGCGGCGCGGGCTGCCCGGCGGTCCGGGTCCGCTTCGCCGCCGTCGGCGACGAAGACGCGTACTGCGACCACCGCATGCGCCTGATCGACGGCGTCGCCGCCCTCCTAGCCCAGCCAGACCTCCCGCCCGGTGCCGCATGCTCCCGGTTGCGCTGGCGTCCCGTCCGCCCCAACAACATGCACCACGTCTCCGCCTTCCTGGCTCGCTGGGACGACCCCACCGCTCCCCGCTCGCCCGCGCGTCTCCAGGTCAGCGCCAACGGGAACATCAACACGGTCGGCCTCCCCGGCGTGCACGAGGCAGACGATCTCGACCCCCACCATCCCCAGTGGTACGAGGGCATCGAGCCCGGCATCCGCCCGGTCGTCGACGCGCTCACCTCAGGCTGGAACACCGTCACCTACGACAGCTGCCAGGGCCACGCCTACGCCGACCTCCACGGAGCCGAGCCCCGGTTCCTCTCGGTCGGCATCCTGCCGCGCGACCCCGCCGAGTACGCGCGTACAGCGGCGCGCCTGTGCCATGCCGCCAGCCGAGCCGAGTCCTCCCTGCCCGGGGCGTGTTCGCTGGTCCTCGGTCGCAGCGAACTCACGTGCCGCACCACCGGCCGGGTGTATCCGACGCTCGACCTCTATCTCGTGCCCGAAGCCGGCACCACGTCGGCCGAGTACTTCGAGGACCTCGCCCAAGCGGTGCACGTACTCACGGTGGCCCTGGCCGAAGCCGCCTTTGCCCCGCCCTCCACCTCCTGCGCGTGCGGAGGCGGGCAATGATCCACATCGCCGAGACTCTGTCCATCCGTACTGTGGAGGGCTTCCTCAAGCCGGACGAGATCGAGCGACTCAGCCGCGTCATGGACGACACACTCGGCTCCCTCGGGCGCGACCGGTACGGCACGGCCCGCCGCACCACCATTCACGAGATCCCCGGTCACTCCCCCGCCGAGGCGCAGGACGTCTACGAGCCGGCCGGCCGGATCGAGATGACCGAGATCCCGTACGAGGCGACCGCCCTCCTCGACCAGGCCCTGAAGCTCCACATGGTCGCGATCACGCGCACGCTGCCGTCGGTCACCGGCCACCGGCCGTGGATCTACCTCGAATATGGGGCCGGCCAATACATCACCGCGCATGCCGACGGTATCGCCCCCGATCCCCTCACCCGTCCCCGCCAGATCGCCGCCGCGACGGTCACGCTCACGGACATCCACGACACCGGCGGCGCGTTCTACGTGGAGACCACGGGCAGCGACGCCGTCTGGACCGCCGACGAGGCGCCGACCGGGGCGGGTTACGCCCAGGGGATGCGTTTCGCACACGACGGGACGGACATGTCCTCCCGCTGGTTCCGCACCCTGCCCCGCACCCGATGGAGCGTCGCACCCGCTCCCGGCACGCTCGTGGTCTTCGGCAGCCAGCTCGTCCACGGCACCGAACCTGTCCGTGCTGGCCGCGTTCGCAAGTTCCTCACGCTCCTCGTCTCCGAGTAGGAGGCTTCGCCGCCATGACCGGC